>DASWYE010000029.1:0-5347 GCA_036405115.1 Telluria sp. | reverse complement strand
TGCTCGGCTTGGCGAACGGGTTCGATGCGTCGATGGCGACGGCCGGCTTGGCATGCGCGTGCGCATGGTCATGGGCGCCAGGGGCGGCTGCATGGGCGGCGCCGCCGAAGGCGAGGCTGGCGGCAAGGATGAGCAGTTGTGGGCGGTTCATGTATTGATTCTTCCTTCAGGCAGGACTGATGAGAATTCGATGGTAGCAGGGTGCGGCAGCGGAGTCACTGCCAAGAATGTATGCATGTTGTAACAGCTAGCGGTTGCGTCGCACCACCGTCATCCCCGCGCACGCGGGGACTCCTGCTGAGCTATCGGGAAGAACGCCGTGCAAGGGACGGCATACTCAGCAGGGGTCCCCGCGTCCGCGGGGATGACGGTGGTTATGCATGCACTACCTTCGCCCCCCGATTATTTTTCGGTTGTGAGGCCGCGGCGCTCGAGCAGGGCATCGATTTTCGCGTCGCGACCGCGGAAATTGCGGAACAGGTCCATCGCGTCCGCGGTGCCGCCGCGCGACAGCAGCGTCTTGCGGAAGTGGTCGCCGTTCTTGCGCAGCAGGCCGCCGTTTTCATTGAACCACTCGACCGTGTCCGCGTCCAGTTTCTCGCTCCACAGGTAGGAGTAGTAGCCGGCTTCATAGCCGCCCGAGAAGGCGTGCGAGAAGTAGGTGGTGCGGTAGCGCGGCGGCACCGGCGCGAAGTCCACGCCCGCGTCCTTGAGCGCTTGCGCTTCGAAGGCCAGCACGTCGGATGGCACTTCGGACGGCTTGATCTGGTGCCAGCGCTGGTCCAGCAGCGACGCCGACAGGTACTCGGTGGTCATGAAGCCCTGGTTGAACTTCTTCGAGGCCACCACCTTGTCCAGCAGCTCCTGCGGCATCGCGGCGCCGGTCTTGTAATGCTTCGCGTAGTTGGCCAGTACCTCCGGCCACACCGCCCACATCTCGTTGACCTGCGACGGGTACTCGACGAAGTCGCGCGGCACGTTGGTGCCCGAGAAACGCGGGTACTTCACCTCCGACAGCATGCCGTACAGCGCGTGGCCGAATTCGTGGAAGGTGGTACGCACTTCGTCGAAAGTCAGCAGGGTCGGCTCGCCCTTCGGCGGCTTGGGGATGTTGAGGTGGTTGCCCACGACCGGGCGCGTGCCCAGCAGCGTGTTCTGCGACACGTATTCGTTCATCCATGCGCCGCCTCGCTTGTTCGGGCGCGCGTACATGTCGGCGATGAACACCGCCAGCGGTTTGCCGTTGGTGTCGAACACGTCGAACACGCGCACGTCAGGGTCGTACACCGGCAGGTCGTGGCGCTCCTTGAACGACAGGCCGTACAGCTTGTTCGCGGCGAAGAACACGCCCTTCACCAGCACATTGTCGAGCTCGAAGTAGGGCTTGAGCTGGTTCTCGTCGAACGAGTAGCGCTGGGCGCGCAGCTTGTCGGTGTAGTGGTACCAGTCAGCGGCGCCGAGCTGGAAGCCGCCCTTCTCCGCATCGACAATCGCCTGCAGGTCCGCGGCTTCGCGGCGCGCATTGGTGACCGCGGGTTTTGCCAGCTCGGCGAGCAGGCCGTTGACTGCGGCCGTCGTCTTTGCGGTCTGGTCCTCCAGCGAGTAGGCGGCGTAGTTCTCGTAGCCCAGCAGGACCGCCTTCTCGGCGCGCAGCTTGACGAGCTTCTTCACCAGCTCGCGGTTGTCGAACTCGCCGCCACGGCTGCCGCGCTGCATCGACAGCGCCATCAGGCGCTCGCGCACGGCGCGGTTGGTCAGCACCGCCAGCGGCGGCTGTCCGGTCGTGTTCATCAGGGCGATCTCATACTTGCCTGGCTTGCCGCTCTTCGCGGCGGCGGCTGCAGCGGCGTCGATGGCGGCGTCGCTCATGCCGGCCAGCTCCTCGCGCGTATCGACCACCAGCGCCAGCGCATTGGTTTCCTTCAGCACGTTCTGGGTGAACTGGCTTTGCAGCGTCGCGATGCCGGCGTTCAGCGCCTTCAGTTTCGCCTTGTCCGCATCCGACAGGTTGGCGCCGGCGCGCACGAAATCGGTGTGGTAGCGCTCCAGCAGGTGCTTTTCCTCGGCGCCCAGCTTGAGCGCATCACGCTTCTGGTACAGGGCCTTCACGCGCGCGAACAGCTTCGGATCCATGAAGATCGCGTCCGCATGGGCGGCGCGCTTCGGCGACATCTCGGTGTCGATCGCGTCCAGGCGGTCATTGGTGTTGGCGCCTTGCAGGTTGGAGAACACGGCGGTCACGCGGTTCAGCAGCTGGCCGGATTTTTCCATCGCGACGATGGTGTTCTCGAACGTCGGCGCCTGGCGGTTGTCCGCAATCGCACGGATTTCCTTCAGCTGGTGCGCCATGCCGGCGTTGAACGCAGGCGTGTAATGCTCGTCACGGATCTTGTCGAACGCCGGGTACTGGAACGGCAGCGTGCTTGGCCTGGCGAACGGATTGGAGGCGTCGAGGACGGCCGGGGCAACGGGGGCGGCGAAAGCGGTTCCGGCAATCGCCAGGCTGGCGGCGATCACGAACATGTGTGGACGATTCATAAGCCTCTCTTGCAGAAAGATGGGACAAGAAAAATGGGGACAGACTCCATTTATCCGGTTAGTAATGCGGGGGTTTTTCGTTGAGGATGGTGTTGGGGCCGCTGTGCATGTTGTTGCGCACGTGGTCGGCCAGTTTGGCAAGCATCGCCTCGAGCTGGTCGATGCGGCGGCTTTGCTCGTACACGGTCTTGTTGAGCGTGTCGACCAGGTCCTCCTGCTGCACCAGCTTGAGTTCGATGTCGACCAGGCGGTTCTCGATGTTTTCCATATTTCCCTTAGCGTAAGCACGAGAAGTATAGTTGAAGCCGGTCCGCCTCCTGGTATTACGCAGCGTACGGCTGGTAAGTGAAGCCATTGCCAATGATCGCGGCCACGTTGTCCTGGTTCTCGGCGCTCTCGCTGAATTGCGCCAGCACCTCGGCCCGGGTGGCCAGGTCGCGGTCCAGTGCGGTCACCCAGAAGTTCACGCCGGCCGCTTCGCCGGCACGGTCCAGCACGTTCTGGTACAGCGTTTCCACGAACTGGCTGTTGCTCGGGTCGGCGCCGTACCTCGCGACGAACTCGCTGCTGGCCATGAAGCCGGCGGCGACCGACTCCAGCGTGGTGCCGTGGTCGAGCTTTGCCATCCAGAAGCCGACGCCGGAGGTGTCGGGCGCGCGGTCGAAGGCGGCCTGGTAGATGCGGTAGGCCTCGCCCCCATTGCCGTCGATGTCGACCGCCACCGCCATGTCGCCGAACTGGATGCGCTCCACGTTCAGCAGGGTGTCGGTGCCGCCGCCGCCCACCCGGTCCGTCACCGTCACCACATCGCCCGAGCGCGCGACCGTGAAGTTGGCGCGGGGACTGGCAAAGGCCGCGGTATCGATGCCGCCCTGGCCATTGACGCTGTCGCTGCCGCCATCGCCGCGCAGCACGTCGTTGCCGGCGGTGCCGTTCAGCTGGTCGGCGCCATGGGTGCCGACCAGGTAGCGGGCGGCGGTGTCGGTGCCGAGCTTGCCGCCCAGTCCGTCGCCCCCGTACAGCCACATCAGCGCGGCCACGTCGTACTGGCTGAACTGCGCATAGGACGCGGGCGCCCAGTCGTACGACATCAGCGTGTTGGCTGGCTTGTCCAGGCTGTCGGGCAGCGTGATCGAGTTGCCGGTGGTGGTGTCGAACGGATGCTTCAGGCCGAGCATGTGGCCGATCTCGTGCAACAGCGTCTCGTAGCCTTCGCGGCCCGGGGTCAGGTCGGCGTTCTGGCTCGCGAACTGGACGTTGTCGAGGTAGATATAGGTTTCCGCCTCGTACGAAGTCAGCTGGTAGCTGCGATCGTAGCTATACGAGGTGCGCCAGCTGGCCAGGCCGGTCGTGTACGGGCTGTGGGTGATGTCGATGTTGGCAAAGTGCACCTGCGCGGCATTGCCGTCGCTGGTCTGCACGAAATTGATGCCGGTGAGCTGGCTCACGTATTTCATCGCCGCCACCGTGTGCAGCTGCTGGGCGGCGCTGAACGCCACCTGCCCCACTTGGCCGCTTTCGTTGCCCGATGCGGTAGAGAAGGTGTACAGGATGGTGTTCGAATACGGCGTGAGGTAATTCCAGTCGGGTCCCTGGTCGAGCAGTGCATCAATGTGCAGGTAGCCGGAAAGCGGTACTTTGGTCAGGTCGGAAACGAGGGCCATGGTGCTCCAAAAAGGCAGGCAGGGAAAGGACGGGCTCGTCAAGTATTTAGTCCTGACGAGCCCGTGTCAATCGGCTTTTTGTGAGCAAGCGTAACGGTTGCCATATCGCATACGCCCTTTATTTACAGGCTGTTAAGCGAATTGGCGCGCACGCGCCGCGTTCAATTATCGTTCAAATATCAGCCCCACGGCGTGTACATGAAACCGTTGGCGATGGTCGGATCGACGCTGCTGCGGTTCTCGGTGCTTTCGCTGATGAAGGCCAGCGCGTCGGGCTGCGAAATGGTGCCGGCGTTGAGCGCGTCCACCCAGTAGGCCAGGCCGGCCTGTTCCGGCGCGCGGTCGAGGATGTTCTGGTACAGGGTTTCGACCAGCTGCTGGTTGGACAGGTTGGCGCCGAAATTCGCGACGAATTCCGGGCTCGTCATCATGTCGCCAGCCACTGCGCTCAGGCTGACGCCCTTGTCCATGTTGGACAGCCAGAAGCCGAGGCCGGCCGCATCCGGCGCGCGGCCCAGCACGGCGTTGTAGACACGGTAGGCCTGGCCGCCAGTGCCGTCGATATCCAGCGCGACCGCGCCGTTGCTGTACAGGACGCGCTCGATGTTGACCAGCTGGTCGACCGATTCGCCGTCGTCCAGCGAGAAGCCTTCCGCGGTACGGGTCAGCGTCATCAGGTGGCGCGCGACGTTGATCTTGACGAAATCGGTGCCGGCCCCGCCGTTGATGAGGTCGTTGCCGGTGCCGCTTTCAATCAGGTCGCTCAGCGCGCTGCCATTCAGGGTATCGACGAATGGCGTTCCCATCAGGTACATGCCGCTGCCTTCGGCTGCCCCGCGCGCGCCGCCGAGGCCGTCGCCGCCGTACAGCCAGCGCAGCGCCGCGATGTCGTATTGCGCAAACGTCGTGCCCGGCTGGCTGAAGGTGGTGTACGACATGACCGTGAAGAAGGCGCCGTCCTGGCCAGCCGGCAGCTTGGCCGGATTGTCATCGGTGACCTCGTGCGGGTGCTTGAGGCCGATCAGGTGGCCCAGTTCATGCAGCAGCGTCTCATAGCCGCGCGTGCCCGGCGTCAGGTCGGCGTTCTGCGTGCCGAACTCGACGTTGTCCAGGTAAAGGGTTCCTTGCGCAACGTAGTTGTCGAA
>DASWYE010000028.1:0-16429 GCA_036405115.1 Telluria sp. | reverse complement strand
GGATCGCGCCAATCAGCGGCAGCAGCAGGGGCAGCGCCTTGAGCGCGAGCAGGGTCCCGCCCGGACGCAGCGGCGCAACCACGGTTTCCCACGCCACCAACCAGACGATCAGGAGGGCCATGCTGGCCACGGCGCCCCAGTGGAAGATCTTTTGATTGTCCATCAGCGCACGCCCTCCAGCCGGGATACGGTTTCCGCCAGCCTGCGCCCGAGCGCGATGGCGAGCTTTTTCTCGTCGTCGCTGATCGGGCGGTTGTTGTCCAGGCCGGCCCAGTGCGAGGCCCCGTACGGGCCGCCGCCGGATTCGGTGGTCATCAGTTCCGGGTGCGAATAGGGCAGGCCCATGACCAGCATCCCGTGGTGCAGCAGCGGGATCATCATCGACAGCAGCGTCGATTCCTGGCCGCCGTGCAGGCTGCCGGTGGAAGTGAACACGACGGCCGGCTTGCCAGTCAGGCTGCCGGACAGCCACTCAGTCGCGGTCCCGTCGAGGAAGTACTTGACGCTGGCCGCCATGTTGCCGAAGCGGGTCGGCGAACCGAGGGCCAGGCCTGCGCATTCGTCCAGGTCGGAGCGCTCGACATAGGGCGCGCCCTTGAGCGGCACGTCCGGTTCGACCGCTTCGGCCACTGTCGAGACTGCGGGAACGGTGCGGATGCGGGCATCGATGCCCGGCACGCTTTCGATGCCCTGGGCGATCAGCTCCGCCAGTTTGCGGGTCGCGCCATGACGCGAGTAGAACAATACGAGAATTATCGGGTTGGTTGCTTTCATCGTTGGTATTATAGGGCGCTTTCAAATTGACAAGGCCGCTCGAAGGCCGCTACCGACCACCGATGTCCTCGAAAACCGCTCTCCCAGCCGCGCACCTTCCTGACGGCCCGCTTCACGCCGCGGCCGACGTGGAGAGGGGACTGACCTGGAACGAGGTCGGGGACCTGGTCCGCTTCGCGCACCGGCGCCTGTCGGAAGAGCGCCTGCCGCAGGTGGCCGGCGGGCTCACCTTCACCACCGTTCTTGCGGTGGTGCCGCTGTTGACGATCGTGTTTGCGGTGTTTACCACCTTCCCCGTGTTTACCGCATTTCGCGCCGCGCTGGAGGCATACTTCGTGCAGTCGGTGATGCCCAGGGCAATCGCCAACACTATCGTTGACAACCTGTCGGCCTTCGCCGGCAAGGCGACGCGCCTGTCAACCATCGGCGCCGTGGTGCTGCTGTTCACGTCGACGGCCATGATGGGCATGATCGAACGGGCGTTCAACCAGATCTGGCGGGTGCAGCGCCCGCGGCCGCTGTCGCAGCGGGTCATGATCTATTGGGCGCTGGTCACGCTCGGCCCGCTGCTGATCGGGCTGTCGCTGACCATGACCACACAGCTGTACATCGCGACCAGCGGCCTGCTCAAGCCCCTGCCTTACTTCGGCGCCGTGTTCTACACGGTAGTTTCGGTGCTGCTGACGACCGGCGCGTTCACGCTCCTGTACATGTGGCTGCCGAACCGCTACGTGGACTGGCGCGACGCAGTCTGGGGCGGCCTGGCCGCGGCCATTGCGTTCGAGGTGGCCAAGCGCCTGTTCGCCGTCTTCATCAAGCAGTTCCCGACCTATGCCATCATCTACGGTGCGCTGGCGGCGCTGCCGCTGTTCCTGCTGTGGATCTACGTGTCCTGGCTGATCACGCTGGTGGGCGCGCTGATTGCCGCCGCGCTGCCGGTCGTGAAGTACGAGCGCTGGTGGCACAAGCCGGTGCCCGGCAGCGAATTCGTCGATGCGATGGCGATCCTGAAGGTGATGTACGCGGGCCGCGAACTGGGTGACAGCGCACTGGTCGCGTCCTCCACGATCCGTAGCCACACCCGCATCGGCTACGAGGAGATGACAGCACTGATGCAGCAGATGGAAACGCACGGCTGGGTAGGGCGGGTGCGCGCCCCGGCGCCGCGTCGCGGTCCCTGGCGCGGGCGCCTGCGCCATGACCTCGACCACTGGGTGCTGCTGGTGAACCCGGACAAGGTGCGGGTGGCGGACGTGTACCGCATCTTTGCATTTGCCGGCAGCAGCGCCGAGGACAGTCGCCATGAACGCAGGTCGGCGCTCGACACCGACACCGGCGCGCTGGCGCGCCAGGTGGAAGCAGCGGTCGAGCGTGGCCTGGAACAAACCTTGTCCGCCCACTTCACCGGCATTGGCACGCCCGCCTGAACCCTACCAGTTCAGCTTACCGGTCAGCATCTGCCAGTACATGACCCAGTCGCCCATCAGGGAATACAGCGGATGGCTGAAGGTGGCGGGGCGGTTCTTCTCGAACAGGAAATGGCCGACCCAGGCAGCGCCGTAGCCCGAAATCAGCGCCACCAGCAGCCACACCGGATCGAGGCTGGCGCCGAACTGCACCAGTGCGGCCAGCGCCGAGGACGAGCCGATGAAATGCGCGCGCCGGCACAGGCGGCTCTGGTGCTGCGAAAGGTAGTACGGATAGAACTGCGCGAAACTGGTAAAGCGAGTGCTCGTGGTCATGGCGTATCCCGGCAGTGGATGGCGAATGTGTACAGGGCGTCGAGCACGGCGTCGGGCTGTTCGGCCATCATCTGGTGGCCCGCGTCGACTGTGACCACCTTCGCGTCGCCGATCGACGCGGCCAGCTGGCGCGCGCTGCGGGGCGGTGTCATCACGTCGCGCGATCCCTGCACCAGCAGGGTGGGGCAAGCCACGCTGGCCGCGGCGGCCTCGCCATTGGCGTAGGCATTGCAGGCCGTGAAGTCGGTGAAGAACAGCTGCGCCGGATTGCGCGCGCTCATGCGCTGCATCAGGCGCTGCGCCATGCCCATGGTCCAGAAGCCGGGGCCAGGACAGGACGGCTTTTGCGCCAGCGAGGAATGCGACCAGATGTTGACCATGTCGATGGCGGCCGGTTCGTCATTCTTGGCGGTTTCCAGCAGCGCTTCCGACACCCGCATCGGGTAGGTGCTGCCCAGCAGGGCCAGTCCGGACACCCGCTGCGGCGCCCGGAATGCCGCTTCGAGCGCGATCAGCGACCCCATGCTGTGGCCAGCCAGCAGCGCACGCCCCACGCCGGCCGCGTCGAGCAGGCGATGCAGCCAGCCAGCCATCTCTTCAACCGTTTGCAGCGCAGGGCCGGCGCTGCGTCCGTGTCCCGGCAGGTCGAGCGCAAGCACGCCGAAGCCGTGGTGTGCGAAATAGCGGCTCTGCAGCGCCCACACCGAGTGGTCGTTTTGCGCGCCATGGATGAATACGACGGTTGGCAGCGCCGGGTCGAACGGACGGCCGCCGGTATAGCAGTAAGCACCATCGATCATCATCTCAGGCTCCTTTCTGCGACAGCTTGAGCGCGCGCCCCAGGTCTTCCAGCAGGTCCTCCGGCGACTCCAGTCCGACCGACAGGCGCATCGTGCCTTCGGTGATGCCCGACGCGGCCAGCTGGCCGGCGGGGACGCGCAGGTGGGTGGTGGATGCCGGATGGATGACCAGCGAGCGCGCATCACCGACATTGGCCAGGTGGGTGAACACCTTCAGGCCGTCGACAAAGCGCCGCCCGGCGGCGCGGTCGCCCTTCAGGTTGAACGAGAATACGGCGCCGCAACCCTTGGGCAGCAGCCGCTTGGCAAGTGCATGATCGGGATGCGATTCCAGTTCCGGATAGGAGACCGACTCGACCGCAGGATGCGCGGCGAGGTAGTCCACCACCTTGCGCGTGTTGGCGACATGGCGCTCCATGCGCAGCGACAGGGTCTCCACGCCCTGCAGGATGGCGAAGGCGGCATGCGGCCCCATGGTGGCGCCGAAGTCGCGCAGGCCCTCGCGCCGCGCGCGCAGGGCGAACGGCGCGACCGTCGATTCTTCCGCGAACACCATGTCGTGGAAGCCCTCGTAGGGTTCGCACAGCTCGGGGAAGCGGCCGCTGCGCTCGTGCGCCCGCTGCCAGTCGAAGGTGCCGCCATCGACCAGCAGGCCGCCGATCGCGGTGCCGTGCCCGCACAGGAATTTGGTCGCCGCGTGCATGACCAGGTCGGCCCCGTGATCGAAAGGGCGCAGCAGGTAAGGCGTGGTGAAGGTCGAATCGACCATCAGCGGCAGGTCGTGGTCGTGGGCGAGGGCGGCGACGGCCGGGATGTCCAGCACGTCCAGTCCGGGGTTGCCGAGCGACTCCCCGAACAGCACCCTGGTGGTCGGCCGGATGGCGTTGCGCCAGCCATCGAGGTCGCGCGGATCGACAAAAGTGGTCTCTACCCCGAAGCGTTTCATGGTGTAGGCCAGCAGGTTGTGCGAGCCGCCGTACAGCGCGCGCGAGGCCACGATGTGGGAGCCGGCGCCGGCGATGGTGGCCAGCGCCAGGTGCAGCGCGGCCTGGCCGGACGCCGTCGCGATGCCCGCTACCCCGCCTTCCAGGGCCGCGATGCGTTCCTCCAGCACCGCGTTCGTCGGGTTCGAGATGCGCGAATAGACGTGGCCCGCGCGCTCCATATTAAACAGGGAGGCGGCGTGGTCGGAGTCGCGGAAGGCGAACGAGGAGGTGAAGTAGATCGGCGTGGCGCGCGCGCCGGTGGCCGGGTCCGGTGCTGCGCCGGCGTGCAGCGCCAGCGTATCGAAGCCGGGATAATGAGGACCGCTCATAAGTGTGCCGGTGGATGGAGATGGCGCATCGTAGCATTGATTGGACGGCATGTAACGCGGCCGAGTCCGCCTTGCGCGAGCGCAAAGCTGGATTTTTTGCTACGCTTAGGCTACAGTCGATTGACAATACTATAAGACAAGGTGACGACCATGAAAGTCTCTGAAATCCTCCAGGTGAAGGGCAACATCCTCTACACCGCTACGCCCGAGATGCCGCTGGTCGATGCGGCCAGCCTGATGGCGGAAAAGGACATCGGCTCGCTGGTGGTCATGGAGTTCGGCGACCTGGTCGGCATGCTGACCTTCCGCGAGGTGATGAAGGCGCTGCACGCGAACGGCGGCAGCGTGGGGCCAGGCACGGTGCGCAAGCACATGGACGACCATCCGATCACCGTCACCCCCGACACCGAAGTCAACGAGGTGCGCCGCATGATGCTGGAGAAGCACGCGCGCTACCTGCCGGTGATGAATGCCAAGACCCTGCTGGGCGTGATCTCGTTCTACGACGTGGCCAAGGCGGTGCTGGAGGCGCAGAGCTTCGAGAACCGCATGCTGAAGGCGTACATCCGCGACTGGCCGGCCGAGACGGCGAACGAAGAAGACTAAGCCGGCGCCAGCCGGCTTTTTTGATGCCGGCCGCTATGCGGCGTCGAGGGCGGAAGCGGCGAGCCAGTCGGCGAGGGCGTCGGGCGGCAGTGGATGGGCGAACAGGAAGCCCTGCGCGAGCGGGCAGCCGAGCGCCGACAGGACCTGCGCCTGGCGCTCGTCCTCCACGCCTTCGGCGACGACCGACAGTCCCAGGTTGCGCCCCAGTTGTACCACCATCGCCGCGATGCTGCTGCCGCGCTCCGAGCCGGTGATCTCGCTGACGAAGGCGCGGTCGATCTTGAGCCGGTCCACCTGCAGGCGCTGCAGGTGCGACAGCGACGAGAATCCGGTGCCGAAGTCGTCGATCGCGATCGAGACGCCGGTCTGCTTGATCTGGGACAGCAGGCGGATCTGCTGGTCCGGCTCTTCCATCGCCATCGATTCAGTGATTTCCAGTTCGATGTGCTGGGGCGGTGCGCCCGTGTCGAGCAACACCTGGCGCAGCGTGCGCAGGAAACACGGGTGGCGGAACTGCGCCTGCGACACGTTGATCGACATGGTGAAGTCGACGTGGCCGCGCGCGCGCAGGCGCACCAGCTCCCTGCAGGCTTCGCGCAGCACCCATTCGCCGATCTCGATGATCAGTCCCGAGTATTCCGCGATCGGGATGAACTGGTCTGGTGGAACCTGGCGGCCGTCGGCGGTCTGCCAGCGCAGCAAGGCCTCGGCGCCGACCGTCGCGCCCGATTCCAGGTCGACCTGCGGCTGGTACACCAGCGACAACTCCTTGTTGGCGAACGCGTTGCGCAGCGCGTGCATCATGCGCACCCGTTCGCGGATCTCGACGCCCAGGCTGCGGGTGAAATAGAAGTGACCGGAGCGCTGCTGGCTCTTGGCGCGCTTGAGTGCAATGTCGGCGTCCTTGAGTGCGTCTCCGCCGGAACCCTCGTGCTCGCCCAGGCGCACCAGGCCGAGTGTGGCCGAGATCTGGACGTCCTGCCCGTCCAGCGCGAACGGGATGTCGAACAGCGGCAGGATGCGCTCGGGATTGACCGATGCGGCGTCGCCCAGCACGGCGAAGGTGTCGCTGCCGATGCGCGCCAGGGTCAGGTGCGGGCCGAGGCGCGTTTGCAGGCGACCGGCCACCGCCACCAGCAGCAGGTCGCCGAAATGGTGGCCGAGCGCGTCATTGGTTTCGGCAAAATGGTCGATATCCACCAGCGCCAGCACGCTGCGCTTGCGCGCCGGCGCCAGCATGGCCGCTTCCAGCAATTCCACCAGCCGGGTGCGGTTTGGCAGCTTGGACAACTGGTCGTAGAAGGCGGCATTGTGCAGGTGGCTGACCAGCTCCACGTTGTCCAGCCCGACCGCGACATGGCTGGCGAAGATGTCGAGCAGGCGCTGCTCGATGGGGCCGGGCGGCTCGGACAGTTGCAGGTAGGCGCCGAATTCGCGGCCGCCCTTGCCGCGGATGTACAGGGTGATGCTGCCGGCGCCGGCGATGGTGCGGCGTTCGGCCAGCGCCTGTTCCAGGGCCTGGTGCACGGCGCCGCCGCGCGCCGCCGAGAGCAGGCCGCCGCCCAGCGATGCCAGGGCGCCGGTCGCGGCAATCGCATGCAGCACATGGCCGCCTCCGACCGGTTCGCGGGCGCACAGGACCCCGCAAGGCGCGGCATGCAGCAGGCCGCAGGCCTGCTCGAGCACGCCGGCCGCAAATTCCCTTGCGCCATGCAGCGCCATCAGTCCGGTGCAGGCGTTCAGCACGCGGTCGAGCCCGATACGGCTGCGGTTGATCGCCGTGATCTGCTCGTACGAGCGGATCGCTGCCGTCACTGATGTATACAGTTTGATGCGGGTGAGTTCGGATTTGGTCTTGTAGTCGTTGATGTCGTAGTCGCGGATGGCGTCGATTTCCGGCGCATAGCCGGGCTGGCCGGTGCGCAGGATGATGCGCAGGTCGCGCAGGCCGAGCGTCTCGCGGATGTGGCGCACCAGTTCCAGGCCGGCGTCGTCGCGTTCCATCACCACGTCCAGCAGGACCACGGCGATGTCCGGTTCGCGGCGCAGCAGAGTGCGCGCCTCGGCGGCCGAGTACGCATGCAGGAACTCAAGCCGGCGCTGCTGCATGTCCAGGCTGCCCAGTGCGAAGGTAGTGGTCGAATGTACGTCCTCGTCGTCGTCGACGATCAGCACCCGCCACACGCTACCCCCGCCCGCTGGCGCCGGCGCTGCTTCCTCATCCAGGAAGACCAGTCGATCCTGGTCCGGTCCCGGCAGTGGGGAGGGTGCTGCCATAAGTGCGTCTCCGGGGTATATACAGGCTATTACGCCTTGTCGTACAAACTGCTACTACTGTGTAAAAAAGAGTATATGCGCAACAACGACGATAGAGAAACAAAAAGATGCTCTCAGGAATTAAAACAACACCCTCGACTCCTGCCGTCAGGGCTCCTGGAGGTCGGCGCACTGGCGCATGCACTGGTAGAATTGGTTTTTTCGCACCCTCCTGGCTCCCTTCATGTCCGGCAATTCATTTGGCAAGCTGTTTACCGTCACCACCTTCGGCGAATCGCACGGCCCGGCGATCGGCTGCGTGATCGACGGCTGCCCGCCGGGACTGGAACTGTCCGAGGCGGACATCCAGCCGGAGCTGGACCGGCGCAAGCCGGGCACCTCGCGCCACGTCACCCAGCGCCAGGAGAGCGATACGGTAGCGATCCTGTCCGGCGTGTTCGAGGGCCGCACCACCGGCACTCCGATCGCACTGCTGATCCACAACGAGGACCAGCGCAGCAAGGACTACGGCAACATCGCCGAAAGCTTCCGTCCCGGCCATGCCGACTACACCTACTGGCATAAATACGGGATCCGCGATCCGCGCGGCGGCGGCCGTTCGTCGGCGCGCCTGACCGCACCGGTAGTGGGCGCGGCGGCGATCGCCCGTAAATGGCTGCGGCAGCAGTACGGCACCGAAGTCATGGGCTACATGAGCCAGCTCGGGGAAATCGCGGTTCCGTTCGACGGTTGGGAGCACGTGCACGCCAATCCGTTCTTCGCACCCACTGCCGACCCGCAGCTGCTGACGCGCATGGAAGAGGCTATGGACGAACTGCGCCGCGCCGGGGATTCGGTCGGCGCCCGCATCGAGGTGGTGGCGCGCCAGGTGCCCGTCGGGCTGGGCCAGCCCATCTACGACAAGCTCGACGCGGACATCGCTTACGCCATGATGGGGATTAACGCGGTGAAGGGTGTCGAGATCGGGGCCGGCTTCCGCGCCGTGGCGCAACGCGGCTCCGAGCATGGCGACGAGCTGACGCCGCACGGCTTTGTCGGCAACAACGCCGGCGGGGTGCTGGGCGGGATCTCCACCGGCCAGGACATCCTGGTGTCGATCGCGATCAAGCCCACTTCCTCGATCCGCACGCCGCGCCGCTCGATCGACAAGGCTGGCGAGCCGGTCATGGTCGAGACCTTCGGCCGCCACGATCCCTGCGTGGGCATTCGTGCTACCCCGATCGCCGAAGCGATGCTGGCCCTGGTACTGATCGACCATGCGCTGATGCACCGCGCCCAGTGCGGCGACGTGCGGGTCGACACGCCGCGCATCGCCTGAAAGACACTCATCAAGCCAGTACCCGTGGCGCCAGCTCCATCTGCTGGCGCCGCTCGACCGAACGCGACACCAGTGCGCGGATCTCGTTCAGCAGACCGAATTCCTCCTTGCCCAGCTCCGCGGCCGCCTGCTGCTGGTCCCATTCGCCGTACAGGAGACCGGCCGGCTGCCCGTGCACGCACACCGGCAGGATGATGAAGCCGGGCGCGCTGGCCAGGGTGTCCTTCCACCATGCGGGCAGCCGGGCCGCGAATTTCGGGTCCTGGGCATTGTCGATCAGGATCACGCGGTCGGCGTCGAGCGCCGCGTGGAACACGTCCGGCTCGTAGGTATCGGAGAAAGTCATCGCCGGCAGCAGTTCGCGCACCCCCTCGCCAAATCCCATGCGCGCCGAATAGGCATTCTCGCGGCGGTTGCGCAGGAATGCGACCGCGCGCTGGAACGCCAGGCCCTTGTAGATCGTCTCCAGCGCCATGGTCAGCATCTGTCCGGGGCTGGCGGTGGCCAGCACGTCACGCATGTCGGAGACGCCGGAACGCAGGATGCGGTTGCCATCGGCCCGCCGGCGGGCTGCGTCGTCGGCCTTGCTGCGCTTGTCCTGCGGCCGGGCCAGCGGCGCCAGCACCAGGTCGTTGCTGGCCGCCTCGCGCGCTTTCGATACGGCAGCCATGATGCCGTCGGCATCCAGCCCGACCAGGCGCGAGAAACGCCCGGCCAGTGCGCGCACCTTGTCGTTGGCGCCAGCGTCGTCGGCCCAGAGCGGGCCGGCGCATTGCGATGCCATCGTGGAGACCGCGGCCAGCCAGCGCTCGTGCGATATCTCCGCGCTTTCGCGATCCGGATCCACCACCCGCATCGCCGACACCAGGTTGGCCGGCATGCCCCATTCGCGCGCGGCGGCGCGGCCGATTTCCACCAGCGACATTCCCAGCACCGCTGGCGCGGCAGCATCCTCGCCGCCATGGCCGCCGGCGGCGCCCAGTTCGGTCCAGTATTCGGGCAGGTAGAAGGTCACCAGCATCCGGCCCAGCATGTGCAGCATCGCGCACACCACGGCTTCCTCGGGGTCGCGCATGTCGGCGCCGGATGCGACCTGTTGCGCCACCATCCCCGCGAGGATCGCCTTCTCCATCTCCGCGTGGGCCGCCTGCGAGCCGGGCGAGGTGGCGGACAGTTCCTCGATCAGCTTGAGGCCCAGTGCCAGGTGGCCGATCGCATCCGTGCCCAGCACCAGCACTGCCTTCGACACCGTATTGATCGATTGCCCGAATGCGGCGTACATGCCGCTGTTCGCAAGGCGCAGCACCTTCTGCGTGAGGATCGGGTCGGACAGCACCGTCCGGGTCATGTTGAATTCCGGGTCCGCTTCGCCGCGCATGGCGCCCAGGATCGAACGCACCGCGCGCGTGAAGCCCGGCATGTCGCCATTGCGCCGGATGCGCTCCCACAGCAGCGCCAGTGTGGCGTCCGGGCGCATCGGGGCGGGCGTAGCGGCTGCCATCAGCGGATCCCCGCGCCAAGCTGGGAGGGCAGCAGCTCGGCGTACAGGTTTTCCTTGAGTGCGGCCAGCGCCACATGGGCAGGCATTGGCTTGCCGGTCAGGTAGCCCTGCACGAACTGGCATCCGCGCTCCTCCAGGTAAAGCAGCTGTGGCTCAGTCTCGACCCCTTCAGCCACCACCGACAGATCCAGGTGGCGCGCCAGGTCGAGCACCGCGTTGACGATGGCACCGTCCTTGGCCGACACCTGCAGGTCCTTGACGAAGGCGCGGTCCACCTTGAGCACCGAGATCGGGAAGCGCTTCAGGTAGGCCAGCGAGGAGTAGCCGGTGCCGAAGTCGTCGATGGCGATGCGCGCGCGGCGCGAGGCCATACGGCCCAGGATCGCTTCGGCATGCAATGGGTCGACCATCAGCGTGCCTTCGGTGATCTCGAGCACCAGCTGCTCGCCGGGCAGCCCGGACAGCGCCAGCGCTTCGTCCAGCACTTCGAGGAATTTATCGCTGCGGAACTGGCGCGGGCTGATGTTCACCGAGATGTAGAGCGGCCGGCCGGCCACTTCCTGGAACTGCAGCAGCTGCATGCAGGCCGCCTTCAGCGCCCATGCGCCCAGCAGGTTGATCAGCCCATTGGTCTCGGCGATCGGCACGAAGCGCACCGGCGGCACCATGCCCAGCGTGGGATGGCGCCAGCGCATCAGGGTCTCGAAGCCCTCGATTCGACGGCTGGCCGCATCCACGATCGGCTGGTAGAACAGCAGGAACTCGCCCTCGCGCACGGCCTGGAACATGGCCGCTTCCAGCGAAATGTCGTGCTCCGGCGCGCCGGGCACCTCGCGCGCGCTGTACACCATGTATTTGGCCTTGCCAGCCAGCTTGGCGCGCGACATGGCGCTGTCGGCCAGCGCCACCAGCCGCACCTCGTCCTCCGCGTGCTGCGGGTAGACCGCGACCCCGATGGTCGCGCCCACGTAGATGGTGTGGCCCTCGACATCGAATGGCGGCTGGAGCGCGGCCAGCAGCCGGCCGGAGATCAGGCGGATCTGCTGGTCTTTGCAGGTACCCGGCAGCACCGCGACGAACTCGTCGCCCCCGATGCGCGCCAGCGTGTCGCTGTCGCGCAGGGTCTTGCGCAGGCGTGCAGCGGCCATGCGCAGCACGGCGTCGCCCACGTCCAGGCCGAGGCCGTCGTTGACCTTCTTAAAGCCGTCCAGCCCGATCGAGGCGACCGCGAAACCCTGGCCGGAGCGGCGTGCGCTGGCAATCACCATGCGGATGCGGTCGGCCAGCAGCAGCCGGTTGGGCAGTTCGGTCAGGCTGTCGTGCGTGGCCATGTGGCGCAGCCGCTCTTCCGTGGCATGCTGCGCCGTCATGTCGCGCCCGACCGCCATCACGAACGGCTGGCCCTGGGCGCCGGCACCAGCGGTCAGGCGCAGCTCGAACCAGGCCTCGCGCTCATCGATGCGAAGGCGCGCCTGCGCAAGCCAAGGCGTGCCTGGCTGCAGGCTGGCTGCAGCGAGCGCCTCGCGCAGTGCCGCCCGGTCGGGTGCGGCCACCAGCGCGGCGAGGTGGGCGCCTTCACCGGACCCGGCGGACCCTAGCAGCGCACGCAGGCTCGCGCTGGCGTGGACAATCCGGCCCTCGCTGTCGAGGCGCGCGGCGATGTCGCCGGCGGCATCCAGCAAGGCATCAGATTCGCTGCCGGTGGCGGCCTGGCAGGTGGCGTTATCAGGGCTGGTACGCATGGGCTGGTGCGACCTTCCACGACAAAAGTGATGGAACCTGATGCACTCTATCATTGAAAGATTGCCGATTCGCACCGAATCGGCAAGCGACGTGCGTCCTGCGTTTCGGGTTTGATCTCGCTCAACAGTGCGCGCTGCGAGAGGACGAACACTAGGCTGTTTTACCGTGAAACCGGGGCATGGTATTGTGTTCCGGACATCCTCCTGGAGGCGCCATGAGCCCGTTCGATACCCATGCACCGGTCAACCTGCCGCAGCCGTTTGAAGGCGTTAACCTGTTCACCTGCGACGCGGCATTGCGCGAGGCCGTCGAGCGCGAGGGCGCCGGCTGGGCGGCCGGCGACCTGGCAGCGCTCGGCGCTCGCCTCGGGGAACCTGCCACGCTCGAACTGGGGCGCCTGGCCAATGCCAATCCGCCGCGGCTGGTGCAGTACGACCGCGCCGGCCGGCGCATCGACGAGCTGGAGTTCCATCCCGCCTGGCACACCCTGATGCAGATGATGATTGAACAGGGCGTGCATGCCTCGCCGTGGGAAGGCGGCCAGCAGGGGCGCCAGGTGGCGCGCGCGGCGCGCTTCTTCCTGTTCGGGCAGGTGGAGAACGGCTCCCAGTGTCCGGTAACCATGACCTACGCCTGCGTGCCTGCGCTGCGCCACGCCGCGCCCGCGCTGGCAGAACACTGGCTACCCAGGATCCTCTCGCGCCGCTACGACCCGCGCTCGCTGCCGGTCGAACAGAAGCAGGGCGCGCTGGTGGGCATGGGCATGACCGAAAAGCAGGGCGGCACCGACGTGCGTGCGAATACCACCCGGGCTACGCCGATGGCGGCCGCCGAGGCGCAGGCGCGTTTCGGCGCCATGGGCGAGGGTGCGCACACGCTGGTCGGACACAAATGGTTCTTCTCCGCGCCGCAGGCCGATGCGCACCTGGTGACCGCGCAAACGGGCGAAGGCGACGGCGCCCTGGGCTGCTTTTTCGTGCCGCGCTACCTGCCGGACGGCAGCCGCAACGCGATACGGGTGCAGCGCCTCAAGGACAAGCTGGGCAACCGCTCGAACGCGTCGTCGGAGGTGGAGTTTTGCGGAGCGATCGGCTGGCCGGTGGGCGCCGCAGGACGCGGCATCCCGACCATCCTCGAGATGGCCAGCCACACGCGGCTTGACTGCGTAGTCGGCAGCGCCGGCATCATGCGCGCCGCGCTCACCCACGCCATCCACCACGCGCGCACCCGTTCCGCGTTTGGACGCAAGTTGTCCGGGCACGCGCTGATGCAGAACGTGCTGGCCGACCTGGCGCTGGAGTCGGAAGCGGCGACCGCGTTCGCGCTGCGGCTGGCGCGCTGCTTCGACCGCGCCGACTACCCGGCCGAGACCCTGCTGGCGCGCGTGCTGACCCCGGCCGGCAAATACTGGATCTGCAAGCGTGGTCCAGCTTTTGGCGCCGAAGCGATGGAGGTCCTGGGCGGCAACGGCTACGTGGAAGACGGACCGCTGGCGCGCATGTACCGCGAGTTCCCGGTCAACTCCATCTGGGAGGGCTCGGGTAACGTGATGTGCCTGGACGTGCTGCGCGCATTCGCCAAAGCGCCGGCCGCGGCCGATGCGCTGGCCGCGGAACTGGCGCCGGCCGCCGGCATGGACAGAGCCTACGACCTGCACTGCGAGCGCCTGCTGGCGGACCTGGGTGGCGCCGGCGAATACGCGGCGCGCGACCTGGCCGAACGCATGGTGGTGGCGGTGCAGGCTGGCCTCTTGCTGCGCCATGCGCCGGATGTCGTATCGCGCGCGTTCGTCGCCTCGCGACTGGCGCGGCCCGCCGGCGGCGCCTTCGGCGCCTTGCCCGCCGGCGTAGACGCCGCCGCGCTCATCGACCGAGCCCTCTCCTGAAATGGGGGCAGACCCCATTTTGGGTGCTGCAGGAGTGGAGGTTTGTTTGTACAGCAATGGAGGCGCGTGGGATAATGCGCGCCAGCGTCCACGAATCCCTACCACACCACCATGAAACAAGATCCTCGTTTCCCGAACCTGTTCATCCTGAACCACCCGCTGATCCAGCACAAGCTGTCGCACATGCGCGAGAGCGACACCTCGACCCGCACCTTCCGCGAACTGCTGCGCGAGATCACGCTGCTGATGGGCTACGAGATCACCCGCGACCTGCCGCTGACCACCCGCACCATCCACACGCCGCTGGTGACGATGGACGCGCCGGTAATCGCCGGCAAGAAGCTGGCGGTGGTGCCCATCCTGCGAGCCGGCATCGGCATGAGCGACGGCCTGCTGGAGCTGGTGCCGTCCGCGCGCGTCGGCCACATCGGTGTGTTCCGCGACCCGCAGACCCACCTGCCGGTCGAATACCTGGTGCGTCTGCCCGACCTGGCCGAACGTACCTTCATCCTGTGCGACCCGATGGTGGCGACCGGTAACTCGGCCGTCTACGCGGTGGACGTGCTGAAAAAACGCGGCGTGACCGACGCGCAGATCATCTTCCTCGCACTGGTGGCCGCGCCGGAAGGCGTGCAGGTGTTCCAGGACGCGCATCCGGGCGTCAAGATGTATGTCGCCTCGCTCGATTCTCACCTGAACGACCACGCCTACATCGTGCCGGGCCTGGGCGACGCCGGCGACCGCATTTTCGGTACCAAATAAGGGCTGCGCACGGGCAGTCGATTCCGTACGGAAATGTTTTGCCCTGCGCACGTTTGATTAATCTCAAACGCAACGGCCCACTTTGTCCTATATTTAACCTACGTAGGCAAATAAATCAGGAACAGGGCGAACTTTTTTCTGTGCGGCGCTGTTTTTTTGATTTATTTGAGTATAATGCGGGATCGTTGGATTCGAGGTGGTAGTGCAGGTTGTCTGTCATTCCTTTCTTGCTTTCTTAAAACGATCTTAATATTTAAACTGAAATAGGAAATATGTAATGGCAACTGGCATCGTAAAATGGTTCAATGACGCTAAAGGTTTCGGCTTCATTACCCCGGACGAAGGCGGTGAAGATCTGTTCGCTCACTTCTCGGCAATCCAAAGCGCCGGCTTCAAGTCGCTGCAAGAAAACCAGCGCGTGTCCTTCGAAGTGACCTCCGGTCCAAAGGGCAAGCAAGCATCGAACATCCAGCCGCTGTAATCCAGCCCCGCTGAACGTTTGACGAAAAATCCCTGGCATTGCCGGGGATTTTTTTTTGCCTGTACGTTTGGCGAGGTGGCCTTCGCCTCCTTCCGTCATCCCCGCGTACGCGGGGAGCCCTGCTGAGTGTGTCCGAGAGTCAGCGTCGTTCGTGCAGGTTGCTCGGCATGGGGCCCCGCAGAGTGCCGCCTTGGCGCGGGGATGACGTGTCAGGCGCGGCGCCAGTATCCGGGGCGCGCATAGCTGCGGCGCAGGAATTCGACGAAGGCCCGTATCCGTAGCGGCAAATGCCGCCGTTGCGCAAACACCGCATAGATATCGTTGCCCGGCGCCGCATACTGGTCCAGCACCGTGCGCAGCTTGCCCGCCTCGATCTCCGCGCCCACTTCCCACATCGAGCGCCACGCCAGTCCCTTGCCCGCGAGCGCCCAGTCGTGCAGCACTTCGCCGTCGTTGCACTGCATGTTTCCGGCCACCTTCAGCGTCACGTTCCTGCCGTTGTCGCGGAAGGTCCAGCCGCGCTGGCTGCCTTCGCTGGAAATGGCCAGGCAGTTGTGGCGCTGCAGGTCTTCCAGCGTCTTCGGCACGCCGCGCCGCTTGAGGTAGGCGGGCGATGCCACTACCACCCGCTGGTTGTCCGACAGCTTTACGCCGACCAGGTTTGAGTCCTCCAGGCTGGCGATGCGGATCGCCACATCCACACCTTCGCCCACCATGTCGACCAGGCGGTCGTTGAGGTTCAGGTTGGCCGTCACGTCGCGGTGCTCGGCAAGGAAGGAGGGCAGCAGCGGCGCCACGTGCTGGCGGCCGAACCCGGCCGGCGCAGAGATGACCAGGTGGCCGGTCGCGCGCGCGCTGCGCTCGGCCACTGCCGCCTCGGCCTCCTGCATTTCGGCCAGGATGCGCTTGCAGTCCTCCAGGAAGGCGGCGCCCTCGTCGGTCAGCGCCAGCTTGCGCGTGGTCCGCTGCAGCAGCTTGACACCGAGGCGCTGCTCGAGCGCGTCCAGCCGGCGCCCGATCATGGCCGGTGCGATTCCTTCGGCGCGCGCCGCAGCCGACAGGCTGCCGCGCGCCACCACCTCGACGAACGTGGAAATCTGGCGGAACTGTCCCATGCATGACCCCTGGACGCTGATTTGCGACAAAAACGCACAAATGATGTGATTATTTGTCTAGTTTAGATAACTCAGCGTGAATATACTGCATAAAAGAACAAATCCCACAT
>DASWYE010000027.1:0-22203 GCA_036405115.1 Telluria sp. | reverse complement strand
GAACCTGCCGTTCGTGCTGTGCCGCGAAGCCTACATGACGCCCGCAGTGGAAGGCGTGGTCAGCACCGGCGCCACCTACGACGACATTGCCGACCCGCTGCTGCTGCCGTCCAGCCACCACGAGAACATCCGCAAGGCGCGCTCACTGCTGGGCGATGCGCAGCTCGGATCCGATGCACCGCTCTCGGGGCGGGTCGGTTTCCGCTGCATCCCGCCGGACCGGCTGCCGCTGGTCGGCGAGCTGCCCGACTACAGTGCCGGCCAGCGCATGGAGCGCCTGCGCGACGTGCCGCGCCACGCAGGCCTGTTCGGCCTGCTGGGCTACGCCTCGCGCGGCCTGATCTGGGCCCCTTACGCCGCCGAAGTCCTGGCCGCGATGCTGGAGGGCGAGCCCGTCCCTCTGGAAAACAAGCTGTCTCGCGCGCTCGACCCCGCCCGCTTCCTGTTGGCCGGCCGCAAGCACCACCAATGAGGACAAAGAATGTCGGAATCGGCCATAAACTGGCGGATTCCGCCATTTCTGGTCACCAGAATACCGACATGACGCGCGTCACGCGCACGCAACAGCGGCGGCGCCAGCACGGCAACTGGGCTATAATTTCTGTACGGCAATCCACGCACTTCCCCAGTCGCCCCCTCCATGGATGATCCAACCAGCCCCAACGATCTGTCGCTGTTTTTAGCGTCGACTGCGCACGACATGAAAAACTCGATCAGCGTCCTGACTGGCACGCTGGAGAAGCTGCTCGCCCAGCCCCGACATGGGGACGGCCCCCATTTCGCGGACCAAAATGGGGACAGACCCCATTTCGGCGCGTATGCGGACATGGCCCACATGCTGTACCAGAGCAAGCGCCTGAACGACAACCTGACCCAGCTGCTGGCGCTGTACAAGCGGCTCGGCAAGCCGGAGTACCCGTTCGACATGCAGCCGCTCGAGATGCAGCACCTGGTCGACCAGGTGATCCTGGCCGAGGCGGTGCTGCTGCGCTCGAAGAACATCACACTGGAAACCGACTATGATCCCGAGCTGGTCTGGCACTTCGACGAGGACCTGATCGTCGGTGTCATCGGCCACGCGATCAACAACGCGATCAATTACACGCGCGACCGGGTCCGGCTGGCCATCGCCGTGGTCGACGGTTGCCTCGAGGTCCGGGTCGAGGACAACGGCGGCGGCTACCCCGCCAGCATGCTGGCCGCCGGCGCCTCCGCCATGAGTGGCATGCGCTGCGGGGTAAACTTCCTCACTAACAGCACCGGCCTTGGCCTGCACTTCTCGAGCGAAGTGGCGAAGATGCACAAGCACCGCGGACGTGCCGGACACCTGCGCCTCGAGAACGGCGGCGCCTATGGGGGCGGCTGCTTCGTCCTCACGCTGCCATAAGGGAGGTGCCCGCATGTTCGATCAAGCCAACGCGCTCCCGACCAAGAACGGCAGCGTCGACTGGGCCTCCAAGCAATACCTGATCGTCGACGACTTTGCCGGGGTGCGCCAGCTGCTGCGCGAAAGCCTGCGCAACCTGGGCGCGAAGAACGTCGACCAGGCCGCATCCGGCGGCGAAGCGATGGGCCTGATCGCCAGCAAGCGCTACGACGTGATCCTGTGCGACTACAACCTCGGCGAAGGCAAGAACGGCCAGCAGGTGCTGGAAGAAGCGCGCGTGCGCAACCTCCTGATGCCGTCCTCGGTCTGGCTGATGGTGTCGGCCGAGAAAAGCGTGGAGTCGGTGATCGGTTCGGCCGAGCACCAGCCCGACGCCTACCTGATCAAGCCGATCACGGAGGGCGTGCTGCTGACGCGCCTGAACCGCGTGTGGCACAAGAAGCAGGTGTTCCGCGAGATCGACCAGGCCTTCGGCGAAAAGGACTACCTGCGCGCCGCGAAACTGTGCGACGAGCAGATGGCAAAGAACCGCGTGCACGAGATCGAGCTGCTGCGCATGAAGGCCAGGCTGCTGGAAAAGAGCGGTGAGCTGCACAGGGCGCGCGAGGTCTACGAAGTGGTGCTGGAACAGCGCGAGTACCAGTGGGCGCGCTCCGGCGTGGCCAAGATCCGCATGGCGAACGGCGAATACGAGGCCGCGCGCCAGGTGTTCCAGGCCGTGATCGCCGAGAACCGTTATTACATCGACGCCTACGACCAGCTGGCGCTGGCCTACCAGGGCATGGGCATGCACGAGGAGGCCTGCTCGATCCTGGAGCGCGCCACGCGGCTGTCGCCCAATTCGGTGCCACGCCAGCGCCACTTCGGCGACGTCTGCCTCAAGCTTGGCAATGTGGGCATGGCCGAGCGCGCGTACCGCAAGTGCATCGCGATCGGCGAGTATTCGGTGCGCAGGACCGGCGACGCCTACCTCGGCCTGGCGCGTGTATGCGGCATGAAGAACGAAACCAAGGAAGCGCTGCAGCTGCTGGCGACTGCGCAGAAGGAGTTCACCGAAGAGCAGATGCCGCTGCGCGCCAAGATCACCGAAGGGCTGGTCTACCACGAAAGCGGCGACTACCGGCGCGCGCGCAAGGCCGGCGACGAGCTGGAGGAGATGCTGTCCACGAATCCGGAGCGTCCCGAGACCCGCACCTGCATCGAGCTGGCCACGCTGCTGTTTGCGGTGGGCGTGAAGGAGTCCCCGGTCGACCTGCTGTGCTACCTGATCAAGAACAACCATGACAACGCGCTGCTGCTCGACGAGATCCAGGAAATCTTCGACAAGGCGCGCATGGGCGACGAGGGCAAGGAGCTGATCCAGTCGCACCGGCGCGAAGCGACCGAGCTGATGAACCAGGGCGTCCTTCTGTGGAAGACCGGGAAAATCCGGGAGGCGATCGCGTGGATGCGCGACGCGCGCGCGGCGCTGCCGAACAATATGCGCATCCTGTTCAATGCCGCGCAGATCCTGGTGTCGGCCATGCAGCAGCACGGCTACGACGCGGAGCTGTCGAACGAAGCGCTGCAGGTGCTGATGCACGTGGATCACATCGCGCCGGGCCAGCCGCGCTTCGCCCAGCTGATGGAGCAGCTGGCGGCGCTGGCGCCGTTCAGCGCCCCGCCCGCAGCCGAACCGGCTGCCGCGGCCCCGGAGCCAGCGTAACGTAACTTCACGGGGGTGGCTGCCCCCTGCCTTTGGATTTCCGGCTGCTCCGCTCCGTGACGCGAAGGGACAGGCTCGCGCGTCAGTCCGCCTTGCGCTTGGCGTGCGGCTTCGACGAGGGCGCCGCACCGGACGCGGGCTTGTCTTCTGCCTGGCCGCCATCCTGTGCGGCGGGAGCCGCCGCAGCTGCAGCCGCATTCGCCGACACCGCCTGCGCCAGCGCATGCTGGAACTGCTCCTGCATCATGCTCCACCACATCGCCGGATTGGCCATGCCCATGGCGGCGGTTGCGTCGGGCGCCGCTGCGGGCTGCTGGTCCGCATCGCCCTGCGACTGTCCGGCAGAGGCAGTGGGGGCGGGAGCTGCGCCCGGCTGTGCCGCCGCCTGCTGGGCAAATGCCGCGAACGGATTGCCCTGGCCGGCCATCGCCTCGCCCATCGAGTGGAGCGCAGCGAGCGTGGCGCGCTGGACTTCCAGCGCCTGGATGCTGCCGCGAACCATGGAGGTATTCACGTTCAGCCAGATCTCGACCGCCTTCAGGTCCTTGATCTTCTTGTCCAGGTCATCCACCGACAGGGTCGGGGCGCTGATGCCGGGGACACCCATGTTCCCCCACAGGTTCTTCACGAACTCCAGCGAATCGCTCATTGCGCCCGCACCCGGCATGTTCGGCATTTGTGGATTCTGCATGTCGCGTCTCCTATCGTTGAATGTCAGTCGTCCGCCATGCAGGCATTATGTTGCGGCGCGCCGACTTTGTCTGTGATTTGTTAAGCTTGTCGTTCAGATAACGAGGAGGACGGACCTGGCAGGCCGCGACGACCTACAGGAAGGGCGTATTGCTGCCGATCAAGTTACACTAGGGCATGTACATGTTTTCGCCCATCCTGAGACGGCCCCAGGTCGTGCTGGCCGCGGCTCTCACGCTGCTGCTGCACTACGTGGCCATCGGCTGGGTCAGCGCCAACGTGCGCCCCGCCGATGCACCGGCGAAGCGGTCGGGCACGATGGTCGCCCAGCTCTGGCAACCTCCGGTGCAGGAACGACCGGCCGCCGCGCCACCTCCGCCGCGCCCGGCGCCCAAGCCGCGCAAGAGCAGACCGGCCGCGCCCCTGGCGCCGGTCGAGCCGGTGATCGAAGCGGCGCTGCCGGTTCCGGTCGAGCAGCTTGGCCAGGTCCTGCCAGAACCGCTGCGCTCTCCCGTCGAGGAACCGGCCGTGGCGCAGCCCGAAACGGCTGCGGAACCGCAGGAGCCGGCGCAGCCGGAGGGCCCCGCAGCGCCCGAGGGACGCTTGTACAAGGTCGACCTGCTGCCGTCCGCGCAGCTGTCGATGGACGTGGCCCGCACCGACCGCCACGGCGTGGAGCGCACCGGCGCAGGCACGCTGGCATGGAGCACCGACGGCGCCACCTACAAGGTGACGGTGGAAGCGGGCGTGTCGATGCTGGTCACGCGCCTGAACCTGCTGGTATCGACCTCCGAGGGCACGGTGGGCGAGGGCGGCCTTGCTCCGTTGAAGTTCACCGAAAAGCGCCTGACCCGCGCGCTCACCGCCACCCACTTCCGGCGCGACGAGAACAGGATCACCTTTTCCGCCTCCGAGCGCAGCGACGTGCTCTCTCCGGGCGCGCAGGACAAGGCCAGCGTGCCGTTCCAGCTCGCCGCCATTGGCCGTGCCGATCCGTCGCAACTGGAAGGGGAGGTCGACATCCAGGTGGGTGGCGAAAAGGACGCGGTGGTGTACCGCTTCACCATGGTTGGCGAGGAGGACCTGGACACTCCGGCCTTCGGCATCCTGAAGACCGTGCACCTGGCGCGCATGCCGAAACCGGGCAGTTACAATTCGAGACTGGATATCTGGTTCGCGCCCTCGCTTGGCTGGTATCCTGTCCTCATCCGCAATACGGAAGCGAACGGCGCTGTCACCACGCAGGCCGTGACCAGGATTGACACAAGCGCAGGGAATTAAGATGGGTTTCAAGCTTTTGATGGCCGGCGCCACGCTGGCGGCATTCCAGGCGGCTGCTCCCGCCGCGGCCCGGGAGGTTCGCGCCGACGTTCCGCCTTCCGCCGACCTGGTCTACACGGTCCAGGCCCTGCAGAAGGGCTTTTCGTTGGGCGGGGAATCGGTGGTCAACTGGCGCGTCGCGGACGGCCGCTACTCGCTGGTCTCGAATACGCGGGCGATGCTGCTCGGGCACATCATCGAGAACCGCAGCGAGGGCGCCGTGACTGCGGCCGGCCTGGCGCCCGACCAGTTCTTCGAAAAGCGCATGCGCAAGTCGCCGTTCACCACCACCTTCGACCGCGCGGCGAAGACGGTCAGCTTCAGCGAAGACAAGAAGAAGCGCTACACGATCAAGGGCGGTGAGCAGGACCGTGCCAGCGCGCAGTGGCAGCTGGCCGCACTGGCGCGCGCCGCGCCCGCCAGGTTCGCGCCCGGTGCGGAGATCAGCTTCGTCGTGGCCGGCCGTACCGACGCCCGCCTGTGGCGCTTCAAGGTAGCCGGCAAGGAGACGCTTGCGACCGGCGCCGGCAGCCTGGAGACGGTGCACCTGGCCAAGGCCAACCGCGAACCGGACGAGCAGGCGGTGGACCTGTGGCTGGCGCCGGGGCTGGGGTGGTATCCGGTCAAGTTGCGCTTCAGCGACAAGGAAGGCGAATATGTCGAGCAAACGCTGGCAAAGTTAACAAAAAAATAACTAACTAGAAAATAGCTGCCGGGACTGCCTGTTATACTGTTGCCCCGCGTGCCTTGCGCCGCGTGTACAGACTGGCAACCCGGAACACGATGACCGACATTTTGGCAGCCGCGGCTTTCGCCGCCGACTTACCGCCCTCAGTGCAGGAAGACCCGGACTCGCTCCAGGCCCACTTCCAGCCGGGCATCGCTCCCGACGAGATCGAGCAGGTATTCCACCTGAAGCGCGCGCAGCCGACGCTGCAGGCGTTCACCGCGCTGTTCCACGGCGGCGGCGACGCCGTCACCGTGCGCCTGCTGGTGCTGCGCGAACTGGCGTCCGACACCAGCGCGTCCGGCTTTTCGCGCGCCGACATCAACACCCGCCTCGGCTACCTCACTTCCGAAAGCCTGGAGACCGTGCTGCTGCGCCTGCGCTCGCACGGCCTGCTGGCCTGGGATGGCGCCGCCGGCGTGTACCGCATCACGCCGATGGCGCGCAACGTCCTGTCCGCGCTCGACACCCTGCTGTCGATGGGCCAGGCCGACGACGAGGCCGAGATGGGCTTCCTGCTGTCGCAGGTGGCCGGCGCCCAGGCGGTCGGCGGCGTCACCGTCGAACAGCTCAAGCACCTGCTGGGTCGCCTGGTCGACCTGACTGAAGAATTCCGCGACGCGATCGCCTCCGGTTCCGAATTCCGCCTGCGCACCTCGCAGGCCAAGTGGCACATGGCCTGCGACTGGGTCGAGAAGGGCTCGGAGATCCTGCGCGCCATCACCACCGACGAAAAGGCCGACGCGGCCACCCACAAGGCTGCGCAGGCGATCGGCCGCGCCCAGTCGGCGCTGCTGAACATGCAGGGCATGTTCTCGCGCGCGCTCAACCAGATCGAGCGCCAGCGGGTGCACCTGGGGCAGTCGGGCCTGTCCACCACCGACGTCAAGCGCTGGCTGCTGAACCATCCGGACCTGTCCTCGCTGGCGGTGGACGCGATCGACCGCCCGGTGATGCCGCTATTTATCACCCCGGCCGAAATGATCGACGTGGCCGAAACCGAACTGCTGGCCGAGCGCGCGTCGCTGGTCGCCGAGGGTGGCCTGCCGGCCGGCATGGACGCGCCGCTGACGGTCAACGACACCCCGGCGATCATGGTGGAGCTGGACACCTGGCTCGCGCGCCTGTCCGACTTTGCCAACATCGGCGTGTTCCCGTCGATCGGCGAGGAAGCCCCGAAGGCGGTGCCGATCCAGGACTCGCTGCTGCCGGCCAGCTTCGCCGTCGCCTCCTACCGCGCGTCGATGCTGCCGCTGCTGGGCGACGCGGCCGAGGCCAGCCTGCAGGGCGCGACCGCCGAACTGGCGCGCCTGCCGGTGGTGTTCACGCCGGAAGACGACATGGTGCAGCTGGACGACCCGCACGTCGCCGCGATCTCGCGCGCCACCCTTTCCATCGCAACTGAAGTACCAGACAACGGCCAGCCCGATGAATGACGATTCCCAAATCCTGATCGCGCGCCTGCTCACGCACCAGACCTTGCGCCGCGACGACAAGCTGGTCAAGCGCGCGCTGTCCGACGAATCCTTCCGCGAGGAAGTCGACAAGCGCCTGCTCGAATCCGGCCTCAAGCTGCTCGACAACGTATATGCAGACCATGTCACGCTGGCGCTGCACCGGGCCGTGGAGCCGAAGATCTTCGGCGCGAAAGACATCTGGCAGAACAATAACTTCGGACTCACGCGCGACGGCGTGGCGCTGCTGGTGGTGCTGTGGGCGCAGATCATCCTGCCCAAGCGCGAACGCCAGGAGACCCACCAGCACAAGGACGACGACCAGACCGACTTCTTCGGCAAGGAAAAGCCGCTGCCGCGTGCCGAAGACACTTCGATCGGCATCTCGTACACCGCGCTGCTGGCCGACTTCGGCGAAAAGCTCGGCAAGAAGACCCGCATGGACATGAACCTGGGCGTGCTGTCCAAGCTCGGCTTCATCGAACGGCGCGGGGACCTGATCCTGGAAGGCCCGCTGCTGGACCTGATGATGGATACCGACCTGCTCAAGGAGCGCATCATCAACGGCGCGCTGGCCGACGTGTTCCGCGCCTCGCCGAACCTGCAGGTGGTGGTGCCGCGCCCGGCCGCGCGCCAGCCTGCCAACGATGCGCAGGCCGATGCCGTGGCAGAAGCACCGGTCGAAGAACCGGCAACGCAAGAAGAAGCGCAGGACAGCCTGCCATCCGACACCGAATAAGGCTCACCCATGTTCCACATTAAATCGCTCGAACTGGTTCACTGGGACTACTGGCAGCGGATCAAGAACATTCCGCTGGACGCCAAGATCATCACGATCGCTGGCCAGAACGGCTCCGGCAAGACCACGCTGCTGGACGCGCTGCGCACCCTGTTCGGCCTCGATTGCTCGATGGGCCGCACCTACAAGCACTACGCGCGCCACTCCGGGCAGCAGACCGCCTGGCTGCGCGCGGTGGTGGACAACAGCGCCTCCGGCTCGCAGCTGTCGAACCGGCCGTTCCGCGGCTCCGGTTTCTTCTCCGACGACGAAGTGACGCTGTTCTGCCAGATCCAGAAGAACGGCGGCGACTGGAAGCGCCAGTACCTGATGCGCCCGGGCCGCGTCGAGATCGAGGAAGTGACCGAAGCGACCGACTGGCTGGGCGTCGAGAACTACCGCAAGCGCCTGGCGATGGCGGGCCTGTCGCCGGCGATGTCGAAAGTGCTGGCGCTGGAGCAGGGCGAAACCGACAAGCTGTGCGAATACGCGCCGCGCCAGCTGCTCGACCTGGTGTTCCAGGTGTTCGGCGACAAGGAAGTGCTGGACGCCTACGACGAAGCCAAGCGCCACCAGAAGGACACCGAAACGGAGCTCAAGCGCTTCGAGTCGGAGCTGGACGCCTCGAAGACCAACCTGGAAGGTCTGCGCCTGCGTGTGGCCAACTTCCACCAGTGGGAAGACCTGAACAAGGAGCGCCGCAACCTGCTGGAAGAGGTGATGCCGAGCCTCGAGTACCACGAGGCGCGCGAGAAGGCCGCCGCGGCGTCGAAGGCGCTGCGCGAAGCACGCAAGCCGATGGCGCAGGCCGATGCGCAGCTCGCAGAAAAGCGCGCTGCTGTGGCTAGCAATACCAAAGCGCTCTCCGACGCGCAGGAACAGGAAACCCTGCTGGAGCAGGAAGCAACCGCGCTGGCGTCGCGCCTGGCGGCGGTAAACACCAAGCTGAAACCGCTCGACAGCGTGCTGGAACAGAAGGAGCGCCTGCAAAAGCTGGCTGCGGACGCCGGCGCCGACATCGCGGAAGTCTCCGCCCAGCTGGACGAGAAGTCGGCCGAGCTGGCGAAGCAGCGCGCGGCGCGCGAGGCCATCTCGACGAAGATTGCGGAGCACCAGTCCACCATTTCGGCCCTGCAGGGCAAGAGCGCGATGCCGGAACCGGACGCGGTGCGCCAGATGCGCCGCGCACTGAACGACGCGAGCATCCCGCACGCGATGCTGTCCGATATCGTCGAGGTGACGGACGCGAAGTGGCAGGGCGCCGTCGAAGGCGTCCTCGGTGGCTACGCCTCGGTGGTGCTGCTCGAGCGCGCCAAGGATGCGCCGGCGGCCTACCGCCTCGCGGAGAAGGAACGCTATCGCCACTTCATCGTGCCGGACTGCGTCGAGGCGCCGACCGTCAAGGACGACAGCCTGCTGTCGGTGGTGCGCTTCTCCGCGGCTGCGCCGGCGTGGCTGATCGACCAGCTGGCGCGCATCACGCGCGTGGACTCGGTGGACGAAGGCTTCAAGACCGGCGACGATGAATGGATCACGCCGGACGCGTACCACCGCGAACGCCGCGGCGGCCGCTCGCTGTTCGTGGAAGCATCGCGCTACCGCTTCGGTGACGCGGGCCGCACCCAGCGCCTGGCTGCGCTGCAGAAAGCGCTGCCTTCGCTGGAAGCACAGGAAGACACGCTCACGCTCGCAATCAGCAAGCTGGCATCCGAAGTGGGCGCGCTCAAGGCGCGCATCGCCGGCGTGGACGCAGCCAAGGAGCTGTCGGCACGCCACGAGGAATTCGAGGAAGCCGTGCGCGCGATCGCGCCGCTCAAGGCCGAGCGCCTGGAAGTCGGCGCGCGCCTGGGCGAGCTGCAAGGCCTGACCAAGAACGCCACCGTCGCGCGCACCCGTGCCGACACCGCGCTGACCAACGCCCGCATGGCGCTGTCGGAAGCGGAAGCGGGCATGCGCCTCGGTCACAAGCGCCAGATCGAGCAGCGCCACGAGCATGCCAAGGCGCTGGCCGAACTGCGCCGCACCTGGCGGCACCTGCCGCACAGCTGGCGTCGTCCGGCGCGCCGCGCCGCGCTGGTGGCGGAGCACAAGAACACCCACCAGGTCGACTTGCGCGTCACCTGGCTGCAGCACGCGCTGGCGCGCGACGACTGGGAGCTCGATGCGACCGTGATCGACCAGTTCCATCGCCTGAACGAACAGCTGTCGAACCGCCAGGCCGAGACCGACGAGCGGCGCTACCAGAACAACCGCGCGATCGAAGCGACCGCGAATGCGCGCGGCGCCTACATCGAGCGCCTGCGCTACACCATCCGCACCTACGCGAAGAACATCCGCGAGCTGGGCGAACTGGCAGGCATCGACGTGCATGCCGATCCGGTGCGGCTGGAGAACGACGACGTGCAGCTGGCGCAGGCCGGCCTGCACGTGCGTTTCAAGTTCGACGGCAAGGACCAGATCGGGATGAACGACGGCGAGGCGTCCGGCGGCCAGCAGGTGATGAAGTCGCTGGTGCTGCTGATTGGCCTGCTGAAGTCGGAAGATGGCTCCGGCGGCTTCGTGTTCATCGACGAACCGTTCGCGCACCTGGACATCCGCAACATCCAGCTGGTGGGCGAGTTCCTGAAGAACACCGACGCGCAGTACCTGATGACGACGCCGCTGACGCACAACACCGACGTCTATGATCCGTCGGAACTGACGCTCATCACCAGCAAGAAGAAGAAGGACTCGCCGTGGGCGCAGCCGATCTTCGTCCTGCAGCGCCGCACCGACGCCAAAGCCGCGTAAGAGGAGGCGGTGGCGCGGCCACCGTCATCCCCGGCCGATGGCGGCCCCCTCCGCGGGGACCCCTAGTGAGCACACCGGGAAGTTAGGTTTGTTGCTGAGGCAAACTCAGCATGGGTCCCCCGCGTGTGCGGGGATGACGAGGTATCAGCCTTGGTCGTGTTTCAGGCGCCAGCGCAGCAGGCCGGCCGAGATGGTGCCGAAGTAGCCCGCCATCAGCGTGATCGCCAGCACCGTCAGCGGCGATTCGGTCAGCCGCTGCACCGGCATCGTCCCCTGGTTGGTGTACACCTCCAGCAGCAGGTACAGCACCCGAGCCGCGAACACCATCCCGAACAGCAGTCCCAATGGCTTGAACGGCGTGTAGAAATAGCCTTCCGGCGTGATCTCGAGCCGGGTACGCTTGAACGCGAACAGCGCCCAGCCGATGCCAAACGCGGTGCCCACAGCCCAGCTGCCCATCAACAGCATGTCGCGGCCAACGACCTCGGACAGCGTCACCAGGATCATCGCCAGGAACACCAGCGCGCCGGTCCAGTGGCGCGCCATGATCGACTGCTGGCGCACCATCAGCTTGTTCACGCGCGAGTAGATCCGCCACACCAGCAGCGGGCCAAGGATGAGGAGGGCGACAGTTCCCAGGGTGAGCGATTCGAAGTTCATACAGATGTGTTGGTATGGAAAGAGTCTGATATTGTAAGGCTTGGCGTGCGGGGCTGCGCCGGACGCACGTGGTAAGGTTTTATCCTGATTCGGAGGAACGCATGCTCACGCCAGAACCGCTCATCGCGCACCGCGCGCCCGAACCGGCACCGATGGACGACCCGATGCCGGAGCCGGCCCACCCGCACCATCCGCCGGTACCCGATCCCGAGGACGAAAATCCGCCCGGGGTGCCCGACCACAACCCCACGATCATCAGGTTGGGGACTGTGCCTACGGGACTGTCCCCAGCTCATTAGCCAGCAGTACCGCTAGCTCGAGCAGAAGAGCTGGGGACGGCCCAGCCGCCTTGGCGCCTGCGGGGACCGTCCCCCGGCTCAATCGAACGCCCAGGAGTAGAGCACGTCGAACGCGGTGTTGGCGCCAGTCTGCACCTGCAAGGTGATGCGCGAGTTGAGGCGGTAGCGCAGCTTGACCAGGCTCGATGCGCTGGTCGCGCCCTGCTCGAACGACAGGTAGGCGCGCTGCGAGATCCGCTTGCCGACGGTGAGCACCGTGCTTTCCAGTCCCTGCGCCTGCGACAGTCCCAGCTCGTCCACGCCGAGCGAGTTGGCGATACGCGATTGCAACCCGCCGCCGCGCCCGCCCAGCAGGGCGCCCGCCGCGGCGCTCAACACGCCGGCCTCCTGTCCCTCCATCTGGTCCATGCCGTGCCCGAGCACCAGCCACGAAAGCTTGTCGCTGTCCGGAACGTTCGGCGTCGAGACCAGGCGCGCGGACGGCGCCAGCGCGGTGCCGCGCACCTCGACGCCCGCTTCCACATTGGTCGATGACAGCTGCTCGCCTTCCGGACGCTTGCGCACCGCGCGGATGTTCAGCGACGGGTTGTCATACGGTCCGTTGAAGCTGATGATCGCGCGCTCGATCGCAAGCCGCTGCCCGTAGGCGGCGTAGGTGCCGTTGATCGCGCGCACGCCGCCGGTGATGCGCGGCGGCCGGCCTTCCACCATCCGCAGGTGCAGCACGCCGGCCAGCTGTGCATCCAGGCCCATTCCCTTCAGGTAGAATGCGTCGCCCAGGTCCGCCTCGATGTCGATGTTGAGCGGGGTGCCGTCGCCGCGTGCTGCTGCCCTGGACGGCTTGGCGCGGCCCAGCACGATGACATCGTCCGACAGCGTCGGTCGTTCCAGCGGCGCCAGCTCGATGCGAGCGCGGTTGGCGCGGAATTTGCCGGTCAGCGAAAACTGGCTGGCGGTGCGCACCAGCGTGCTCTCGCCGCTGACAACCACGGTGCGGTCCGGCCGCGACAGCACTTCCAGCCGGTCCGCGACGAGCCGTAGCTGCGCGGTCGCCTCGCCGCCTGCAAAGCGCAGGTTGCCAGTGGCTGTCGCGCGACCTTCAGGACCTTCGAACGCCAGCTGTTCCAGCAGCAGCTGGTCGCCCGCCAGGCGTGCACGCAGCACGCCGCGGCGCAGCGTGACGCCTTGCTCGGGCCAGCGGGCCGCCAGGTTGTCGCCGCTGATCGTGCCATTCAGCGTCGGGTTGCCGATCGTTCCCGCGCCCGAAAGCGCGAGCTGCACGGCGCCATCGAGTTCGAGGCCGGGCTGGCGCGCCAGCGGTGCGAGCCAGGCGATCGAACCCATATTGGCGTTGGCGGACAATCGCAGCGCGCTTTCCTGGGAAATCCGTCCGCCGATCATCTGCACGGTCGCGTCCACACGGGCAGTGCCAGCGCGCGTACCTTCCATACCGAGCTGCAGCCGGAGAGCGCCGCCTGCCACCTCGGCGCGTGCATCGAAGACGCGCAGGCCCATCGGGATCGGCACCAGCGCGCCCGCGACCAGGTCGCCCTTTTCGCGGAATACGTGCACATTGCCGGCCAGGGCCGGCGGGACACCGCGCCCCGTGGGCGCCTGCATGTCGACCGACCAGCGCGCGCCCAGCGCGAGGTCGCCGGACATGTTCTCGCGGATGGCGTCCGAAAACTGGGCGAGGTAGGTGAGCGGAACACCGGTGGCCGTGCCGGTGCTACGCCAGTGCGAATCGGATTTTTCGAGCGACTGCAGGTTGATCGACCCGGCCGGCAACGCGAACACGGCGTTCGCCAGCCGTACCGAGTCCGGATTGGCGAGGCTTGCGATGCCGCCCGAGGTCCCGACGCGCAGCGCTGCTGGCGCGCGCAGGGTGAATGCATAGCGGCCCTTGTTCTGCAATGTGGCGATGGTGCCGGTCCAGGCGGCGCCATCCCAGCCGCCGCGCAGTTCGGCCAGCGCGTCCATCGTCTCGCCCCGCGCCGAAGCGCGCAGGGTGTGCGCGCCGCGCGTGCCGGTGCTCTGCAGCCGCGCTTCCGATAGCTCGATGCCGGCGCCCTCGAAACCCGTAGCATGGACGTCGATCGCGAGCGGATCCTGCATGCCGCGCCCAGCACCCAGGCTGGCGCTGGCGCGCAGCGCGGCGACGCGCTGGCCGGCCATGCGCAGCGAAGAGCCTTCCAGTGTTCCCGTCATCGAGGGGGCCGCCATGGTGCCGGACAGGCTGCCGGACCCGCGCAGGATGCCGCCGAAATCTCGTCCGAGCGCTGCCAGTTGCGGCGCATCGATGCGCCAGTCGAGCCGCTGCCCCGCCGTGCCGAAGCCGCCCCTGGCGGTCGCGACGTTCGCGCCCATGTGCAGTTCCACGTTGGCGCCGGTGATGCGCTGCCGGTCCGCGTCGAAGCGGGCGTGTCCCCACAGTGGAGAACCCGACAAGGTGGAGTCATTGATGGTGACGCTCGCATGGGCACGCCACGCATCGCCGGTGCGGGCGGTGACGTCGAAGCCGCCATTGATGCTGCCCGCCAGCCTCGATCCGAACGCGGAAGGATCGAAGCGTGTGGCAGTACCCGCCGCCCTGACTTCGACGGCGCGGCTGTCGGCATCGTATTGCGCAGTGCCCGATGCCGCGAGTACGCCGTCGCTGGCGCGGGTCGATTTGGCCCAGCCCAGGCCTTGGGCGCGCGCCTGGAAACTGGTGCGCGGGCTGGCGAAAGTGCCGCTGGCCACGCCGCTTGCGGTTACGGCGCCATACAGCCCGCTGCGAAGCGCGCCCAGGTCTCGGCCAGCGACATTCCACTTGAGCCGGTCCGACGGCGCACCGAAGTTGCCGCTGATGCGTGCCTCATTGCGTCCCAGTGCGAGCGTGACGTCGGCATGCGCGATCCGTTCGCGCGTGACGCTGAACTTGCCGCTGCCGGAAAGCGGCTGGTCGAACAGGCGGCTTGGCCGCAGCGCGAATGACACATCCGCCGCTGGCGAAGGCGCGTAGCTTCCCCGCGCTATGGCGGACGCATTGATGTCGGCCTCCATGTAATCACCGAACGAGGAAGGGCTGAAGTGCGACACCGCCGCCTGCAGCGCAAAAGTCTGTTCACCCGCGATGCGCGCCTCGCCTGTGAGCGTCACGCTGCTGCGGCCGGCGGCCAGCAGTGCGCGCTCCAGATGGAGTACGCCGGCCGCCAGGCGCGCCCGCGCGTCCAGCCGCATCCTGGCGTCGCGCAGGTTGGCGTGCACCGATTGTTCGGCGCCTTCGCTGGCCACTTCGATGGTCCCTGCAATGTTCGTCTGCCTGAGCCTGGAGTGGATGGCCTTCAGGTCGATCCCGGCGGTGCGAAGCGTGAATACCGCATTGCCCGCCCCCGGCGCCGCCGTGCCGCGCTCCACTGCGCCGCTACCGGTGAATTTTCCGGCCTGGCCGAGGTCCACCACCATGCCAGAGATGTCGAGTCGCGACAGATTGCCACCGAGCCGCCCCGAGACACTGCGCAGCGGCAGACGCTGCTGGTCGATAGCACCGGGCTGGCCCTCGTTGTCCACTTGAAGGGAGCCGCGTACAGCGCGCGTCGCCGGATCCACCTGCGCGTCGAGGGCGACTTTCATGTCGGCGCGCGGCAGCGCCGGATTGAACAGGCCGGGATCGACCCCGTTCGCCCTGACCGACAGCGCGCGTAGCGGCACCGCATCGTAGGGCGCCAGCGCCAGGCGTGCTTCGACCTTCGCTGGCCCGGCCGTGCCGGCGGCGTCCAGCCGGGTCAGGCCAAGGTCGCCGCCGGCACGTAGCGTCAGCCTGGCCGCAGGGCGTCCGGCTGGAGGCTGCGACTGCACCAGGCTGGCAGTTGCGTCCAGTTTAAAAGGCCGCTGCGTTGCTATCGTGCCGCTGGCGGCCAGGGCGCCCCATGGCGTGAGGGCGGATGCATCGCGCAATTGCCAGCGCGTGCGTCCGCCGGCCAGCTTGAACCTGATGTTGTCCACGACGACCGGCGTGGCGTTCGCCTGTGCGTAGGTCAGGCGCGTGACGCGCGCATCGTCGACGTGCAGCTCGAACGGCGCGGCCAGGCTGGCCGGCATGGGGGATGGGGGCGCCTTGCCCAGCACTTGGACCTGGATGCTGGCCGCGTGCAGCGCATTGATCGCCACGCCGCCCGAAAAATACTGGAGCGGAGACCAGTCGATCGTCACGTCGCGCGCGACGATGATGCGCAGTGGCGTGCGGTGTTCAATGCGGTCGATGTGCATGCGCCCATACAGCGATCCGGTCACGCCCTTGGTGACCAGCTGCCCGCCGCTGGCGCCGGCGATGCGGCTCACCACGGTTTGTAGCGTGGTCTCGCGCCCGCCATACCAGTAGGCGCCAGCCAGCAGCGCCGCCAGCACCGCTGCCGCGATGCCGGTGCGGCGCAGCCAGCGGCGGCGCGGCGCAGGGGTTGGAGTCTGGTTCTCTTCCATCAGAATGTGAATCCCAGCGAGAAGTGCAGGCGGACCTCGCGCGCGGCCTCGCCATACGCGACGTCCACGTTGATCGGGCCGACCGGGCTGCGCCAGCGGGCGCCGATGCCGGCGCCGGTTTCCGGCTTCAGGTCGCGCAGCTTGTCGGCCGCATTGCCGGCATCGACGAACAGCGCCACGCCCCAGCGCGGCTTGAACCAGTATTGGTACTCGGCGCTGGCGGTGGCCAGGTAGCGCCCGCCGACGATGGCGTCGCCCTCGCGCACGCCCAGGTCCTGGTAGCCGTAGCCGCGCACCGACTGGTCGCCGCCGGCGCGGAACAGGTAGGCCGCCGGCACGCCGGCCTTCTGGCGCGAAGCGAGTGCGCCCAGCTCGCCGCGCAGCACCAGCGTGGTCTGCGGCGTCATCGGCCGGTAATAGATGCCGCGGCCGAGCACGCGGATGAAGCGTTCGTCGGTCAGGACAGGCAGCAGGGCTCCACCCAGCTGCGCGTTGATCACATAGCCTTTCGAGGGCAGCACCAGGTTGTCGAGCTCGCGCTTGGTCCAGCTGAACATCAGCGGCAGGCTCTTGCTGCGCGAGGTGACCTTGTCACCCACGGTCTTCTTCTCGGTCATCAGCTCGAGCGTGAGCGAGCGTTCCAGCAGCGGCGTGCCCCAGCTGCGCCGCACCGCCACGGTGGCGGCGGTGGTCACTTCGCCATTCAGGTCGTTGCGCTCGATTGCGGTGCCGAAGCTGTCGTTGTAGCCGCGCGCCGAGGTGGGCAGGAAGAAGTCGGCCATCGCGGTCTGGCGGCGCGACTCCAGCGTCAGCGCGCTCTTCATGCGCAGGCCGAACACGTCCAGGTCGTCGTAATTAAGTTGCGAGCGATAGCCGGTGTTGGTCGAGAAACCGAGGCCGACGCTGACGTTCTTGTACTTGTTCTCGGTGACGCGCACGATGACCGGCACCGCGGTGACTGCGGGTGTTGGCTGCGGCTGTCCTTCCTCGAGCTCCGCCACCTCCGCCTCGACCACGCCGGACATGTCGGCGACCACCTCGACGCCCATGAAGTAGCCAGTGTCCTGCAGGCGCGCCTGGAAGGCCTGCAGCTGGGCCTCACTGTATTCGTCGCCGGGGCGGATCGGGTTCAGGTTCTCGATAATGCTGGCAGGGTAGCGCTCCAGCCCTTCGATTTTGAGGCCGTCAAAGCGCATCTCCGGGCCGCTGTCCACCACGACCTTGAGGAGCGCGCGCCGCGTGTCCGGATCGACCGTGGCGCTGGACTCGGCCAGGCGGGCGCGGGGATAGCGGGTCAGCATCACCTGGCGCAGCAGGTTGCGCTTGGCCGCCTCCCAGTCGGCCTGGCGGAAGATGCGGCCCGTGGGCAGGGTCCAGCCGGCACGCAGCGCGTCAGCATCGAAAGGCTTGCCGCCGTCGGACGGCGCGAAACCGCGCAAGGCCACGTCGACGTCGCCGACGCGTACCGGCTCGCCAGGTTCGACGCGTACGCGCGCGACCGGCTGCGCGCCGGAGGTATCCAGTCGCGCCTCCACCCGGGCCGAGTAGTAGCCTTCGGTCTCCACCAGCGTGCGGGCCTGCGCCGGCGCGGCGCGCACCAGGCGCGCCAGCTGTTCCCGGTCCACGCGGGGATTGCCTTGCCAGCGCACCAGGTCCAGGTTCTCGCGCAGCAGGTCCTCGATGTCGCCGGGCGCCTGGATCGCTACCGAATAGCTGACCGGTTGCGCAAAAGCGGCAGCCGCCAGCATCAGGGCGGCCACGGCCATGGCGATTTGTGCCAAAATTCTGGTTTCCCGCAACGGGACTGCAAACCGGCCCGCGAATCGGTCGAAATACATGTCGCTCCACTATGAGGTATCCCTCCGGATGTTACCGGAACGGCCGAAAAGATGGCGAACGACTAACACTGAAAGAAACGCATGCAAGCTCACAATGCCGCCCTGGTGCTGTTTTCCGGCGGCCAGGACTCCGCCACCTGCCTGGCCTGGGCAATGGAGCGCTTCGAGCGGGTGGAAACGATCGGATTCGACTACGGCCAGCGCCACGCGATCGAGATGACGGTCCGGCCGCAGCTGCTGGCGGATATGCGCGCGCTCAGGCCGGAATGGCAGGCCCGTCTGGGCGAGGACCACGTGGTGGACCTGTCGCTGATTTCGCAGATTTCCGATACCGCATTGACCAGCGACGTGGCCATCGCCATGCAGGATAACGGGCTGCCGAATACCTTCGTCCCGGGGCGCAACCTCCTGTTCATGACGGTGGCGGCCACGCTGGCATACCGGCGCGGGCTGGGCGTGCTGGTAGGCGGCATGTGCGAGACCGACTTCTCCGGCTATCCGGACTGCCGCGACGACACCATGAAGGCGCTGCAGGTGGCGCTCAACCTCGGCATGGCCACCCGCATGCGCCTCGAAACGCCACTGATGTGGATCGACAAGGCGCAGACCTGGGAGCTGGCACTGGAGCTCGGCGGCGATGCGCTGGTGGGCCTGATCCGCACCGGCACCCACACCTGCTACCTGGGCGAGCGCGGTGCGCTGCACGACTGGGGCTACGGCTGCGGCGCCTGCCCGGCCTGCGAACTGCGCGCGCGCGGCTACCGCGAATTCGCGGCACGCCGGAAGGGCTGAGGAGCGGCATGCGCATCGCCCTGCTGACCGACCTGCATGCCAACCGCGAAGCCGTGGAAGCGTGCCTGGAGCACGCGCGCGGCCAGAACGCCGACCAGTACGCTTTTACCGGCGACCTGGTGGGCTATGGCGGCGATCCCGGCTGGGTGGTCGACACCGTGATGGACTACGCCAGCCGGGGCGCCGTGGTAGTGCAGGGGAACCACGACTACTTCGCCACCCAGCCGGTTAGGCCGCAGATGCATCCGGAAGCGCGCGAGGCGCTGGAGTGGACCCGCAGCCAGCTCAGTGCCGAACACGCCGCCTACCTGGCCGGGCTGCCGCTGACGGCGGAAATGGACAAGCTGATGTTCGTGCATGCCAGCGCGCACGAGCCGGAGAAGTGGGAATACGTGAAGGGTGTGGAGCAGGCCGAACGCAGCTTGCGGGCGACCCATGCGCGGGTCGTCTTTTCCGGGCATGTACATGCGCCGGCGCTGTACCGGCGTGCGGACGATGGCCGCATGGGGCGCCACCTGCCGGCCGGGCCGGAGCCGATTTCGCTGCGTCCCCAGCACCAGTACCTGGTGCTGCCAGGATCCGTGGGGCAGCCGCGCGACGGCAACTGCGCGTCGTGCTATGCGATCTATGACGATGAGACGCGCGCGGTGTCGTACTTCAGGGTGCCGTATGACCATGGGGCGGCGGCGCGGCGGGTGATTGCGCAGGGGTTGCCGCTGGTGTTTGCAATGCGGCTGATCGAAGGGCTTTAATGTATCGGGGACGGCCCCTCCGCGCCAAGGCGGTAGGACAGTCCTCCCGACATTACGCGATGGCGACCGGTGCGCTGACCTGCTGCGCGGCGCGCGCCTTGCGGCGCTTCATCACGAACCAGACGATGGCCACCGGGACCAGCAGCGGCAGCATCAGCGGCGAGACCGCGACGGCCAGTACGATTGCGCCGAGGGCCAGGCCGAAGATCGCCATCACGCCGAGGCCTGCGAACACCAGCGCCAGGACCGCGCCCACGAACACCATCACCACTGCCGCGACCAGCATCCCGATGCCGCCGGCGACCAGGCCGACCAGCGCGGCCAGCGGCCCATCGAGTTCCTCATCGCCGAACATGACGTGCACGTCGCCGGCATCGAATGCCAGGTTCCAGACGGCCATCGCGAGCAGGACCAGGATGGCAACGGCAGCAAACTTTTTCATGATGAGACCTCGCTGAAATGTTGTTGGTATGGGCTCACTGTAAATTTGCCGGCGCGGCGGGGCTACCGGAATGCGACAGACTGCACATTTTGCGGGGCGAGTGTTCGCCAGCCGCGATGAGTGATCGGGTATTGCTGGCGGCGTCGTCCGGCCCGGCAATGCGCGGTGCACCGCCCCGTTTGCCTTGAAATGTCGTGATGTCGGCCTATACTGGGTGCTTGCTTGTGAAGTTGGAGCTTCGGATATGTCGTACACCGCACCGCGTGCCCGAATCGGCGCCGGGGGCAAGGGTCCGCCATCGGCGCCGCCCACCGTACCCCCCATCATCATCAACCCCTATCGTTACGAAAAGCCCGCACCTGCGATTGATCCTCGTATCGAGGCCCCGCGGCCGCCGCTGCGCCACCCCGGCATGCCGCCGGCGAGGATGTGACAAAACGGGCGCCAACTTTCAAACACGATACAGCCCCGTCCTGCTAGTATTTCCCCATTGCATATTGGGGAACACTGAATGGAAAGCCGCCTGACTCGACTTGAAGCCGTCCAGTCCATGCTGCTCGAGATCGGGCAGATGACCACGACGGGGGGCGACATCACCGAGTTCATCCGCGCAGTGCACCGCGAGCTGGGCCGCATCATGTACGCCGCCAACTTCTACGTGGCGCTGGCCGACCGGGAAGACGGCGCCGTGCGCTTCCCGTATTTCGTGGACGAGCTGGACGAAACACCCGACCCGAACGTTCCGGTGCGCCTTGCCTCGCCCGCCGAATCGCCGACCAACTGGGTGATCCACAACCGCAAGCGGCTCGTGATGACGCGCGACGAGCAGAGCGCGGGCGGCGCCGATGGAGCGGCGTGGGGCATTGGCAGCATCGCCGAGCACTGGATGGGTTGCCCGCTGCTGGACCAGCACGAGCGCGCACTGGGCGCCATCGTCATCCAGAGCTACGACGAACAGCACACCTTCAGCGACGAAGACCAGGCCCTGTTCGTGGTGATCGCGCGCCACGTCGCCACCGCGCTGCAGGGGCTGCAGAGCATGGACCGGCTCGAGCGCGCCGTGGCCGAGCGCACCGAACTGCTGGAGCGGCAGAACGCAGCGCTCAACAGCGCGCTCACCCAGCTGCAGGAAGCGCAGAGCGAACTGGTACGGCAGGAAAAGCTGGCGTCGCTGGGGCGGCTCGTGGCCGGCGTCGCGCACGAAATCAACACCCCGCTGGGCATCTGCGTCACCGCCACCAGCCACCTGGTGCAGGAACTCAAGCTCACGCGCGAGGAACTGGCGAGCGGGCAGATGACCGAAGAGAGTTTGCAGGAGTTCTTCGACATCCTCGACCAGTCGCTGAAGATCATGACCACCAACACCCAGCGTGCAGCGGCGCTGGTGCGCAGCTTCAAGCAGGTGGCGGTCGACCAGTCCTCGGATGACCTGCGCACCTTCAACTTGCGGCGCTACCTGGACGAAGTGCTGCTGTCGCTGCAGCCAAAATTCAAGGGGAGGCCGGTGAAAGTGGAACTGGACTGCCCGGGCGACATCGAGATGGAGAGCTTCCCTGGCGCGGTCTCGCAGATCGTCACCAACATGATCGTCAACTCGCTGCTGCACGCGTACGAGCGCGAGCAGCCGGGCACGATCCGGATCAGCGTCCGGGCCGAGGCTGACGACAGCATCGCCTTCGACTACCGCGACGACGGCTCTGGCATGGACGAGTCCACGCTGGCGCAGCTGTTCGACCCCTTCTTCACCACCAAGCGCGGCACTGGCGGCAGCGGCCTTGGCGCGCACATCCTGTACAACCTTGCCACCGGCGCCTTGGGCGGCAGCGTACGTGCCGACAGCGCGCCCGGTCGCGGCCTGCACTACGCGCTGCGCTTCCCGCGCAGCCGCCGCCACGCCTGATCCCGGCGGGGGCAGTCACCTTTTTGGGATTCGTCCGATACTCCCCTTCGGACAATCCCCACCCCTTGGGGTCAGTCACCTTTTTCGGATTCGTCGGATATCCTCGTTAGGACTTTGCCCCGATTCGTAGCGTTGAGCACGTTTCGTGGGACGATTCTGACTTATAAGGTCGGACTTTCGCTGATCGCCGCTGTCCGACAAACCCCCT
>DASWYE010000026.1:0-6845 GCA_036405115.1 Telluria sp. | reverse complement strand
AGGGGGTTTGTCGGACAGCGGCGATCAGCGAAAGTCCGACCTTATAAGTCAGAATCGTCCCACGAAACGTGCTCAACGCTACGAATCGGGGCAAAGTCCTAACGAGGATATCCGACGAATCCGAAAAAGGTGACTGACCCCGAAGGGGTTAGTCGGGGAAGCGGCGCGTGATGGCGAGCGCTTCGTCGATGTTGTCGATCAGGAGGCCGACGTACTTGGGGTCGAGGTGGTGGCCGGCAACTTCGCGCAGGTGCTCGGTCACGCGCTCGACCGGCCAGGCGTCCTTGTAGACGCGCTTGTGCATGAGGGCGTCGAAGACGTCGGCGACGGCAACGATGCGCGCGTACGGGTGGATGGCTTCGCCCTTCAGCCCCTGCGGGTAGCCGGTGCCGTCGTATTTTTCGTGGTGCTGGTGGGCGATCACGGCGGCAGCCTTCAGGATCGGGCGCTGCGAGCCGTCCAGGATGGACAGGCCAACCGCCGGGTGCTGTTTCATGACCTCCCATTCTTCCGGGGTGAGCTTGCCAGGCTTGAGCAGCACGGCGTCCGGGGTGGCGATCTTGCCGATGTCGTGCATCGGGGAGGCGTGCATCAGGATCGCGGTCTCTTCTTCCGGCATGCCGGCCTTCTGGCCCAGCAGCTGGCACACCTGGGCCATGCGGCGCACGTGGTTGCCCGCTTCGTTGGAACGCGATTCGACCACGTCGCCCAGGCGCAGGATCAGTTCGGCCTGGGTGTCGGTGATTTCCTGGTTCAGCAGGATGTTGTCGAAGGCGATGGCGACGCCGGAACAGAACACTTCCAGCAGTTTTTCGTCCAGTTCGGAAACGGCGTCGACGCCTTTCAGTACCAGCAGGGAGGCTTTGCCGCTGCTGCTGTTGGGGAAGTAGCCGACGAAGGTGTCGCCATGCAGCCGCGAGATGCGGTTCTGGTGCGCTTCGTTGAGTTGTTCGATCAGGTCCTGTTCGCCCAGGATGTCGCCCATGTCGCCAATCTGCGCGAGGATTTCGTACTCGTCGGCGCCGCGGATGACGGAGGCGCCGCGCAGCCGCAGCAGGACGCTCTGTTCGAGGCGCAGCAAGGCCACCACCTGCTGCAGCAGGCCGCTGGCGAAGTCTTTCAGGTTGCGTTGCTGGAAGATGTGGGCCGAGGCGGCGATCACCCGCTCCAGCCCCTCGCGGTACGAGGCCTGGGTGCGGCGCGCTTCTTCCACTTTCATGATGTCGCGGTAGGCGCGCAACGCGGCGAAGGTGGTGGTGAACAGTTTGGTACGGTCGAGCTCGGTCTTTTCCTTGTAGTCGTTGATGTCGTAGTCGACGATTACGCGCTCTTCCGGCGCCTGCCCCGGCTGGCCGGTGCGCAGCACGATCCGGGTGAACTGGTTGCCCAGGTCCTGGCGCATCCAGCGCGCCACTTCGAGGCCGCTGTCTTCGGTGTCCATCACGACGTCGAGGAACACCAGTGCGATGTCGCTCTCGCTGGCCAGTACCTGCTTGGCCTGCGCGGTGTTGTACGCGTGCAGGAAGGTGAGCGGCCGCCCGTCGAGCCGGAAGCGGCTCAGGGTGAGCTTGGTGATGTCGTGGATGTCCGGTTCGTCGTCAACGAGAAGAACTTTCCAGGGAGATACTTTCGATGCGCCTTGGGACAGGAAGGACATATGATTTTTATGTGCTGCGATGTGAGTTGGCGCAGAGAGCGCAAGCGTAATCGATTGTAGTACGCCTTTTTCCACATAACAATAAGAAGCATCGGGCTTTCGCCATCTGTTGCAGTCGTGCGCGCGCCTTGTATTTATGTATACCGCTTCTGGCAACGCTCGCAGTAGTAGCTGGCGCGCCGCGTCTTGCCGAGATTTGCTTTATGGAAAGGAATATCGCAGCGCGGGCAGGTGGACTTCCGGTGCGCCAGCCAGTGCTGCTTGAGGGCGAACTGTTTTTTCCACTCGAGGAAGTCGAAGCTGTAGGTGCGCGCCTGTTCCACCAGCGCGCGCAGCTTGGGAGCGGGCAGGGCGCCGACGGTCGACAGGGGATGCACGCGGATGCGGAACAGCACTTCGTTCTTGATGATGTTGCCCACGCCGGAGAACAGCTGCTGGTCGAGCAGGGCGTCGCAGGCGAGCATGTGCGGCGCCGCGCGCAGCTTCTTGCGCGCCGCCGCCGGATCCCACTGGTCGGACATGACGTCCACGCTCCAGTCGTAATCGCCCAGGTCGGCGTAGCGGATGGCGCAGGCGTAGAAGTTGATCTCGCTGCCGTCCTCGAAACCGAGCGACAGGCGCGGCGGGGTTTCCTTGCGCTCGTTGATGCGGTAACTGCCGAACAGCAGGAAGTGGATGCGCAGCGTCGCTCGCTCCAGCTCGATCAGGAAGTGCTTGCCCCAGCTGCGCAGCGCGACGATGCGCTGGCCTTCCAGTGCGCCGGCGTCGATCGCGCGGACGTTGCCGCCCGCGTGCGCGACGGTGCGCCCTTCGAAGCGGGCCGCTTCTTCGCGCAGGATGACGAGCGATGGTCCTTCAGGCATGGCGCCATTCTGTGCGCCGCGCCGATGGCGGGCTGTGCGGGGCCTAACATTTGGATACAAAGACTCATAACGCCGTTATATTCTTTGTCGCTGCCGGGAGTATATTGGTGTCCTACACCCTCCGAAGGAACTGCCATGAACACGCTGATTCGCAACCTCATCCTTGCCGGGCTGGCCGCGCTTTCCTCCGCCACTGCAATGGCGGGCGGCGCGACGGTGACGTTCACCCACCCGGAATACTATGCCGATTTCCCCTATTCGCAGCGCGAACGCGATGAGCTGCTCAAGGAAACCGCCGACCATTTCATCAAGATGGCCGCCAAACTCCCCGCCGGCCAGGACCTGAAGGTTGAAGTGCTGGACTATGACCTCGCCGGCGACCGCAAGCTGGGCTATGCCTTCCCGCGCGACATCCGCATCCTGAAGGGGCAGGCCGACTGGCCCAGCATGAACGTGCGCTACACGCTGACCGAGAACGGCCGGGTCATCAAGTCGGGCGAGGAGCGCATCCGCGACATGGCCTACCTGGACCATATCAACCGCTACTTCACCGGCGATCCGCTGCGCTACGAGAAGCAGATGGTGGAAGTGTGGTTCCGCGATACCTTCGGGGTCCGCTGACAACCGCCCGTGAAAGGAGCTGCCATGAAACCCATGATCCGCAAGCTTGCATTGGCCGGGGCGACAGCGCTGGTGTCGCTGGGAGCAATGGCCGGGCAAGCAGTCGTGACCTTCACGCACCCGGAAAACTATTCCGACTTCCCGGTCTACGATGCAGATCGCGACGACCTGCTCAAGGAAATGGCCGACCACTTCATCAAGCAGGCAGCCAGGCTGCCCGCATCGCAGGAGCTGAAAGTCGAGGTCCTCGACATCAACCTGGCGGGCGATGTCCGGCCCGGATTCCGGTTCCGGCGCGATATCCGCATCCTCAGGGGACGGGCGGACTGGCCCACCATGGTGGTCCGCTACACACTGAGGGATAACGGCCAGGTCGTCCGGTCGGGCGAGGAGCAGTTGAGCGACATGGCCTACCTCCAGCACGGCAACCGCTACTACCCGGACGACCCGCTGCGCTACGAAAAATCGATGGTGGATGGCTGGATGAGCAAGCGCTTCGGCCTGCCGCGCTGACCCGGGCCGGGCGCCAGCCTGGTTGCGCAGAATGCTGCTGAAGGACAGTCCCGCCACGGGCTGTCCTTTTTCTTGCGGCTGCTGGTCGATGTGGACACAAGGTAATGGATTGCTGATATATTCCTGGTAACAAAAAGAGAATTTTGTGTCCCTACCTGAAAGGATCCGCCCGAATGAACAAGTTATTGCCTACCCTCGCATTGGCTTGCGTGACTGCGCTCACTTCCGTCGGCGCATTGGCTCGCGACGCAGTCGTGACCTATTCCAATGTGGACGATTACACCGATTTCCCGTACTCCGAGAGCGAAACGCTGCGCAAGCTGATTACCGAGCATTTCATCACGCAGACCAAGGGCCTGACCCCCGGGCACGAGCTGAAGATCGAGGTGCTCGATATCAACCTGGCCGGCGATATCAAGCCGAACTTCCGGACCCCGACCGACATTCGCGTCCATAGGGGCCGCGCGGACGGGCCGGAAATGAAGGTGCGCTTCTCGATCACCGAGAACGGCAAGGTGCTGGTGTCGGGCGAAGAAAGCATGACCGACACGAACTACCTCCGGCGCAGCAACCGCTATTACAAGGACGATGAGCTGCGCTACGAGAAGCAGATGATCGACGACTGGCTGAGCGCACGCTTCGGCCTGAGCTTGTAAGGCAAAAGACCCGGCACTGCCGGGCCCTCCTGAAGACCTGGGGACAGTGCCGCGAGGGACTGTCCTTTTCTTTTACTGCTTGTCCTTGTTTTTCTCTTCGCGCTTCTTCGCTTTCTCTTCCATTTTGCGCTTCAGGCGTTCAGCCGGATCCTTGATGTCGAAGTCCGCCGGCGCGGTGAACAGTTCGGCCGGCGGCTCCACGCGCCGGATGTTCTCGAGGCGGTAGATGCGGTCGCCGTAGCGCGGGTCGCTGTGCTTCGAGTAGACCGTTACTTGCAGCTCCGGCGAGTACCAGGTCTCGTCGCTGACCACGATCGGGCGCGCATTGCCCACTTCGCCGGCCGGGATCTCGTAGCTGCTCAACTTGCCCTCGGCCTTGACGCCTTCGAAGTTGCGGCTGCCCAGTTCCTTGACGGTCGCCTTGCGCGCGAACTTGCTGTCGGCCGAGGCGCGTGCGATTGCCGGCGCCAGGCGCCGCAGCTGTTCGGCCTTGCCCTCCATCTGCTTCATCACGCGCACCCGCACTTCTTCGGCGTGCACGCCGCCTGCTCCCTCGTGTTCGAAACGCCGTACCACTTTTTCCTCGCCGCCTTCGCCGGCCTGCTTGCGCTCCTTGCGGATGCGCTCCACGTGCACGCGCGCACGTTCGCGCGCCTCTGCCGCGATGGCGCGCGCTCGCTCGCCGATCAAGGGGCTGACGCGGGTGCCGCTTTTGGTATCCGGGTGCAGGACCAGGGTGGTGCTGCCGTCCTGGATCAGGATGGTGCGCATGGCGCCATCCTCCTTGCGGATCTCCTGGCGCGTGCGGCCCTGGCTGTCGCGGTAGCTCATGGTCGAATGCTTCTTCGAGATCTGGTTGCCATCCGCGAGCACCTGCACGCGCTCGGACACCGCCTCGGCGCTGTAGGGCGCGTTCTTCACCGGCTCGCGCGGCATGCGCAGGCTGCCGGCCACCATATGGCCGCCGTGCGTGGCGAATGCGTAGGCGTCGGCGTGGGCGCGAAACTGCGCCGCATGCGCTGCGTGTTCGGCGCGCTCGACGCGTTCGACGCGTACTTCGCGGCGCGCTTCCTGGGCAGCGTCTTCGGCTTCGTTGGCGATCGCAGGCGCCAGTGAGGCGGCCAGCAATGCACCCAGCAGGATCTGTCGGGTCTTCATGGTGTTCCTTTTCGGTTGGGGTTTTTCTGTCATTCGGAAGTCAGGCGCACGGCCAGCGGTTCGCCATCGCTTGAAACCAGCATTTCGGCATGCACCTGGCGTCCGGCGTTCTCGGGCGATACCGGTACGCCGGCATCGGCCAGCGCGCTGCCGCGCAGCTCGGCTTCGACCAGGCGCGGCGCCGGTTCGTTTTCGATCCGCTCCAGCGTGTCGAGCGCGATGAAGGCGGCGCCGCCGTCGCGGTACACCAGCGGCAGCGTGTCGCCGCCGCGCTGGCGCGCGCCCTGCAGCGTCACCATCAGCACCAGCGCTGCGGCGCAGGCGCTGCCCACCCCCGCCAGGCCCCAGCTGCCCGGCGAGATGCGCTGGTACCAGCGGCGCGGCGCATGCTGCTTGCGGAAGGCGTCCATCAGTTCCTTTTCCACCCCGGGCGGCGCGTTGTGCGCCTGCAGTTCGGCGCGCAGTTGCGCGAAGCGGGGCTGGAGGATGTCGTCGTGTCGGTCGTGCGTGTCCATGTCGGTTCCTGCTTTCTCAGGCCGCGTCCAGCGCGGCGCCTGCGAGTTTTTTGGCCAGCGCGGCGCGGCCGCGCGACAGTCGGGAGCGCACGGTGCCGATGTCGACCTGGCAGATGTCGGCGATCTCCAGGTAGGACATGTCGTGCAGCTCATACAAGATGACGGCGTCGCGGTAGTGCGGCGGCAGCTTGGCCAGCGCGCGCCGGACCTGTTCGGCCTGTTCGTTGCCGAGCAGGCGCCGCAGCGGTTCGGCGCTGTCGTCGGCGCCCAGATCGAGTTCGCCATCCTCGTCCTCGGCGCAACTCAGGCTGTCGGTACGCCGGCGGACTTCGTCCAGCTTCATTCCTACGTTGCGCGCCACGCCGAACAGGAAGTTCAGCAGGTGGCCACGCAGCGGGTCGTAAGCGAAGCTGCCCGACAGCAGGCCCAGGAAGACTTCCTGCACCACGTCGGCGGCGGTGTCCTGCGAGCCGCAGCGCAGCAGGGCGAAGCGGTACAGCGGCCCCTGGTGGCGCCGGTACAGCGCCTGGAATGCGGCGCCCGAGCCGGCCCGCAGCTGGCGCAGTAGTTCGTGGTCGGTGGTGGCGGTGTCGGTGGTCATCGTCGTGGTCTTTGATGGTATTCCCGGCCGGGGACCGGAAAGTTCCAACTATTTTTGGCGACGATGCCGCGAGGCGGGAGTGCTACGGTTTTGCGACGGGACCGCCGGGCGGACGGTCCCGTGCCCGGCGGATCAAGGCCAGGGGGTGAACTCGAAGCCGGCTGCGATGACGTCGGCCAGCGCTTCCTTGTTCTCAAGGCTTTCGCTGATGTCGGCAAGGACCTGGGCTACGGTAGCGTGATTCCCGTCCAGGGCTTTGAG
>DASWYE010000025.1:0-3576 GCA_036405115.1 Telluria sp. | reverse complement strand
GCGGCCGCGGCCATCGAGCCCCGGTCGGCCACCACCACGAAGGTATTCAGGAACTGGGTGTCCACGCGCCTCCCCTGCTGCCTTCAGGCTACACGAGGCGCGCGACGCCGACGATGGGACCTATGGCCCATGCGCTCCGTCTGCCGTGTTCACGGCATCCTGCCGGTGGATCGTCAGGCCCTCGAGCGAGCGCGCCGGCGCCGGAAAGAGCAGGCTCGCCAGGTAACCGACCACCACGCAGAACAGGATGGAAATGGCGAGGTAGAAATAGGGGTGCACCAGGTCGAACCACCAGGCGACGAACGTCAGTACGATCGCGGTGACGATACCGATCGCCACACCCTGCGAATTCGCCCGACTGGTGAACATGCCCAAGGTATACGCGCCGGCGAAGCCGCCGCCGAGCAGGCCGGCCAGTTCGATCGACACGTCGAACAGCGAGCCGATGTCGAAGCGCGACAGCACCAACGCCGCGCCGATACCGACCAGGCCGACCACCACCGTCATGATCTCGGCGAAGAACACGCCCTTCTTCTGCGACTTGTCCTTGGCGAAACGCTCGTAGAAATCGACGGTGATCAGCGTCGCCACCGAATTCATGATGCCGGACAGCGTCGCCATCGCCGCGGCGAAGATACCGGCGATGATCAGGCCGGTCACGCCCATCGGCAGTTCCGCGGCGATGAACAGCGGGAAGGTGGCGTCGACCGGCAGCAGCGGATTCATCCGTTCCGGATTGTTCTTGTAGTAGACGAACAGCGCGGTGCCGATGCCGTAGAAGACGAAGCCGCCGGGAATCATGATGGCGGCGAAGGCCCAGACTGATCGCCCTGCCTCCTTGTCGGACTTCGTGGACAGCACGCGCTGCATCAGCACCTGGTCCTTCGGGAAGGTCAGTACCACCTCGAACAGCACCAGGAAGATGAAGCCCCAAACCGTGGCCTTGGTCAGATCGAAGCTGAAATCGAACAGCTTGGTCTTGTCTTCCGCCATCGCGATCTGGGTGAACTCGCCGAATCCGCCCTTCAGCGTCCAGATGATGAAGAGGATGGCGAAGATCGCACCGCCCATCTTCACGATCACCTGCACCACGTCGGTCCAGATGACCGCTTTCATGCCGCCCATGGCGGTGTAGATGATGGTGAAGCCGCCCATCAGCCACACGCTCCAGACCACGTCGATCCCGGTAATGGTGGAGATGGCGAGTGCGGGCAGGAACAGGATGACGCTCATGCGGCTGCCGATCTGCATGAGGATCGCCAGGGCGCTGGCGAGCATGCGGATGGTCGGATGGAAACGCGTCTCCAGATAAGAGAAGGTCGACATCAGATTGAGTCGGCGCAGCAGTGGAACGATCCAGATCGCCACGAACATCAGGCCGAGCACGGCGATCAGGTTGTTGGTCAGGTACTGCCAGTTGGTTTCGAACGCCTTCGCCGGAATCGCGATGAAGCTGATCGAACTGGTGTTGACCGCATACAGACTCAGGCCCGCCGCCCAGAACGGGATGGTGCGGCTGCCGACGAAGAAGTTCTCCGTCGAATTTCGCTTCTCGCGCAGGTAGAAATACAGGCCGATGCCGATCATCGCGGCGAGATAGACCACGATCACCAGCCAGTCCAGCCAGGTGAGCAGATGCTTGCCGGACTGGAGTTGCAACGCGTTCAAGGTGCCGTCCGCGCCCGTCCATACCAGCCCATCGCCCCACGCGGTCACGCCCGCGATGTCGGCTGGCACGGTCGCCGGCAGCGTCGCCCAGGCCTTGGTGATGGTATGGAAGGTGACCAGTTGCGGCGTACCTACTCCATCTTCGGAGACGAGGTACAGCAAATGCGCCTGTCCGAGTGCACGGGCTGCGTGCGGTACCAACGATCCGGGCAGCGCAGGCATCTGCGTCCAGCCGGTTTCACGATGCCAGCGCCAGAGCGCGTCAGCCCCCTCGCCCGGCACGGTGGCGAATACGTCGCCTCGTTGAGCGAGCAGGCTGCTTGCGCCACCCGCCGGCCACGTCGGCAGTGCCGTCCACCCTGTCGAGGCGGTGGCGAGGGTCAGCTGATAAAGACGCGGCGCCCCATCCGCGTGCAGGCCGCTGGCATAGAGCCGGCCGTCCGACTCTGCCAGCGCCACATCCCGCAAGGGGGTGGGCCACGCGGGCAGCGCACGCAGCGCCAACCGTCCCTGCTGCAACGCGACGCCGGAAACTCCAGTGGACATATGTCCTTCGTCATCGCCGTGCAGCAGGTAAAGCGAGCCCTTGGCCGCACTGATCCAGGTGGCAGCTACGGGAACGTCGGCGGGCATCGACAGCGATTGCCACGCCGTGGCTCCTGCCGGCAGTTGCTCGGCCGAATCCGCATGGAACGCGACCAATGACGTGCCGACGGCGTGCACATCACCCATCGCGCGGGCGGAGGGCGCTGGCAGTACCTCCTGCCGCACCGTCGTCAGGCTTTCCGCATGCGCCGGCAACGCCGCAACCACCATGGCTAACGCCAGCATCGCGAAAGCACGACGGGCCACGCGCTGGATGCCGGCGGTCACGGACCGCGCTGCCGGATGTTTCATGCTGTCCCCTTGTTCCGATCCACGAGCGCCAACACGGCGCGCGCGCGCGCCAGAAACGGCGCGTCCACCATGCGGCCATCCACGGCAAAAGCCCCTTCGCCCGCTTCGTCCGCCTTCTGCACGGTCCGGCGCGCGTCGTCTATCTCTTTCCCAGAGGGCGCGAAAATATCGTTCGCCCACGCCACCTGGCGCGGATGCACGCAGCTCTTGCCCGCGAAGCCTAGGGCGCGCGCCGCATCGGCTTCCGCGCGGAAGCCTGCTTCATCTTCGAGTCCCGGGAAGGCCGCATCGTAGGCGAAGGCGCCCGCTTCCGCCGCCGCCATGCGCAGTGCGTACTGTGCGACGTGGACGTTGCGCAAGTCGGTGCGGCGGATGCCGTGCGGCTCGAACAGATCGCCCAGGCCGAGCTGAAGGCCGCGTATGCGCGGATGGGCGAGCGCGATCTTCGCGGCGTGACGCAATGCGCGCGGCGTCTCGATGTTGACCAGAATACCGACGGAACGGCGCACGCCGAGGCGCGCCTCGATCGCATCGATCTCGCTCATCGCCTGGCGGAGTTGGTCCGCGGATTCGATCTTCGGCAAGTTGAGCAGGTCGATATCCAGCGGCAGGATCGCGCGCAGATCGTCCTCCCAGGCGGAGGTGTTCCACGCGTTCACCCGGACCACGACCTGCTTGCCCGCGGCACGATGCGGTGCGGACTGGAGGAAGGCGGCCACCTGCTGGCGCGCCGTCGCCTTGTCGTCACTGGCGACGGCATCTTCCAGGTCGAAAGACAGCAGGTCGGCGTCGCCGGCCATGGCCTTGGCGAACAGCGCAGGGCGACTGCCGGGCACGAACAATTTGCTACGCATGGACGGCGCTCATCATGGCGCGCAGTCTGCGGGAATCAGGCGACGGGCAAAGCCTGCGCCGGCATCTTCAAACGATAGTTTTTCCTGCGTCCGGGAATGTCGCAACGCAACATTCCCTGTTGCCCGCAACGGGAATCAGCGCTTCACGTCCAGGCTG
>DASWYE010000024.1:0-7683 GCA_036405115.1 Telluria sp. | reverse complement strand
ATGAAGCGGTTGAAGTCGCGGTCGATCTTCTTGAAATCGAGCGCCGCTTCGGTCATCAGGCCGGCCAGGTAGTACAGCCCCAGCGCCACCCGGAAAAAGCCGGTCGCCTCCTCCACCGTACGCCCCAGACGGGTCACCGCGAGCACGTTTTCCTTGATGTGGGATTCCATATTGGCATTATCCATCAAATAAGCGCCCTCGGGGCAGGCTGTTGCCTTGCGTCAGCAACAGGGCACTGCTACGCTTGCGTGTTTGCTAATTTGGGATGATTGCGATCAATATGTATTGACGCCAGGTGCGCTTTCCAGCCGCCACATTCTGCATTCTGGCACGGCGATCGTGCCGTGCATCGCATTGACGCTGTCCTGGCAGTCCTGCTTTTATACAATGCAATCATCAGAAAATTCCGACAGCAGTATCGCGGACTTGGGCTAAGAACTGGAGCAACAATGGAATTACGCATCCGCAACCTGTCGAAGACGTACGCGAACGGGGTCGTGGCGCTGGACAAGGTCACCCTGACCATCCCGACCGGGATGTTCGGGCTGCTGGGCCCGAACGGCGCGGGCAAGTCCACGCTGATGCGCACCCTGGCCACGCTGCAGGAATGCGATTCCGGCTCGGTCTTCCTGGGCGACATCGACGTGCTGGACGAAAAGGACGAAGTGCGCCGCCTGCTCGGCTACCTGCCGCAGGACTTCGGGGTGTACCCGAAAGTGACCGCTTACGAACTGCTCGACCATTTCGCGGTGCTCAAGGGCCTGTCCAACCGCGGCCGCCGGCGCGAGGTGGTGGACGGCCTGCTCCAGCAGACCAACCTGTTCGAAGTGCGCCACCAGCGCCTCGGCGGCTTCTCCGGCGGCATGAAGCAACGCCTCGGCATCGCGCAGGCGCTGCTGGGCGACCCGCAACTGATCATCGTGGACGAGCCGACCGCGGGCCTGGACCCGATGGAACGGGTGCGCTTCCACAATCTGCTGTCCGACATTTCGCAGGACAAGACGGTGCTGCTGTCGACCCACATCGTGAGCGACGTGGCCGACCTGTGCTCCAACATGGCGATCATCAACAAGGGCAAGGTGCTGCTGTGCGGCCAGCCGCAAAAGCTGGTGGACGACATCGACGGGCGCATCTGGGCCCGCTTCGTCTCCAAGCAGGAGCTGCCGATCTTCCAGAAGCACCATGCGGTGATCTCGACCCGCCTGCTGGCCGGCCGCACCCTGATCCACGTGTACGCCGAGCGTGATCCGGGCGACGGTTTCGAGGACATCGCCGGCGACCTCGAGGACGTGTACTTCGCCACCATCACCGGCCGCTACCTGCCGGCCGAACGGGACCTGTGATGTTTGAAATCGCACGGTTCGAAGCAAGGCAGCGGCTCAAGCTGCTGTCGACCTGGGTGTACTTCGCCATGTTCCTGGCGCTGGCCATGCTGTGGATGGCAGCCGCCGGCGGCGTATTCAAAGAGGCGGTGGTCAGTTTCGGCGGCAAGGTCCTGATCAACGGGCCGCGCTCGATCGAGCTGACGGTGGCCTTGCTCGGCTCGATCGGCGTGATCGTGATCGCCGCGATGATGGGGCGCTCGGTCCAGCAGGACTTCGAGTACGACATGCAGCACTTCTTCTTCTCGGCGCCGATCAGGAAGAGCGACTACGTGTTCGGGCGCTTCTTCGGCGCGCTGGCAGTGCTGGTGGTGGTCTTTTCCAGCATCGTGCTGGGCGCCTGGCTGGGCGCCATGCTGCCCGGGATCGAGCCTGACCGGGTCGGGCCGATGTCGCTCCAGATGTACCTGCTGCCGTTCCTGCGCACCCTGCTGCCCAACCTGTTCATCTTCGGCTCGATCTTCTTCGTGCTGGCCGCGCTGACGCGCCGCATGCTGCCGGTGTACGTGGCCAGCGTGGTCATGCTGATCGGGTACCTGGTGGCGCCCTCGCTGGCGCGCGACCTCGATTACAAGACCCTGGCCGCGCTGATCGACCCGTTCGGCACCACTGCACTGATCCGCCTGACCGAGTACTGGACCATCGACGAGCGCAACACCGCAATGGTGCCGTTCGAAGGCGTGTACCTGCTGAACCGCGCGATCTGGATGGGATTCTCGCTGGTGGTGCTGCTGCTCGGCTTCTGGCGCTTCCACTTCGTCAGCAATGTCGACAGCCGCGCCGCACAGCGCAACGCGGACGCCGACCTGCCCGCGCCGCTCTCGCGCTCGGCCATCGACATCCATGAAACGCCGGACTTCGCCGGCCGCAGCCTGGGGCTGCTGCTGCTCAAGTCGGTGGCGTTCAACCTGCGCGAGTCGATCAAGAACGTGTACTTCGCCGTCATCGCGCTGGCCGGCGTGCTGACGGTATTTGCGATGTCGCTCAACCTCGACTCGCTGTACGGCACCAGCACCTATCCGGTCACCTACCTGGTGCTGGAAGCGATCAGCGGCCCGTTCGCCCTGTTCATGCTGATCGTGACCACCTTCTATGCCGGTGAGCTGATCTGGCGCGAACGCGAAGCGCGCCTCGCGCAAATCTTCGATGCGGCGCCGGTTCCAAGCTGGCTGCCGCTGCTGGGCAAGACCTTCGGCCTGATCGCACTGCAGGGCGTGATGCTGGCGATCCTCATGGTGTGCGGCATGCTGATCCAGGCCTTCAACGGCTACTACCAGTTCCAACCGGGCCTGTACTTCGAATCGCTGTTCCTGGTCCAGTGGCCGCACTACGCCCTGGTCGCCGTGCTGGCGATCGTGCTGCAGGTCCTGATCAACAACAAGTTCCTCGCCTACTTCGCGATGATTCTGTACTACGTCGTGTCGGTCACGGCGAGCGGCTTCGGGCTCGATCACCCGATGCTCCTGTATGGCAGCACGCCTGACTTCATGTACTCGGCGATGAACGGCTACGGCCACTACCTCATGCGCGACCGCCTGTACCTGGCCTACTGGGCCGGCGCGGCGGCGATGCTGATGGTGGCGGCGCTGGTGCTGTGGCCGCGCGGGGTGAACGCCGAGTTGCGCAGCCGCCTGCAGCTGGCGCGCCGCAACCTGACGCTGCCCGTGCTGGTGTCCTTCGCCAGCGGGCTGGCGCTGTTCGCGGTCGGCGGCGGCATCCTGTTCTACAACCTGCATGTGGCGAACGACTACCGGACCGCCTACGGCCAGGAACAACTGCAGGTGCGCTACGAAGAGCAGTACAAGAAGCTGGAAACGGTCCCGCAACCGCGCATCACCGGGGTGCAGATGCAGGTCGACATGTACCCGGAAGAGCGCGCACTGGCCATGACCGGCCGCTACGAGATCGAAAACAGGAGCGGTGCGCCGATCCGCACGATCTACATTTCCCAGCATCGCGAGAGCGACATCCGCTCGCTGCGCTTCGGGCAAAAGGTCAGCCGCACCATCGACGATCCGGTGACCGGCTTTTACGGCTATACGCTGGCGCGCCCGATGCAGCCGGGCGAGCGCATGGTGATGGAATTCGAGATCGCCTACAGCCCCAAAGGCGTACTGGGCGGAGGGCTGGACACCCCCGTGGTCAACAACGGCACCTTCTTCGGCAGCCATTACCTGCCGCACATCGGCTACCAGCCGGGCTACGAGTTGTCGGATGACCGCGACCGCAAGCGCCACGGCCTGGCGCCGAAGGAACGCGCACTGCCCCGCGATGATGCCAGGGGCCTGGCCAACAACTACATCAGCAACGACGCCGACTGGGTCAGCTTCGATGCGGTGATCGGCACCAGCTACGACCAGACTGCGATCGCGCCGGGCAACCTGGTGCAGGAGTGGACCAGCAAGGGACGCCGTTACTTCCATTACAAGGCAGCGCAGCCGATCCTCAACTTCTATGCGTTCCAGTCGGCGCGCTACGAAGTGCGGCACGACCGCTGGCGCGACGTTGCGATCGACATCTACTACCACAAGGGGCACGACTACAACCTCGACCGCATGGCCAAGGGCGTCAAGGATGCGCTGGAATACTACAGCGCGAAGTTCGGGCCGTATCCGCACAAGGTGCTGCGCATCGTCGAGTTCCCGCGCTATGCGCAGTTCGCACAGTCGTTCCCGAACACGATCCCGTATTCGGAGTCGATCGGTTTCATCGCGCGGGTGGACGAGGATGATCCGAAGGACCTGGACTACCCTTATTTCGTCACCGCGCATGAAGTGGCGCACCAGTGGTGGACGCACCAGCTGATCGGCGGCGACACACGCGGCACGACGGTGCTGACCGAAACGCTGTCCGAGTACTCTGCGCTGATGTTGATGCGGAAGCGCTACGGCGAGGACAAGATGCGCCGCTTCCTGCGCTACGACCTGGACCGCTACCTGCGGGGACGCGCGCTGGAGAACAAGAAGGAGCTGCCGCTGGCGGACAATGAGGACCAGGGCTATATCCACTACGCCAAGGGTAGCCTTGCGATGTACCTGCTGGCGGACCTGCTGGGCGAAGACAAGGTCAATGGCGTGCTGCGCGAGGTGCTGCAGCAGCATGGCTACAAGTCGTCGCCGTATCCGAGCGTAAACGTGCTGATCGATGCGCTACGGCGTGTCACGCCGCCGGACCTGGCCTACCTGGTCGATGACCTGTTCGAGAGCATCGTGCTGTACGAGAACCGGGCGGTGATGGCGGGCGCGGTCAAGCGCGCCGATGGCAAGTACGAAGTGACCCTGAAGGCGCATGCCGGCAAGATGCGTGCGGACGAACTGGGGCGGGAAACTGCCGCACCGCTCAGGGACACCATCGAGTTCGGCGTGGATGGCGCGGAAGGCGTGCCGCTGGTACGCGAACGCCGTGTGGTCAGCGGCAGTGACGTGACGGTGAAGATGGTGGTGGACCGGATGCCGGTGCGCGCGGGCATCGATCCGGACAACAAGCTGATCGATCGCAAGCCGTCCGACAACATGACCGACGTCGACCTGAAGTAGCCGCTGGAGAAGTGGCAGCCACTCCGCTGCCACCGTCATCCCCGCGCCAAGGCGCGGGGATGACGGGATGCTTCCTGTTTACTCGCTGGCGGCGGGCTTCTTTGCGGCGGCCTTTTTGGCGGCGGCTTTTTTGGCAACCGGCTTTTTGGCCGCGGGCTTTTTCGCGGCGGCCTTCTTGGCTACCGGTGCAGCTTCCTCGCCTTCGGCGGCTGGCTTGGCTGCGGCCTTGCCTTTGGCGGCCGGCTTTTCCTTGCGCGCTTCGAATTCGAAACTGACCTTGCCGTCCTTGCCGCGTACCAGGTAGGCCTTGAACGGGCGGCGGGTTCGCTGCGAAACGAAGCCCGGCAGCAGGTCGGTCCGGGCGCCTTCGCCCAGCAGCTTGGCCATCTGCTCCGGCAGGATTTCCTGCTGCAGGATGATGCGGCCGCTGCGGAAGTCGCAGGTCTTCGGCTTGGCGACGCTGTGCTCGCACACATACGCCAGGCCCATCTCGTACACGCCGGCCGCGCATTTCGGGCACGGGCCGAGCGGGGTCTGGCCGGTGAAGTCGACGCCTTCGCCGCCCTCGCCTTCCTCGTCGTTCTGGCCGAAGTCGAATTCGAGCTTGTGGTTGTTGATGTCCTCGTCACGCACGATGCGCAGGATCGCCGCGAACGGACGGCCCATCTTGGAGCGGAAGCCCTGCAGCGGGCCGATGGTGCGCTTGGTGAGCAGCTCCTCGACTTCCTCGATCTCGAACTGGCGCCCGGCAGGCACCTTGGTCATCGAGAATTCGCACTTGGTGCAGGCGAAGCGGCGGTAGTTTTCCTTGACCACGCCGCCGCAGGTCGGGCACGGCGTCTTCAGGGTCGCGTAGTCGCCCGGGATGGTGTCGTTGTCGTATTCCTTGGCGCGCTTGACGATGATCTGGGTCATCTGCTGGATCTCGCGCATGAATTCTTCACGCGAGATCTTGCCCTTCTCCATCTGCGACAGCTTGTATTCCCATTCGCCGGTCAGTTCCGGCGCGGTCAGTTCGGTCACGCCGAGGCCGCGCAGCAGCGTCATGAGCTGGAACGCTTTCGCGGTCGGCATCAGTTCGCGGCCTTCGCGCAACAGGTACTTCTCGCCCAGCAGGCCTTCGATGATGGCGGCGCGCGTGGCCGGCGTGCCGAGGCCCTTGCCGGCCATGGCGTCGCGCAGTTCGTCGTCTTCCACCAGCTTGCCGGCGCCTTCCATCGCCGACAGCAGCGTCGCTTCGGTGTAGCGTGCGGGCGGCTTGGTCACCAGGCCGTTGGCATTGACCTTGTCGGTCAGGACCTTCTCGCCCTTCGCCACCGGGACCAGGTTGCCGGCGTTTTCCTTGTCGTCCGCCGACTGAGCGTCCTTGCCGTAGATCGCCAGCCAGCCGGCGTTGGTCATGACCTTGCCTTCGGTCTTGAACTGGTGGCCCGACACTTCGGTGTAGCGGGTCGTGACCTGGAATTCCGCCGGCGGGAAGAACACCGCCATGAAGCGGCGCGTGACCAGGTCGTACAGCTTCTGTTCCGGCTCCGACAGGTTCTTCGGCGCGATGCCGGTCGGGATGATCGCGAAGTGGTCCGAGATCTTGGCGTTGTCGAAGATGCGCTTGTTCGGCTTGACCCAGCCCTTGTCGAGGATCTGCTTGGCGAACTGGTGGTAGTTGTTATTCTCCTTCACCACCTCCAGCGTCTGCTTCACCGTGTCCAGGTAGTCTTCCGGCAGGTGGCGCGAATCGGTACGCGGGTAGGTCAGCACCTTGTGCTTCTCGTACAGGGCCTGGGCCAGGCCCAGCGTATTCTTGGCCGAGAAGCCGAAGCGCGAGTTGGCTTCGCGCTGCAGGGTGGTCAGGTCGAACAGGCCCGGCGACATCGAGGTGGTCGGCTTGGATTCCTCGGTGACGTTGCCCTGCCGGCCCTTGCAGGCCATGGCGATGGTGTCGGCGGCCGCCTTGCTCCACAGGCGCTCGGCGCGCTTCTCCGGGTCGTTCTCGTCCTTCTTGAACTTGTCGTCGAACCAGCGGCCTTCGTAGACGCCGGCGGCGCACACGAATTCTGCGCGCACTTCCCAGAAGTCGCGCGAGACGAATTTCTTGATCTTCTCTTCGCGCTCGACCACGATCGACAGCGTCGGGGTCTGGACCCGGCCGACGGTGGTCAGGAAGAAGCCGCCCTCCTTCGAGTTGAAGGCGGTCATGGCGCGGGTGCCGTTGATGCCGATCAGCCAGTCGGCTTCGGAGCGGCAGCGCGCGGCGTCGGCCAGCGGCAGCATCTCCTCGTCGCTGCGCAGGCGCTGGAAGCCTTCGCGGATCGCGGCCGGTGTCATCGACTGCAGCCACAGGCGCTTGACCGGCTGCTTGGCCTTGGCGGCCTGGGCGATCAGGCGGAAGATGAGTTCTCCTTCGCGGCCCGCGTCACATGCGTTGATCAGGGTGGTGACGTCCTTGCGCTTGATCAGCTTGTTCAGCACCTTGAGGCGCGACTCGGTCTTGGCGATCGGGTTCAGCGCGAAGTACGGCGGAATCACCGGCAGGTGCGCGAAGCTCCATTTGCCGCGCTTGACGTCGTATTCTTCCGGCACCGCGATCTCCAGCAGGTGGCCGACCGCGGACGACAGGACGTATTCGTCGGACTCGAAGTACTCATCGTGCTTGGTGAAGCCACCCAGCGTCTTGGCGATGTCATTCGCGACAGACGGCTTCTCGGCAATGATGAGGGTTTTGGTCATAAATTTCTCGTTGTTCCGGGGGTAACTGTTGGCAGGAG
>DASWYE010000023.1:0-3497 GCA_036405115.1 Telluria sp. | reverse complement strand
CCACGATATGCAGGCGCTGTGCGCGCGACCCGTACGCCGCGATGTGGCGCTGTACGCGCTCCTCGCTGTACGCGCTGTCGAAGACCGTGAAATGCAGCGCTTGCGTCATGCGCGTCCGCGGTGCCTGAAGCAGGCATGGTCATGGTCGTCCACGATGCCGATGCCCTGCAGGTAGGCGTAGATGATGGTGGTGCCGACGAACTTGAAGCCGCGCTTGCCGAGGTCTTTCGAGATGCGGTCGGACAAGGGAGTGGAGGTCGGACGCGCCCCTTGCCACTGGTTCACCAGCGGTTCGCCGCCAACGTGGTCCCACAGATACCGGTCGAGCGTGAGGCCTTCGTCGCGCATGCGCAGGTAGGCGCGCGCGTTGGTGATGGCCGCGTTCACCTTCAGCCGGTTGCGCACGATGCCGGGGTTGGCCAGCAGTTCGGCCACCTTGTCGTCGCCGTAGCCGGCGATCGCATGCGCGTCCCAGCCGTCAAACGCTGCGCGGTAGTTCTCGCGCTTGTTGAGGATGGTCTCCCACGACAGGCCGGCCTGCGCGCCTTCCAGGTTCAACATTTCGAACAGGCGCAGCTCGTCGTGGCAGGGCACACCCCATTCGTGGTCGTGATACGCAAGGTAAAGGGGATTGGCGGGATTGGCCCAGCTGCAGCGCTTTTCGGTCATGGGTATCGCGAATGGGGAGACAGGGCTGCAGTATATCCGCTGCGAGCGCGGCACAAAAAGCCGGGACGGCTGCTGCCCTGGCGCTTGCGGGTGACAGCCCCTTCGCTGCGATGTCAGCGGTTGCCGCTGGCGGTGCCGGGCTTGCTGGTGGTCCTGGCCTTGCTCATCTGCTGTGCCGAGTTGAGGTGCTGCTGCACCACCGGCTTCATTTTGGTGGCCAGCGCCTTGACATCCGGGTCCTTCGCGCTTGACTCAATCTTGCCCAGCCTGGCGTGCACCGCCTTGTGGTCCTTGACGCCGGCACGCTCCATGTACGCCTTGTCGAACGCGGCACCGGACATCGCGCCCAGCTTGTCCGCCGCCCTGCGGTGCTTGTCGTCCAGCGCCGTGGGCAGCGTCACACCCTTGGCCTGCGCCAGCGCCTGCACTTCGGACAGCGCCTTGCCGTGGTCGTCGATCATCTGCTGTCCGTAGGACTTCACCTGTTCACTGGTGCCCTTGCTCTGTGCCATCTTGCCCATCTCAACCTCGGCCATGTTGGCCATCGCCATGTCCACGATCGCCTTGCTGTCGGCCCGGTTCAGCGTGCCGCCGCCCGCCGCAGCAGTGCCCGCAGTCCCCGAACGGCCACTCATCGACTCAGGCGTCACGCCCGAGCGCGCGTCCTGCGCCTCGCGCGAGCGCTCGCCTGCTGGGGGAAGATTGGAAGGGTCGCCCTTGCGGCTTCCGGACTGCATGTCGCCGGACTCAGTGGCGCCGGACCGGGTCGCACCGGACTGCGTGGTCGCGGACTGGGCCACACCCGATTCGATGCTCCCCTTGTCGGTGCGTCCGTTTTCCATGCCGGTCTGCTGGGTGCCGGTCTGCCGCTCGCTGGACTGCATCACGCCCTGCTGGAGCGCGCTCTGCTGCCGCGTGCCTGGCGCGGGTTGGGTCTGCGCATGGGCGGCAAGCGCGGCAAACAACACCGATACGCACGCGATGCCCCTCGTCAATTTCCTGTTGGCCATTCTTGCTCCTCCTCGTCTTTACGCTGGGGTCGACGAGCGAGTGTATGCGGCGACGAACCGGAACAGCGCGCGGTAGCCCCGCGGAAAAACGGTTTCAGACACGTAAGCTTCAGTAACTTTAGAATAGGAATCTGTGTGCCTGCAGCCGCGGCATTTTTCGAGAGCGAACGCCAAGATGGAAGAACACCAGCAGGTTCACGAGATCACCAGCGTGGAAGCACTACAGCGCCTGTATGGCGAGCCGGGTGAAGCGTCGCTGCTCAAGGTCGCGGACCGCATCGCTCCGGTCTACCGCCCCCTCATCGACGCGGCCCGTTTCCTCGCGCTTGCAACTGCGGGTCCCGACGGTCTGGACGTGTCGCCGCGCGGCGACCCTGCGGGATTCGTGCACGTGGAAGACGAGCACACACTGCTGCTGCCGGACCGCCGCGGCAACAACCGCATCGACAGCCTGCGCAACGTGCTGCACGATCCGCGCGTCGCGCTGCTGTTCCTGATCCCGGGAATCGGCGAAACACTGCGCGTGAACGGGCGCGCGCGCATCCTGGCCGCCCCCGCTCTGCTCGAGCGCTTTGCCATGGACGGCAAGCTGCCCCGCACGGTGCTGCGGATCGATGTGGAGAAGGTGTTCTTCCAGTGCTCGCGCGCGGTGCTTCGCTCGGCCCTGTGGGACCCGGCGCAACACGTCCCGCGCGCCGCCCTGCCCAGTGCAGGCCTGATCCTCTCGACCCTGAGCGCAGGCAAGATGGACGGCCAGGCTTACGACCGCGCGCTGCCGGAGCGACTCAAGACGACGCTTTACTGAGCCGCGTGGCCGCTTCGCGCACGGTGTATTCGAGCATGAACTTCTTGCAGCAGCGGTCCCTGGCACGCGCCTGGCGCGAACGCGACTCCGCCATCCCGCAACAGCGCGCCGAGCTCCCGCACAAAGCGGCGATAGCGCAGCACCTGCCACGCCCCGGCCGTGATCGCGGTTGCCAACCAACTGCATCAGGATGGCTGTAGCGAGAGACGGCGGCGCTTCCGCGGCCGGCGTGCGCAGGGCCTCCGCCATGCCAGCGAGCGGCACTGCAAGTAAATGGATATGTCAACCGATAAAAAAAACCCGCCGTGAAGGCGGGTCGCTCTGCCGGGGCCGTTCGACTTGCGAGGCCTGACGCCACACGGTCCTCCCCGCGTGCGCGGGGTGACGGGTCAGTCGGCGTGCGGAGGTTCGCTCTCTTGTTCGGGCGGCAGGCGTGTCGCCAGCACCTTGTCGATGCGCAGGCCGTCGAGGTCGAGCACCTCGAACTGCCAGCCGGCCCATGTGCAGCGGTCCGCCGTGCGCGGGATATTCCCGAACAGCAGGAGCAGCATGCCGCTCAGCGTGTTGTAGCGGCCGCGCTCTTCCTCCGGCACTTCCAGGAGAGCGAGGCGGTCCTTCAGCTCCGGGATCGGGATCAGGCCATCAAGCAGCCACGATCCGTCCTCGCGCTGCACCGCCCAGGACTCGTCCGGACGGGTGGTCGCGATCTCGCCCGTGATGGCCTCCATCACGTCCTGCAGCGTCACGATGCCCTGCACCTCGCCGTATTCGTCCACGATGAAGGCCATCTGCGTGCCGGTGCTGGTGAAATTCTCCAGCAATTCCATCCCGGTGAGCGACTCGGGCACAAACACGGGCGGCTGCAGGTTTTCGGCAAAGTCCAGCTGCTGGCCCTTGAGCGTTTGCGCCAGCATCTGCTTGGCATCCATGATGCCCAGGATGGTGCTCCAGCCCCCGCGCAGGACCGGAAAGCGCGAGTGATGGCTCGCCTCGAAACGTTCCAGATTGCTTGC
>DASWYE010000022.1:0-4879 GCA_036405115.1 Telluria sp. | reverse complement strand
CGAGGCCGGTATGGCAGCCAGAACACGACCAGTCCGAGCAGCCATAACGAACCCGATGCGTGACCGCCGGGCCAGCAGTGGCCGGCCGAGGCGCCAGCCGGGATCGCATCGAACAAGCGAAAATACGGTTGCTTGCCATTGAACGCCTGCAGGTCCCAGGGACAGGCCAGCGAACTCGCTGACTTGAGCAGGCTGACCGTAAGGGGCACCAGCACGGCGCACAAGGCGAGCGCGCGCATGCGGATCCGGGCCCAGGTATCCAGCACGCCAAAGCGCAGGTCGACCAGCACCAGCCCGAGCACGCAGGCGCCTGCCAGCACGCACAGATTGCGCACGTAGCGGTGACCCACGGTCTCCATCAGGAATGCGTGGCGCAGCGGGAAGTCGCCCAGCGCCGGGTCGAACGCGGCCCGCGCCAGCAGCATGTCGATATCCGTGAATTCGGTCAGCCAGATGATGCCCAGCGCGGCCAGGCCGAGCGCCGCCGCGAGCCTACGTCCCATGCGTGCAGGCCTGGAACAGGTCAAGCGAAGGATCATAGACGGTGGTGGTGACGTTTAACATGCCGAGCACCGAGTGGAACACGTTATCGTGCGAGAACGGCTGGTCCGAGCGCGCCGCCAGGCAGCGCTGGTCGATGCGGAAACGCTCGGCGTAGCGGTCCGACAGCCATAGCATCATCGGCACATGGGTCTGTTCGGATGGAGCCACCATCATCGGCGCGCCATGCAGGTACAGCCCCTTTTCGCCCAGCGATTCGCCGTGGTCGGAGAAGTACAGCAGCGCGGTATCCACATCAGCCTCGCTGCCGGCCTGGCGCAGGATGTCGATGGCGGCAGCCAGCACATGGTCGGTGTAGAGGATTGTGTTGTCGTAGGCCGCCACGATGGCGTCGTGCTCGCACTTCTCCAGTTCATTGGTGTCGCACACGGGGCCGAATTTCGCGAACCGACCGGGATAGCGCTTCGAATAGGCGGGACCGTGGCTGCCCTTCTGGTGCAGGACGATGACCAGGTCGCGGTCGGCGTTCCGGATCAGGTCCGGCAGCCCGGCCAGCAGTTTCTCGTCATGGCACTCCTCGCCATCGCAAAGCGGATCGCCAGGCGCCGGCACCGACACATCCTCATGTTCGACCCGGTCGCACACTCCCTTGCAACCGGAATTGTTATCGCGCCAGAGCACACGGAATCCGGCGTGCGACAACACATCCAGCAGTCCCTCCTGGCTTTTGGCCTTGCTGTCCGAGTAGTCCTCGCGCGCGAAGGCCGAGAACACGCACGGCACCGACACCGCAGTCGCGGACCCGCACGATTCGACGTTCGAGAAGTTCACCAGGCCGGCCTGGCGCGCCAATTCCGGATTGGTCTCCCGGCCATAGCCATTGAGCGAGAAATTCGCCGCGCGGGCGGTCTCGCCGACCACGATCACGGTGACTGTGCGCCGCCGCGCATCTGCCCACGCGGCGCCGCGCGTCGCGTCGGTGCCGAGCGGGGCTACCACCACTGGCTGCGCCAGCTTCTGGCTGACGTAGCCGTTCACCGCCTGGATGTAGTTGGTCGGCGCGAGCAGGAAACGCAGTTCGCGGTGCTCGCGCAGCGCGGGCGCGAGCGTTTTGGAAAACAGCAGGAGCAGCACGGTCGCTCCCGCCAGCGATACGGCGATCACGCCCGCCAGGCCCAGCACATGCCGGCGTGGCCGCTGGAACCGAACCGGTACCTTTGCCACCGCCAGCGCGGGCAGCGCGCCGAGCAGAGCAATGGTCGCGGCGAAGCGCCAGTTGAACAGTTCCAGTGCTTCGCGCGCGTCGGTCTCGAGCACGTTCTGCACCATCGCCCTGTCGATCTGGACCCCATAGCTGTCGACGAAATAGCTGGCCGCGGCGCTACCCAGCAATAGCAGGATCAGCACAGGCTTCTGGATGTAGGGGAAATTGGCTGCGCTCAGCAGCGTGTTGAACACCAATACGATCAAGGCGAGGCTGGCGAGCTGGACTCCAAGGGTGGCGAAGCCGGCGCCGCCGGTCGCGCTGACAAAATGCTGCCAGAAGGTCAGGTTCGGTGCGACCGCCAGGAAGGCGGCGACCAGCAGGGTCAGTGCATGAGCGCCAACGCGCGGTATGGTGGGGAACTTCAAGGCCGTCCTTCACATCATGTAAACGATGCGAAGATACGCGTGTGGCCATCAAGAAAACGTGAAGCCAGCGTTAAGCCGGCGTTAAGACCGGGAGAAACGGACCGTAAACTGGCTGCCGCCTTCGGCCGGCCGCTCATACGCCAGCGAGAAGCCGAGCGTGTCGCACACCCGGCGCGCCAGTGACAGGCCGAGGCCGGTGCCCGCCGATCCGCGCGCCGCCCGGCCGGACAGGGTGGCAACCACGGGCGCTGGCAAGCCGGGGCCGGTATCGCGCACCTCGATGCGGTCGGCGCGGACCGTCACCACCACTTCGCCGGACTCCGTGTACTGGCAGGCGTTCCGGATCAGGTTTCCGATCGCTACACTGCACAGCTCGCGCTGGGCATGCACCAGTGCGGGCGCCAGCTGTTCCAGTCGTAGCGCGACTGGCTTATCCTGCACCAGCGACTGGTAGCGCGCGACCTCCGCAGCTGCCAGCGCATTCATGTCGACCTCGGCCCGCTCGGCGGCAAGTCCGGCCCGTGCCAGCAGGAGCAAGGTGCCCACCACTTCGCTGGCGTCCTTTGCCGCGCCGTAGATGCGCTGCGCGGGCGCGACGACCGAGGGCTTCCCTTCAGGCTGGGACAGCAGCACCTCGGCTGCCCCCATGATCACGGTCAGCGGCGTGCGCAGCTCATGGCTCACGTCGCCGGTAAACGAGCGCTCCCGCTCGAGCGCCTGGTCGAGCGCTCCGGTTCGTTCCGCGAATGCCTGCGCCAGCTGGCCCAGTTCGTCCTCCCGCTGCGCCAGCGTCGGGTCGTTGCCACCCTCGCGCACCGATTGCGCCAGCCGGGTGATCGGGTTGACGAAGCCGCGGGCGACGAAACCACCGAACACCGCGGACAGCAGCAGGAAGCCGATAAAGGTCAGCGCGAGCAGCGAATACACCACCTTTTCAATATGGATGTAATCCGTGTTGTGGTCGACCACGACAAACTCTCCTGCCGCGTCGCGCCCGGCGAACAGGTGGAGGGTGCCGCCGTTGACGCCAATCTCGTGGACGCCGGGCGCGAGTCCCCTCAGAGACGGCGGAATGTCAGGTGCATGGTGGAAGCTGACGCCGGCCGGCATCTCCACCGGCAGGCCGCCTGCGTGGCGCGGCGAAGCCCAGGCAGCCACCTCTTCCAGGCGCTCGTCCACCAGCCGCACCTCGATGCTCTCCACCGTTATCGCCGCAAACACTGCGAACAGCGCGCAGAACGCCACGCCGAAGATCACGTAGGCACGCACGATGCGCGCCCGCAGGGACGTCGCGCGCCTCATGCCGGCACCAGCTTGTAGCCCAGGCCGGGCGCGGTATGCAACATGGGCGCCCCGAACGGCTTGTCGATGGCCTGGCGCAGCGCATGGATGTGGGTGCGCAAGGCATCGCTGTCGGGCGGGTTGTCGCCCCAGACCGCGTGTTCGAGCGTGCTGCGCCGTACCACGCGGGGCGACTCCTTCATCAGCGTACGGAGCAGCGTGTAACCGGTCGGCGTCAGCGTCAGCGCGACACCGGCGCGGCTGGCGAGATAGGTGCTCACATCGAAGGACAGGTCACCCACGCGCAGCACCTCGTTGGCGGCGAGCGGGCGGGCTGCGCGCCGCACCAGGGCGCCGAGTCGTGCCTCCAGTTCCACCAGCGAAAACGGCTTGACCAGGTAATCATCCGCGCCGGCATCGAATCCCGCCACCTTGTCTTCCAGCGTATCGCGGGCAGTAAGCATCAGCACCGGGACCGGATTGCGCAATTCGGACCGCAGCGCGCTGCAGAACTCGATACCGCTCATGCCTGGCAGCGATACGTCGAGCACCACGACATCGTATGTATCTTGTGCAGCCAGTGCGAGGCCGGCGTACGCGCTCGCCGCCGAGTCCAGCACATGGCCTTTGGGTTCGAAGAATTCATAGAGGTTGGCCACGATGGCCGGATTGTCTTCGATGATGAGAATGCGCATGCAATTAATGTAACCGCAAGCGCGCGACACGTCACTGGTCGAGGCAGCAAAATCATTGTTCACACAAGGGAGGTCCGATATGAGCCTGACCATTACCTCGCCCGATTTTGCTGCCGGCGGCAGCATCCCCTCCGTTCACACCTGCGAGGGCGCAAACACTTCGCCCGCACTGTCGTGGAGCGGCATCCCGCCGGGGACCAAAAGCCTGGCCCTGATCGTCGACGATCCGGACGCACCCGACCCGGCTGCGCCGCAGCGCACATGGGTGCACTGGGTCCTGTACAACATTCCGCCAGATGCGAACGGCCTGCCGGCCAACGTTCACCCCCAGGACTTGCCTGCCGGTACACGGCTTGGAGAAAACGACTGGAAAGAGGCGCGCTACGGCGGGCCGTGTCCACCGATCGGACGGCACCGCTACTTCTTCAAGCTGTACGCGCTCAGCGAAGAACTGGCCGAGCTGGGCCATGTGACCAAAGCCCATCTCGAAAAGGCAATGGACGAATACGTCATCGACAAGGCCGAGCTGATTGGCACGTACCAGAAGCGCTGAAGCGGCCGCCAGAACCAAAAAAGCCCCACCTCGCACTGAACGCGATCTTGAGCGCGTTCAAGCTTGGTGGGGCTTTTTCTTCTTATAACTAGCCTGACGATAACCTACTTTCACACTGGTTGCAGCACTATCATCGGCGCAAAGTCGTTTCACGGTCCTGTTCGGGATGGGAAGGGGTGGGACCGACTTGCTATGGTCATCAGGCATAACTTGTACG
>DASWYE010000021.1:0-2658 GCA_036405115.1 Telluria sp. | reverse complement strand
AGGAAGCCGCTGATGATCAACCCGCTGAGCGTCAGTCGCCGCACCTGCAGCGGCATGCCGCGCAGCAGGTGGCCGAGGCCGATGCCCAGGTCGGTGAACATGCCACTGAGATGCGTGGTGCGTACCGCCGCACCGCTGTAGGTGGTGACCATCGCGTTCTGCAGGCCACACGCGGTGGCGGCCAGCAATGCGCCCCAGATCTGCTCCTGCTTGAACAACGGGATCGCAGCAAGAAGCAGCGAGGCTTCCAGCGCGAGCGCCGCGCCGTAGCGACGCCCGAGCCTGAGCGTCTGATCCTGGATGATCAGCCCGCTGAGCATGGCGCCCAGGCAGAAGGCGATCAGCATGCCCCACAGGTGCATCACCGCGCGCAGATTGCCCTGCGCCAGCGCCGCACCCAAAAGACTGGTGGTGCCGGTCAGGTGGCTGACCGCCTGGTGTTCGAAACCGAGGTAGCCGATGACATTGACCATCCCCGCCACGCAGGCCAGCGCAACCGCGCCGATCCATACCCAGCGGGGAAGCTGCAGGCCCATCAGAAGTCCATCCTCATCACGTAGCGACGCTGGGTGGGCCGTGTGATCTCTTCGAAGCCGGCGCGCTTGAATGCGCCATGCGCGCCCACCCGCAGTTCGCCCCATGGGATGTCGCCCTCGCCGGTCGCCATCGGATAGCCTTCCAATGCGGACGCGCCGTGCTGGCGTGCATAGTCGACCGCCGCGGCAGCCAACGCCTGGCTGATGCCCCGCCTGCGATGGCCGGCACGTACCACGAAACAGACCAGCGCCCACACGGCGGTATCGTCCTTGTCTTCCTCGCGACCCGCCCACGGTACGGGCGAGTTATGCAGCGGCGCGAACTGCGCGCGAGGCCCCAGCCGGCACCAGCCCACAGGCTCTGAGCCGGCGTAGGCGACCAACCCTGGGGCCGGTTTGCGCGGGCGCGCAATCTCTTTGTGGAAGAATGCTTCGCGTGCATCGCGCGGCATGTGCCAGTACTCGCGTAGCGGAAGGATGGCGCGCTGGCACTGGCACTTGGCCGCTTCTCCCCGTGCACCGAAGACGGCCTGCACGTCCTTCCACCGCGCGCGCGTGGCGGGTTTCACCGTGATGTCGGGCGCGTCGTTCACGGCATGTCCGTTCCGTGCGAAGACCCGATCGTCGAGACGCGGCCGGGGGCTGTCAATGCCCCCGGCGCGCAAGCGGTCACAGCACTTCCGACGCGTAGTCCGCCAGGCGGGAGCGCTCGCCACGCCGCAGCGTGATGTGCGCGCTGTGCGCCCAGTTCTTGAAGCGGTCCACCGCGTACGTCAGGCCGGACGTGGTTTCCGTCAGGTAGGGCGTGTCGATCTGCTCCACGTTGCCCAGGCAGACGATCTTGGTGCCCGGGCCGGCGCGGGTGATCAGTGTCTTCATCTGCTTCGGCGTGAGGTTCTGCGCTTCGTCGAGGATCAGGTAGCGGCTCAGGAACGTGCGGCCACGCATGAAGTTCATCGAGCGGATCTTGATGCGCGATGCCAGCAGGTCGTTGGTCGCCGCACGGCCCCATGCGCCGCCTTCCTGGTTGTGCGTCAGCACCTCCAGGTTGTCGGTCAGCGCGCCCATCCATGGCGTCATCTTTTCCTCTTCCGTGCCGGGCAGGAAGCCGATGTCCTCGCCCACGCTAACGGTCGCGCGGGTCATGATGATCTCGCGGTAGCGCTGCTGGTCCATCGTCTGCGCCAGGCCGGCCGCCAGGGCGAGCAGCGTCTTGCCGGTGCCTGCGGTGCCGAGCAGGGTGACGAAGTCGACCTCCGGGTCCATCAACGCGTTGAGCGCGAAGTTCTGTTCGCGGTTGCGCGCGTTGATGCCCCACACCGCGTGCTGGCTGTGACGGAAATCGTCGACGATCTGCAGCGTGGCCTTGTCGCCTTCCACGCGCGCGACGCGGAATTCGGACTCGTCGTCGCCGGGCAGGTAGAGGAACTGGTTGGGGTACCAACCCGCATCCTTCTCCATCGTCACTTCGTAGTACGTGCGTCCCTTGTCGGTCCACGAGCGCAGGTCCTTGCCGTAGCGCTGCCAGAAATCCTCGGGCAGCGGATCCGCGCCGGTATACAGCAGGCTGAAATCGTCCAGCGCGCGATCGTTCTCGTAGTCCTCCGACACGATGCCGGCGATCGCCGCCTTGATCCGCAGGTTGATGTCCTTGGAGACGAACACCACCGGGATCTCGGGCTCCTGCTCCTTCAGCGCGAGGATCGCGCCGAGGATGGCGTTGTCCGGGATGACCGCGCCGAAGCTCTTGCCGGCTTCGAAATGGCTGGTCTGGAACCGCAACAGGCCGGCGCTCTTCGAGCCGCGCAGCTGCAGGCTGTTGGGCTGCACCAGCGGGATGCCGGCAGCCACATTGTCCAGGCCGGAGGCCTCGACGAGTTCGTTGAGGAAGCGGCTGACCTGCCGCGCGTTGCGGCTCGCTTCCGACGTGCCTTTCTTGCCGTTGTCCAACTCCTCGATCACCTGCATCGGCAGGTAGACGTCGTGCTCCTCGAACTTGAACAGCGCGGTGGGGTCGTGCATCAGCACGTTGGTGTCCAACACATAGATACGCTTGCTACGGGTCATTCAGGCAACCTCATGGAGGAAGATGTGTGAACACATGACGCAACAACGGGTGCCG
>DASWYE010000020.1:0-4126 GCA_036405115.1 Telluria sp. | reverse complement strand
AACGCGTCACAGCGTGCGCAGGAACTCGGTGATGGCGTCGAGTTCCGTCTTGTGCAGGTCCAGCGGCTTGAGCAACGGATCGACCTGCGGGAACAGGGGATCGTTCAACTGCTCCGGCTTGCGCCCCGGCCGCGGCATGCCCACGTTGTACATGTTGACCACGCCGCGCAACTCCATGAAGCCGCCGCTGTGCATGTACGGCCCGGTCTTGCCCACGTTGCGCAGCGTCGGCGTTCGGAACTTGCCGCTGTCGGCCGGGTCGCCGGTCACCCGGTAGCGGCCCAGATCTTCCTTCGACCGGCCGTAGAAATGCAGGCCGAGGTTGTGGAAGCGGTTGTCGGTCAGCGCGGGTCCGCTGTGGCAGTTCATGCAGCGCGCCTGCGTGCGGAACAGGTGCAGTCCCCACAGCTGCTGGTCGGTCAGCACGCCGCGCTGGCCTTCAAGGAAGCGGTCGAAGCGGTTGAAGCGCGGCACCAGGCTGCGCTGGTAGCTGGCCAGCGCCTGCGCGACGCGTGGCATGGTGATCCGCTTGTCGCCGAACACGTGCGCGAATGCGGCAGGGTAATCGGTCTCCCGGTTGAGCCGCTTCTCCAGCGCGCGCGGTGCGAACGCCATCTCTGCCGAGTCCTGGATCGGGTGCAGCGCCTGCGCTTCGAGCGTCGCCGCGCGTCCGTCCCAGAACAGCGGGCTGGAGAACGCCGCCATCGACACGTTCATCGCATTGCGTTTGCCCGCCTGCCGGTCGTGACCGAACGACACGCTGCGGCCATCGCCCCAGCCCAGTTGCCGGTCGTGGCAACTCGCGCACGCGATCTGCCCGCTGCGCGAGAGGCGCGGATCCTCGAACAACCGCTTCCCCAGTGCGATCTTCTCGGGCGTCTGGGGATTGTCCGCAGGCACCGGTGGCGTGTCGGGAAGCGGCGCAAGCTCCTGCCATGCCGCGCCCGCGTCGACCGTGGGTGCAGGCCATTCGGCGATGGGCAATGCATAGACGCGGCGCAGGCACACCGCATCCATCGAAGGCGCGCTGACGGCAATACGCTGGCGGCATTCGCCGATGGAGGGCGCCGCTGCCGCGCCCTTCATCGGCGATTGCGCGGCGGTCGCCGCCACGAGCAGAAAACCGGGCAGCAGGAACACCAGTGCGGGCGCCCAGCGACGCATGCTCAGGCCCCCGCCATCAACAACGCACCGGCCAGCAAGGGTGCCTGCACGAGCGCGATGAAGAAGCGCAACGTGACCGGCCAATCGCGCAGGCGCCAGAGGGCCCAGAGGCCGGCGCAGCCGGCGACAACGGTGCATGCCGCCATCGCCGCCGTGTAGCCGCTCCCACGCCACGTCGCATGAGGCCCGGAAGCCGCGAGCATCAGCACGAGCTGCACCGACACGGCGGCAGGCAGGCACCACAGCAGCCAGTGCGGGACGAAGGACGGGTTCTTCATCGTGCGCGTCTCGTCATGGCCTAGAAGCGATAGCCCAGTTCCAGCCAGTAGCTGCGGCCGGGCTCGTAGTAGGACGTGGTGCTGATGCTCCCGCTCAGCGGATTCCGGCGGTTGAAGACGTTCATGGCCTCCACGCGCACGTACGCTTCCTGCTGGCGTGGCAGGGCCAGGCTGTATTCCAGCGTGGTGTCCCAGGTGAAGGTGCGTGGTGCGTCGTAGCTTTCGATCACGTCGATCGTTTCGCCCTGGTAATCCTCCGCGCCCGTGACGGTGAAGCCGGTGAAGCCGGCGCGGTAGCGCAGGAAGTTGCTCCACATCAGCCCCCATGCCGGCAGCCGCGTCTGGGTGGAAAGGCGCGCCGTCCAGGGACGGTTGTAGCTCGCCTGCGGTAGTTCATAGGCGTGGATCACGCTGCCTTCGTAGCGGACCAGGCGGTTGTAGGCGCTGTCCGTGTAGCTGCTTTCGTAGTCCACGTAGTTGCGGCGCACGTCGGTGTGGTCGAACGCGAACTGCGCGTGCGTTTCGCTGCCCCGCCAGGTGAAGGGCCGCTGCAGGCCGACGCTGAGCGTGCTGGTGTCGCTGCGGCTGCGGCCGGCGTTGATGTACTCGTAGACGTTGGCCGAGTAGTAGCCGCTGGTGTCGTCGCTCGCGACGCGGCGGCGGAGGATCTCGTCGCGCCCGTCCCGGCGGACATGCTTCAGGTTGAAATCCAGGCCGGCCCAGCGCTGGTTGATGCCGAGGTTCAGCTCGTCGCTGTATGGAATGTCGAGCGTCTCGAAGCGGTTGTTCGCCGTGTAGGTGCGGCTGGGGGACCACAGCAGCGACGGCGCCGTGCGGGTATAGGTGGTCTGCAGGTTGTCCCGGCCTTCGCGCAGCTTGTAGGTGAAGAAGCTGCGGCCGTAGTAGCGGTTGGCGCCGGCGGTCAGCAACGTATCCTGATTGCCCAGCACGTCCCATGACATCGCGAAGCGCGGCGCCACGGTGGTCTTGTCCATCATGTCGTCGCCGTCCACGCGGATGCCGGGCCGGAAGCTCCAGCGTCCCAGCCGGATGTCGTCTTCGGCGAATACGCCCCATTCCTTGAGCTTCACTTCGAAGTAGCCCGCGGAGTAGATGTTGCGCGTGCGGAAGAACTGGCCCTGTCCTGCGACCACGCCGCCGGTGCCGCTGACGGTGGTGTAGACCGGCGACAGCGAGCACGCCTCGGTGTCGACCACGCCGTTGGCATCGGTGCAGGACGTCGTCCGGCCAGGGCTCAGGAAGCTGTAATGGTCGTTGAGGCGGTGATAGGTGCCCAGGCGATCGCGATACTGCAGGCCGAACTGCAGCGCGTGACGGCTGCTACCCCATTGGAGCGCATCACGACGCGCGGTGAGCGCGTACCCGACGGTCCGGTTGCGCTGGTCGATGTCGCCCCAGTTGCCCTCGAAGCTGCTGTTGTTGACGCCCCAGTCGTACGCGGGCGATCGGGCCCAGGCCTTCCAGTAGTCCACGCCATCGGGCACGCGGCGGGAGCTCTCCAGGTCGCTGTAGCTCAGTACCTGATCCAGGTCCCATGCGCCGACATCCAGTCCCATGCGCAGGCTGCCGACGGGCCCGCCCTGCTTGAGGTCGAAGTACGAATTCTTGGCGTTCTGGGTGAAGTAGCGCTCGTCCGTCGGCGCATGCGTGAAGCTGCCCGACAGGGTGATGCCGTCGCCGGCCCAGTCCAGCCTCACGCTGGCGCTGGTGTTCTCGCGGCGCTGCTCCTTCACCAACTCGTCGCTGACGCTGACGTTGCCCGCTGAGTAGCCGCGTAGCGGGATGTCGGAGCGCGTGCGGATGAGGTTCGCGATCCAGCCCACGCCGGCATCGGTACGGCCTTCAAGCATCGCCGAGAGCCGGTATTTGTCGTACACCGGCTGGTTCGTGTACATCGAGGACTGCGAGATGTCATCGCCTTCCGGAAGATTGATCTCATTCCACACCGAACGCGACATGCGGAACGAGACCTTGCCGCCGAGCGTGTCGCGCGCCTTCCGGCTCTCGGCATCCACCACGCCGCCGCTGAAGCCGCCGAAGGCAGCGGGCACGTTGCTGTCGTAGACAGTCAACTGGCCGATCAGCTCAGTGTCGAGCGCGATGCCCTGGGTGGCGCTGGGCACGTCGGCCAGATCGTGCGGATTGGTGGCTTGCGGATCGATGTCGTTGTTGAAGCTGGTGCCGTCCAGCTGAAGCAGGTTCTGGTAGTACTGTCCGCCGTTGATGCTGATGTTGGCGGGACGGATCTCGCCCATGCGGTTGGACGACGCGAAGGCGGAATCGTCGAACTGCACGTTCGGGTTGATCCGCAGCAGCGTGCCGATGTCGCTGTTGCCCTTCACCTGGTCCTCGATGTAGCGCTCGTTGAGCACCATGCCTTCCTGGTACGGGAACAGGCGCTGGCCCACGACTTTCAGCGTGTCCAGGGTGGTGGGCTTGAGGTATTCCGGCGAATTGGCCAGCGGCGTCGTGGACGTCGGGGCGGGAGCATCGGAGGATGCGATGTCAGCCGCGTGCGCGCCGGCGGACAACGCCGACAGGATGGCGAGGGTCAGGAGTTTCATCGAGTTCTCGGAGCGAGTGGGGGCCCGGTGGGCGCATTCCGCTGGCGGTGAGAACTTCGATGAAGCGACTCGGTGCTGGCTGATCGGCGCGGATTGTGC
>DASWYE010000019.1:0-23980 GCA_036405115.1 Telluria sp. | reverse complement strand
CGCTCGCGGCCGCAGGGTATTTCGCACTTGGCACCGTGGTGGCCCTGGCGGGCTGCGCGGCGCCGGCACTGGAGGCCGCGCGCGCCGCCCCGGCGGTTGCGCTCAAGTCCGGAGCGGGCGACGTCGCGCTCAACCGCCTGGCGCGCGCATGGCCCGGCCTGCTCCTGCTGGCGGGCGGCGCGCTGCTCACGCTGGCGCCGCCGGTGGGCGGCCTGCCGCTGTTCGCCTACATCGCGATCGCGCTGATGCTGGTCGGCGCCATCGCACTCATGCCTCGCATCGCCGCGGCGCTATTTCACGTGCTGGCGCGGGGCAGGTTCGGCCGGCCGGTGCCGGGACTTGCGCTGGCACGGCTGGCCAATGCCAGCGGACAGGCCTCGATTGCGCTGGGCGGCGTGCTGGCCAGTTTCAGCCTGATGGTGGCGATGGCGATCATGGTCGCCAGCTTCCGCGATTCCGTGGATGCCTGGCTGGTGCAGGTCCTGCCCGCCGACGTTTACGTGCGCACGGCGTCAGGCGGCGCGACCGCCGCACTTGGCCCGGGCGAGCAGGAGGCGATCGCCTCGCTGCCGGGCGTGGCCCGCGTGAACTTCCTGCGCATGCGACAGGTGTCGCTCGATGCGGCCCGTCCGCCGGTGGCGCTGCTGGCACGGCCGATCGACCCGGGCAGGCCCGGCGACATCATGCCGCTTACCGCCCCGTCGCTGGCTGTCCCGGCGGGCGCCATGCCGGCGTGGGTATCGGAGGCGATGCTCGACCTGTACGGCATGCGCGCAGGCGGATGGATCGAACTGCCGGTGGGCGGCGCGACGCAGCGCTTTTTCGTCGCCGGCGTGTGGCGCGACTATGCGCGGCAGTTCGGCGCAATCCAGATCCGGGCCGAGGACTACCGCAGGCTCACCGGCGACCTGGAAGCAACCGACGCCGCACTCTGGCTGCAGGATGGCGCCCACGCCGGGGAGGTGATCGGGCGCTTGCGGGCCCTACCCTTCGGCGCGCGGCTCGAGCTGAGCGAACCGGGCGAGATCCGCGCCATGAGCCTTGCCATCTTCGACCGCAGCTTCGCCGTGACCTACCTGCTGGAAGCGGTGGCCATCGCGATCGGCATGTCCGGCGTGGCGGCCACCTTCTCGGCGCAGACCCTGGCCCGCGCGCGCGAATTCGGCATGCTGCGGCATGTGGGCGTGACGCGTGGCCAGGTGCTGGGGATCCTGGCCATGGAGGGGCTGCTGCTGGCGTTGCTAGGCGTCGCCTGCGGCTTTGCGCTCGGCTTCGCCATCAGCCTGGTGCTCGTGTTCGTGGTGAATCCGCAGTCCTTCCACTGGACCATGGAATTGCACCTGCCCTGGGAGCTGCTTGGATCCGTGGCGGCGGCGCTGGTCGCGGCATCGGTCGCAGCCGCGCTGGTATCGGGGCGGTTCGCGCTATCCGGCGGCCCGCTGCGCGCGGTGCGGGAGGACTGGTGATGCTGCGCTGGCTGCTCGCGGTCCTGGTAGTGGTGGCGCAGGCGTGCGCAGCAGCGCCCGCGTTCGCACCGGTGACGCCGGGCCATCGACTGGAGTTCCCGCGCGACTTCGGGTCCCATCCCGCGTTCAAGACGGAATGGTGGTACGTCACCGGCTGGCTCAAGACGGCCGATGACAAGCCGCTCGGTTTCCAGGTTACCTTCTTCCGCAGCGCCACCGGCCTGGCGCAAGGCAACCCGAGCCGGTTCGCGGCGAAGCAGCTGGTGATCGGGCACGCGGCGCTCTCGGACCCTGCCTCCGGCCGCCTGCTGCACGACCAGCGCAGCGCCCGCGAGGGTTTCGGGCTGGTGTTCGCCAGGACCGGCGATACCGACATCCGCCTGGATGACTGGACCATGCAGCGCGAAGCCGGCGGCGCCTACCGCGTGCGCCTTCGGGCGCGCGAGTTCAGCCTGGACCTGCGGCTGGCTCCCACCCAGCCGCTGCTGCTGCAGGGCGACGCCGGGTACTCGCGCAAGGGTCCCCGGCCCGCGCAGGCAAGCTACTACTATAGCGAGCCTCAGCTGTCTGTCACCGGCACCACTTCGCGCGGGGCGGTGACTGGCAGCGCATGGCTCGACCACGAATGGTCCAGCGAGGCGCTCGACCCGCGCGCCGTCGGCTGGGACTGGATCGGCCTGAACCTCGACGACGGCTCCGCACTGATGGCTTTCCAGATCCGCGGCAGGCAAGGTGGTAAACTATGGGCGCATGCAGCCCTGCGCGACGCATCCGGCAGGGTTACCCGTTTCGCGCCCGATGACGTGGTGTTTACGCCGCGCGCGCACTGGCGCTCACCGCGCACGAATGCCGAGTATCCGGTCGCGACCGAGCTCCGGACCGGCTCGGTGCGCTGGCAGATCCGGCCTTTGCAGGACGACCAGGAGCTGGACTCGCGCCGCTCCACCGGCGCCGTGTACTGGGAAGGCGCGGTGACGGTCGAGCGCGACGGAAAGCGCGCCGGGCAGGGTTACCTCGAATTGACGGGCTATGTCGAACCCCTACAACTTTAAAAAACAAGCAGCAGAACCAATGACAAACAGCTCCACCGCGCAGGACCAGGACCGCAAGGGCAGCATTTCCAGCCTGTTTGGCCTCGCACCGTTTTTCCGCCCCTATCGTGCACAGGTGATCTTCGCGCTGGTCGCGCTGGTCGTGACCGCCGCGTCCACGCTGGCGATCCCCGCCGCCTTCAAGCAGATGATCGACCAGGGCTTCGGCGCCGGCGCCGGTGCGCACGGCATCCAGAACGTGAACGCCACCTTCCTGACGCTGTTCGGGCTGGCCGCCCTGCTGGCCACCGGCACCGCGGCACGCTATTTCACCGTCTCGTGGCTGGGCGAGCGCATCACCTCCGACATCCGCAACGCGGTGTACCGCCACGTACTGCGCCAGAGCCCCGAATTCTTCGAAACGACACAGACCGGCGAAGTCCTGTCGCGCATGACGGCCGATACCACGCTGGTGCAGACCGTCGTCGGCACCAATGTCTCGCAGGCGCTGCGCAATACGCTGATGTTCCTGGGCGGCCTGGTGATGCTGTTCGTGACCAGCCCAAGGCTGGCCTCGATCATTATCGGCCTGCTGGTGCTGGTGGTGCTGCCGATCGTGCTGTTCGGCCGCCGCGTGCGCAAGCTGTCGCGCGATTCGCAGGACCGGCTCGCGGAAACCTCCGCCATGGCGGGCGAAATTCTGAACGCGATGCCGACCGTGCAGGCCTACACCCACGAACAGATCGAAACGCAGCGTTTCGGGACCGCCATCGAAGACGCCTTCACCACCGCCATGCGCCGCATCCGGGCGCGCGCCACCCTGACCCTGCTGGCGATCCTGCTGGTGTTCGGCGCGATCGTGTTCGTGCTGTGGCTGGGCGCGCACGCCGTGATCGAAGGGACCATGACGGGCGGCGACCTGGGACAGTTCATCCTGTACGCAGCCATTTCGGCCGGCTCGGTGGGCGCGCTGGCCGAAGTGGCAGGCGAATTGCAGCGCGCCGCCGGCGCCGCCGAGCGCCTGCAGGAACTGATGGCCGTGCATTCGCCGATCCAGGAACCGGCCCACCCGGTGGCCCTGCCTCCACGTTCGCCGCAGGGTGCATCGATCATGCTCGACGACGTGGGCTTTTCCTACCCGTCGCGTCCGGAGACGCAGGCGCTGTCGCACCTGTCGCTGTCGATCCGTCCGGGAGAAACCGTCGCCGTGGTCGGTCCTTCCGGCGCCGGCAAGACCACGCTGTTCCAGTTGCTGCTGCGCTTCTACGATCCGCAATCGGGCGCGGTGCTGCTGGACGGCGCTGACATCCGCACCCTGTCGCTGCACGACCTGCGCGGCGCGATCGGCATCGTCCCGCAGGACACCGTGATTTTCTCGGCCAACGCGATGGAAAACATCCGCTACGGCCGCGCCGGTGCCAGCGACGAGGAAGTGGTCCAGGCAGCCCGCATGGCCGCCGCGCACGAGTTCATCGAGCGCCTGCCGCAGGGCTACCAGTCCTTCCTCGGCGAGCGCGGCGTGCGCCTGTCGGGCGGCCAGCGGCAGCGCATCGCCATCGCCCGCGCCCTGCTCAAGAACCCTTCGCTGCTGCTGCTGGACGAAGCCACCAGCGCGCTGGACGCCGAATCGGAACGCCTGGTCCAGGGCGCGCTGGAAAACGCCATGCAAGGCCGCACCACGCTGATCATTGCGCACCGGCTCGCGACCGTGCAGCGGGCCGATCGCATCATCGTGCTGGAAGACGGCAAGGTGGTGGAAACCGGCACCCACTCGGAGCTGGTCGCGCTCGGCGGCATCTACGCCAACCTGGCGGCGCTCCAGTTCCATTCGGTGCACGTCACACCGCAGGAAGTGCAATGAGCCTGCAGCGCGACTGCCATACGGTCCTGCCGGGGCATCGCGCGCGTCCTCCCGCCGAGATGTTTGCCCTGATGTCCGAATGGTGCGCGCGCCACGGCATCGAACACGATGTGTATGGCAACGGCGAGGCCATCGAAGCCTTCGAGCGCAAGGTCGCCAGCCTGCTGGGGTTCGAACGCGCGGTGTTCTGCATCACGGGCACCATGGCGCAGGTGACGGCGCTGCGCCTCGCCTGCGAAGAGCGCATGTCCGGCCTGGTCGCCCTCCACCCGACCTCGCACATCATCGTGCATGAACGCTCCAACTACCAGTTGCTGGGCCATTTCAAGGCGCTCCAGGTGGGCGACCGCTATCGTCCATGGACGGCGGCCGACCTGGCCGCTATTCCCGACCGCATCGGCGCCGTCGCCATGGAAGTGCCGATGCGCGAGATCGGCGGCCAGAACCCGTCATGGGACGAGATGGAAGCGATCAAGCAGCATTGCCGCGAGCGCGGCGCGCACCTGCACATGGATGGCGCGCGGCTGTGGGAGTGCGCGGCCGCCCTTGGGCGCACGCCGCGCGAGATCGCGGCCGGCTTCGATTCGGCTTACGTGTCGATGTACAAGGGGATCGGCGGCCTGGGCGGCGCCATGCTGCTGGGCGACGCGGCCTTCATCGGCCGTGCCGCCGAGTGGTTCCGGCGCGAAGGCGGCAATGTGATCCACCGGACGCCATACGTCGTCGCAGCAGCCATGCAGTTCGACGAGCGGCTGGCGGCCATGCCTGCCTGTTTCGAGCGCACGCAATGGCTGTATGAGCTGCTGCGCGACTTCCCTGCCATCCGCGTCAACCCGGCCAGCCCGCAAGCGAACATGCTGCACCTGCACCTGCCGGTCGCGCGCGACCGCGCCCTGGCGCTGCGCGACGAGCTGGCGCGCGAACACGGCATCTGGATGTTCACGCGGGCGGCCCATGCTGCCCTGCCGGGCACCAGCTATGTCGAACTATACGTCGGCGACAATCTGCTCACCTTGTCCGACGAGATGGTGCGGCACGCATTTACGCTGTTCGACGCCGCGCTGCGCGCCTGACCGTCATTCCGGCTGCCGTTACGCGTCATTCTCACGTACGCGGGGATGACGGAGCTGGCGGTGGTGGACGCGGCTAGCGGTCGGGGACGGACATGCCGGCGGCGCCCATCAGGAGGCGCAACAGCACGGCCACGACACCCAGCGCCGCGACGCTGGCCAGCCAGATCCCCGCCATCCACGCCAGCCGCACCAGCCACAGCTTGCGCTTAGTGGTAGTGTTCATCGCCCGTCACCTTGCCGCGGAAGACGTAGTACGACCAGGCCGTATAGCCCAGGATCAGCGGCAGGATGAACAGCGTCCCGACCAGCGCGAAACCCTGGCTCTGCGGCGGCGAAGAGGCTTCCCGGAACGAGATCAGTGGCGGTATGATGTTCGGCCAGATGCTGATCGCCAGGCCCGTGTAGCCGAGGAAGATGACCGCCAGCGCGCACATGAACGGGGTCACGCGCGGCTCCCGCTTCAGGCTGCGTACCAGCACCAGGATGGTCAGTCCGAGCAGCAGCGGCACCGGCGCGAACCAGAAGATGTTCGGCATGCTGAACCAGCGCTGCGCGATATGCTCGTCCGACAGCGGCGTCCAGACGCTGACCACGGCGATCGCCGCCAGCAGCGCGAAGGTCAGCGGCCGCGTGACCTGGACCATGCGTTCGTGCAGCGGTCCGACCGTCTTCATCACCAGCCAGGTACTGCCCAGCAGCGCGTAGGCCAGCACCACGCCGACTCCGGTAAACAAGGGGAACGGCGCGACCCAGTCGAGCGGCCCGCCCGCGTAGGCCAGGCCGCGCATCGGGATGCCCTGCACGAACGCCCCCAGCGCCACGCCCTGGAAATAGGCCGCGGCGATCGAACCGCCGATGAAGGCCTTGTCCCAGATATGCCGTTCGCGTTCCGGCGCCTTGAACCGGAATTCGAAGGCGACGCCGCGGAAGATCAGTCCCAGAAGCATCAGGATCAGCGGCAGGTACAACGCGCTCAGGACCACCGAGTACGCCAGCGGGAACGCCGCCAGCAGGCCGGCACCGCCCAGCACCAGCCAGGTCTCGTTGCCGTCCCAGACCGGCGCCACGGTATTCATCATGACGTCGCGTTCGTGCCGGTCTCGCACGAACGGGAACAGGATCCCGATGCCGAGGTCGAAGCCGTCCATCACGACATACATCATGACGCCGAAGAAAATGATGATCGCCCAGATCAGTGGCAGGTCGATACCCATGTCAGCTCCTCTCGCCAGGTTGGATGTCCAAGTCCTGCATGCGCATGTCCTCCTGCGCCGCCGAGATCGGGCGCATCTGCTGCTGGCGGCTGCCCGGGCCGCCCGGCGTCGGCCGGCTCCCCTCGAAGGGCACCGGTCCCTTGCCGATCAGGCGCAGCACATAGCCGGTGCCGACCCCGAACACGAACACGTACACGATGATGAACAGCCCGAGCGTGAACGCCAGCGCCTCGGCGCCGTGCGCCGACACGCCTTCACTGGTGCGCATCACGCCGTAGACCACCCATGGCTGGCGGCCGATCTCGGTGGTGAACCAGCCGGCCAGGATGGCGACCAGCCCGGCCGGGCCCATGTATTTGGCCGCGTGCAGGAACAGCCTGTTCTGGTACATCCGCCCGCCGCGCCGCAGCCACAGGCTCCAGAAGCCGAGCAGGATCATCAGGAGCCCCAGCCCGACCATGATGCGGAAGGTCCAGAACACGATGGTCGAATTCGGCCGGTCTTCCGGCGCAAAGTCCTTCAGCGCCGGGACCTTGCCGTTCCAGTCGTGCGTGAGGATCAGGCCGCCCAGGCGCGGCACCTCGACCGCCATGTGGTTTTTCTCCTGCTCCATATCGGGCCAGCCGAACAGGACCAGCGGCGTGCCTTCGCCTTCCGGCAGGTGCTCCCAGTGGCCTTCGATCGCGGCGATCTTGGCCGGCTGGTGCTGAAGCGTGTTCAGGCCATGGAAGTCGCCCACCACCGCCTGGATCGGGGCCGCGATGGCCAGCATCCACATCGCCATCGACAGCATGGTGCGGATCGACTTGTTGTCGTTGCCGCGCAGGAGGTGCCACGCTGCCGACGCGCCGACGATCAATGCGGTGGCGAGGAAGGCCGCGATACTCATGTGCAGCAGCCGGTAGGGGAAGGACGGGTTGAGGATCACCGCCAGCCAGTCCACCGGGACGATGCGCCCGCCCTCGATGGCATAGCCCTGCGGCGTCTGCATCCAGCTGTTCGAGGCCAGGATCCAGGTAGCCGAGATCAGGGTCCCCAGCGCGACCATGCCGGTGGCGACCAGGTGCAGCGCGGGGCCGACACGGTTCCATCCGAACAGCATCACGCCGAGGAAGCCGGCCTCCAGGAAGAAGGCGGTCAGCACCTCGTAGGCGAGCAAGGGGCCGGTCACACTGCCGGCGAACTCGGAGAACGCGCTCCAGTTGGTGCCGAACTGGTAGGCCATCACCAGCCCGGACACCACGCCCATGCCGAAATTGACCGCGAAGATCTTCAGCCAGAAGTGGTACAGGTCGCGGTAGCGCTCCTGCCGGGTGCGCAGCCAGGACACTTCCAGCACGAACAGGTAGGAAGCCAACCCGATCGTGATCGCCGGGAAGATGATGTGGAACGAAATCGTGAAGCCGAACTGTATTCGTGCCAGCTCAAGTGCAGTAAATCCAAACATCGCAGCCCCTTCAGGTCATTGTTATTCCGATGTTGATGCCGATGCAGCCTTGTTCATTCCGGTGGCGGCCAGCCTGCCCAGCGTGGCGATCGCGTCCTCGCTGCGCGCGTCCCACGGATGGCCGTAATTCAGGCGCAGGCAATTGCCGAAGCTGCGGTGCGCCGAGAACATCGGCCCCGGCGCCACGCTGATGCCGAGCGACAGTGCCTGGCGGTGCAGTTCCAGCGCATCCACCCCGCCCGGCAACTCCACCCACAGGAAGTAGCCGCCGCCCGGGCGCGTGGCGCGCGTGCCGGCGGGGAAGTGGCGCGCCACCGCCTGGATCATCGCGCCCTGCTGCACCGACAGCGCATGGCGCAACTGGCGCAGGTGCTTGTCGTAACCGCCGTGCATCAGGTAATCGGCCAGTGCAGCCTGCGCGGGAGCGGAAGCGGACAGCGTGGTCGTCAGCTTGAGCCGCGCCACCTGCTGGGTAAAACGGCCCGGCATTGCCCATCCTATACGGTATCCCGGCGCCAGGCATTTCGAGAACGACGAGCAATGCATGACCAGGCCATTCCTGTCGAAAGCTTTGGCCGGCGGCGGGCGCCGGTTGCCGAAGTACAGTTCACCGTAGACATCATCCTCGATCAAGGCGATACCGTGCCTGCCCAGCAGTTCCACCAGCGCGCGCTTCTTTTCGTCCGGCATCTGGCTGCCTAGCGGGTTCTGGAAATTGGTCATCAGCCAGACCGCCTTCGGATGGTGGCGCGCGATCGCCAGCGCAAGGTCGTCCAGGTCGATGCCTTCGCGCGGGTGCGTTCCTACTTCGACCGCGTTCAGGCCCAGTCGTTCCAGCGCCTGCAGCGAAGCGTAGAATGACGGCGCCTCCACCACCACCGTGTCGCCCGGGCGCGCGACCGCCTCGATGCACAGGTTGAGCGCTTCCAGCGCGCCGTTGGTGATGATGATCTCGTCGGTGTGCACGTGGATGCCATCGGCCAGGTAGCGCAGCGCGATCTGGCGGCGCAGCTCGGCGTTGCCAGGCGTGAGGTCGTCGACGGTGCTCCACGGGTCCATCTGCTGCACCGTGGACGCCATCGAGCGCGCCAGGCGCGGCAAGGGGAATAGCAGCGGACTCGGAAAGGCGGATCCGAACGGCACCACGTCGCGGGTACGGGTCGCGCTGAGCACGTCGAACACCAGCGTGCTGACGTCGACGGTGGTGCTGCCGCCATCCGGGAGCGATGCGAGTTCGGGTTCCGGCGGCAGCGCCCTGGCGCCACCCAGCACGTAATACCCGGAACGCTCGCGCGCCCGCACCAGGCCACGCGCTTCGAGCAGGTAGTACGCTTCGAACACGGTCGAAGGACTGACGCCACGGCTGGCGCTCGACTGGCGCACCGATGGCAGGCGATCCCCGGGCTTCATCACCCCGGTCCGGATGGACTGGGCGATTTCCTCGGCGAGCGCTTCGTAGCGTTTCATCTGGTGGCTAGCTGACGACTGAATGCACCACTGCCAGCAGCGTCCCGACAAACAGGCCCAGGCCAGCCAGCGCGCATAGCAGAACGTAAAAGGGATTCATATTGCCGACGTCCTTGTCGAAGTCCCGCTTGCGGCGCAGGCCGATGAAGGACCAGGCAATCGCCTTGAAGGTGTCGGGGAGCGTGCGCATCGTGGATTTGGGTTCCTTGTCCATGCCTGGCCTTGATGAGTGATGGTGTAACACCCATCAATTGTCCATGGTACCGCATAAACAAAACAGTGGCAGGCGAGCGCCGGATTTGCATATCAGTCGGCCTCGCAGCACGGGTGTCGCTGTACGCACAGCAACTGATATGTGAAAACGGGTTCCCACTGCTACTGTTCATATCCGACCCGCCAGACGACAATATCGGGCGCCAACTCATACTGCAGGAACTCGCATGTACAGAACACTTTCCATCGCCGCGGCGATCTCCGCGGCAGCGATATCGCTGCCGGCCCATGCCCGCCAGGGACCCCGGGTCGAGGACACCATCGCCCAGCGCGCCCTCGCGTGCACCGCCTGCCACGGCAAGGAAGGCCGCGCCACGCAGGAGGGCTACTTCCCGCGCATCGCTGGCAAGCCGCAGGGCTACCTGTACAACCAGCTGCTCAACTTCCGCGAAGGCCGGCGCCAGTACCCGCTGATGACCTATATGGTGGCGCACCTGTCCGACGCCTACCTGGCCGAGCTGTCCGCGTACTATGCCAACCTGCACCCGCCCTACCCGGCTCCGGCGCCGGTCAATGTCGCGCCGAAGATACTGGAGCAAGGCCGTGCGCTGGTGCTGAAGGGGGACGCGGCGCGCGGCATCCCGGCGTGCATGGCCTGCCATGGCCAGCAGCTCACCGGCGTCAATCCGGCGATTCCGGGCTTGCTGGGGCTGCCCCGCGACTACCTGAATGCGCAGTTCGGCGCGTGGAGGAATGGCGCGCGCAAGGCGGCCGCGCCAGACTGCATGGCGCAGATCGCGCAGAAACTGACAGCGGACGAGATCAGCGCCGCCTCGGCCTGGCTGGCGTCCCAGCCGGTCGCGACAGACATGCGCCCCGCGCCACCCGTCGCCATCAGCCTGCCAATCCCTTGCGGCACCGTTCAGCCATGAAGAAAACACGCCTCATCAAAACCATCCTGCTGGCCGCACTTGCGGTAGTGGTGCTCGTTCCGCTCGCGATCGTCGTGCTGGAAACGGCGAGCGAACCGGGCAGTGAGCAGAAATCAGTAGCCGTGACCGATCCCGCCGTGCAGGTCCGCCGTGGCGAATACCTCGCACTGGCCGGCAACTGCATGGGCTGCCACACCGCCCGTGGCGGTAAGGTCAACGCCGGCGGCCGCGTGATCGCCACTCCGTTCGGCAGCATCTACACCTCGAACATCACCGCCGATAACGAAACCGGCATCGGCAGCTGGAGCGCGGACGACTTCTGGCGCGCGCTCCACAACGGCAAGTCGAAGGACGGCAGCTTCCTCTATCCGGCCTTCCCTTATCCGAGCTACACCAGGGTCACGCGAGCCGACTCCGACGCCCTGTACGCGTACCTGCGCAGCGTGCCGGCCGTAAGACAGCAGAACCGCGAGCACGACCTGCGCTTCCCCTACAACAACCGGATCCTGCTGGCGTTCTGGCGCCGGATGTACTTCACGCCGGGCGAGTTCACGCCGCAGGAAACCCGTGGCGCCGAATGGAACCGCGGCGCCTACCTGGTGCAGGGGCTGGGCCATTGCGCGGCCTGCCACACCGCGCGCGATGCGCTCGGCGGCACGCTGGCCGAAAACGACCTGGCCGGGGGAATGATCCCGATGCAGGACTGGTACGCGTCCTCCCTGACGTCGGAAACCGGTACCGGCGACTGGAGTATCGAGGAGCTCGCGGACCTGCTGCATACCGGCGTCGCGGAACGCGGCGCGGTGTTCGGACCGATGGCGGAAGTGGTGGCGCGCAGCCTGCAGCATCTGACGCCGGCCGATGCGCGGGCGATGGCGGTCTACATCAAGTCGCTGCCGAGGACCGCGGCGGCACAGCCCCGGGCCGGCCGTTTCGTCCCGGCCGATGCGGAAGCGATGCTCAAGCAGGGTGCGGCGCTGTACCAGAAGCACTGTGCCGAGTGCCACGGGGCGGACGGTGAAGGCGTGCCGCGCATCTACCCGCCGCTGGCGGGCAACCGCTCACTGGCGGGCCAGTCGGCCATCAATCCTATCCGGATGGTGCTGAATGGCGGCTTCCCGCCCAGTACCGGCGGCAATCCGCGGCCGTATGGCATGCCGCCGTTCGGCGTGGCGATGAGCGATGCGGAAGTGGCGGCGGTGGTGTCGTTCATCCGCACCAGCTGGGGCAACGCCGGCACGCTGGTCAGTGCCGATGAAGTCAGCAACAGCCGGGGGGCTCCGGTCGACTGAATTTGGCGGAATCCGCCATAAACTGGCCGATTCCGCCATAACCGTCATCCCCGCGGACGCGGGGATGAGGAGGTGACTATACGGCGATGGGTGCGGCGATGCCGGGATGCGGATCGTAGCCCTCGATCGCGAAATCCTCGAACCTGTAGTCGAAGATCGAATCCGGCTTGCGCTTGATGACCAGCCGTGGCAGTGCGCGCGGCTCGCGCGACAGCTGCAGCTTCGCCTGCTCGATATGGTTCGAGTACAGGTGCATGTCGCCGATCGAATGCACGATCTCGCCCGGCTCCAGGTCGCACTGCTGCGCCACCATATGCGTCAGGAACGCGACGCTGGCGCAGTTGTAGGGAATACCGAGGAAGGTATCGCCCGATCGCTGCGTCAGCATGCAGCTGAGCTTCCCGTCGGCTACCCAGAACTGGTACATCACATGGCACGGCGGCAGCGCCATCTTGCCGGCCTGCGCGTTGGCTACCGGGCTCATCTTCTCGTTCGGCAGGTAAGCCACGTTCCAGGCATTGATGATGTGCCGGCGGCTGTTCGGGTTGCTGCGCAGCCCCTCGATCAGGTTGGCCACCTGGTCGATCGTTTCGCCGTTCTCGCCCTTCCATGCGCGCCACTGCGCGCCGTACACCGGACCCAGTTCACCCGCCTCGGTCGCCCACTCGTCCCAGATGGTCACGCCGTTCTCCTTCAGGTAGCCGATACTGGTACTGCCCTGCAGGAACCACAGCAGCTCGTGCAGGATCGAACGGATGTGCAATTTCTTGGTGGTCAGCAGAGGGAAACCCTGGCTGAGGTCATGCCGGTACATGCGCCCGAACACAGAGAGCGTCCCGGTGCCGGTGCGGTCACCCTTCCTGATGCCGGTGGTCATGATTTCGTTCAGTAGGGCAAGGTACTGCTGTTCCAAGTCGCTCTCCTTGATGGCTGGGACTACTTTGCTCGAATGAACATTTTACCCTTTTGTAAGCCGTTTCTTACAGTGACACGGCGACGCAACCGATATCTGCAGCCTGATGTTATTTGGATAATCGTGGCACAACCGCGACTCATCGGAGAGAGCCAATTGGCAACAACTAGAAATGGATACGCAGTCGTGGTGCACGGCGGCGTGGGCGAGCCGCTTCACTACACTGACGGATGCGACGCTGCGGCCGCAGCGGCAGTCAGGCAACTGGATACCGGAAAGGACGCGCTGGAAGCGGCAGTTGCCGCCGTGGTCAGCCTGGAAAACGACGGCCGCTTCAATGCGGGCACGGGCGCCGTACTGGCGCTGGACGGCGAGACCATCAACCTGGACGGCTGCGTGATGGATTCGCGCGGCACGCTTGGCGTCGTGTCGTCGATCAAATTCGTCCGGAACCCGGTGCTGGTGGCGCGCGACGTCGCCAGCTCGCCCCACGTGGCGCTCGCCTGCGACGGCGCCACCCAGTTCGCCCGCGTCATGGGCCACCGCTTCTACTACAAGCCGACCGAACAGGCCCGCAAGACCCACTGCGAGATGCTCGACAAGGTCATGAAGCACGAGGTGATCAACCAGGTCGAAGGCGGGGAATACGAAAAATACTGGAACTTCGTGGTGCCGAAGGGCTTCGCACGTGAAAACGGCTGCGGCTCCGACACCGTCGGCGCGGTCGTACGCGATGCGGATGGCAACTTCGCCGTTGCCGGCTCGACCGGCGGTGCCTCCCCCGCGCTGCTGGGGCGTATCGGCGACACCGCCATGATGGGCAGCGGATTCTATGCAGGCCCGCTCGGCGCGGTGGCCGCCACCGGCATCGGCGAACAGATCATCCGCAAGCTGCTGGCATTTCGCGTGTACGGCTGGATCGAAGGTGGCATGCCGCTTCAGGAAGCGCTGCAGAAGGGCATTGAGCTATTCGACAGGGACATCGAGGTCGGACTGATCGCCGTGACCAGTACTGAGGCGGCCTGCCACGCAAACAAATCCATGCCCCGGGCGAAGGTCATCCAGCAATGAGCAAGCACAGCGCAGCAAATCTGGGCCACCTGGTCATCATCGGCGGCCACGAAGACCGCGAGGGCGACAAGCAGGTACTGTCCCGTTTCGTCGAACTGGCCGGCGGCACCGACGAGAAGATCGTCGTCATCACCGCGGCCAGCGGCGAGCCGGACGCCATGTGGCAGGTCTATGACGACGCCTTCGCCGACCTCGGCGTGAACAACCGCGAGCACATCCACCTCGAGTCGCGCGAACGAGCCAACGACCCGGACATCGTGCGCAAGATCGCTTCCGCGAAGGGGATTTTCATGACCGGAGGCGACCAGCGCCGCCTGCTCTCGATCCTCGGGGGTACCGCGATCGACGCCGCCATGCACGCGGCCTATTGCGAGCGCGGCGCCTGCATCGCCGGCACCAGCGCGGGCGCTTCCGCAATGTCCGGCCATATGCTGGCGGCCGGCCTCAGCGAAGGCCAGCATGAAAAAGGCAGTGTGAAGCTCGGCGCCGGGTTCGGCCTGGTGCAGAAAGTGATCATTGACCAGCACTTCTCGGAACGCGGACGCCTGCCGCGACTGCTCACCGTGATCGCACAGAACCCCTACCTGATGGGCATCGGCATCGACGAGGACACCGCCCTCGTGATCGAGCGCGGCAAGGGCCTGGAAGTGGTCGGCTGCGGCACCGTGACAATCGTCGACTGCCGCCAGATGATTTCCGACGTCGCCGACGTCGGCGAAGACGAATGCCCCGAAATACTGGATGTGCGCCTGCACCTGCTGCCTGCCGGCGCACGCCACTTCCTCACCGGCGACCGCGAACGCGACAGCAAAGTGCCCGCGCCCGTTGCCGAATTCCTGAATAACGTTACCAAACGGATTTTCTGACCATGAAGATTGTTGAACAGCGCTTCCTGCGCGGCCCGAACCTGTACGCGCGCAAGCCATGCATGCTGGCGATTATCGACCTGCAGTCCCTGCACGACGTCGCCTCCTCCCATATCGAAGGCTTCACCGACCGGCTGGTCGCGATGGTGCCATCCCTGTACGAGCACCGCTGCTCCGTCGGCCACGCGGGGGGCTTCATTGAACGCCTGCGCGAAGGCACCTACATGGCGCATATCGCAGAACACCTGACGCTGGAGCTGCAATGCCTGGTCGGGAACGAGGTTGGCTACGGCCGTGCGCGCGAGGTGCGCGGCAAACCCGGCCTGTACCGCGTGGTATGCGCCTACAAATCCGAGAAGGTGGTGGCGATGGCCTTCGATATCGCCCTGGCGCTGATCGAGGCGCTGGCAGCAGGGCGCGACTTCGACCTGCAAGGACGGCTGGCCGACCTGCGCCGCCTGGCCGAGCGCTGCGCGATCGGCACCAGCACCGCGGCGGTGCTGGAAGCGGCGCGCAAGCGCGGCATCCCGTTCCAGCGCATGACCGAGGACGCCAACATGTTCCAGCTGGGCTGGGGCAGCAAGCAGCGCCGCATCCAGGCCACCACCACCGGCGCCACCAACAGCATCGCGGTGACGATCGCGAGCGACAAGCAGCTGACCAAGACCCTGCTCAAGCAGGTCGGGGTGCCGGTGCCCGATGGCGACACCGTGACCGAACTAGCCGATGCGCTGCGCGTCGCGCGCCGCCTCGCCGGCCCGGTCACCGTCAAGCCGCTGGACGCCAACCAGGGCAAGGGCGTGACCACCACCTGCACCACGCCGGACGAGGTGCAGGCGGCGTTCGAGAACGCCCGCCGCTACAGCCGCCACGTGATCGTTGAACGCTATCTGACCGGATGCGACTACCGCGTACTGGTTGCGGGCAGCAAAGTGGCGGCCGCCTCGTGGCGCCGTCCGCCATCGGTCACCGGTGACGGCGCCAGCACGATCCGCCGGCTGGTAGAACTGGAAAACACCAACCCGGCGCGCGGCACCGGGCACACCAACATCCTGACTAAAATTCCGCTGGACGACCTGGCCGCGCAGGAAGCGCGCAAGCAGGGCTTCGGCCTGGATGACGTGCCGCCGGCCGGTGTCACCGTCGCCTTGCGCGGCAACGCCAACTTGTCCACCGGCGGCACAGCCGAAGACGTGACCGACCTGCTGCCGGCATCGACCCGCACGCTGTGCATCCGGGCCGCGCGCACCATCGGCCTGGACGTGGCTGGCATCGACATCGTCTGCGATGACATCTCGAAACCGCTGGCCGCCCAGGGCGGTGGCGTGATCGAGGTGAACGCCGCCCCCGGCATCCGCATGCACCACTACCCGAGCAGCGGCACGCCGCGCGATGCGGCCGGCACCATCGTCGACTCGCTGTTCGGCAGCGGCAACGGCCGCATTCCCGTCATCGCCGTCACCGGCACCAACGGCAAGACCACCACGACCCTGCTGGCGGCCCACGCCGTGCGCATGACGGGCCTGACCACCGGCGTCACGACGACGTCCGGCGTTTTCATCAACGGCGAAATGATCAACGAAGGCGACTGCACCGGCTACCATTCCGCGCGCAGCGTGCTGGCGGCGCCGGAAGTGGAATTCGCCGTGCTGGAAACGGCGCGCGGCGGCATCCTCAAGCGCGGCCTCGGCTACGACCGTTGCGATGTGGCGATCGTGCTGAACGTGTCCGAGGACCACCTCGGCATGGACGGCGTCGATACGGTCCAGCAGCTCACCAGCGTCAAGGCGGTGGTGGCGGATTCGGCCAGCCGCGCGGTAGTGCTCAATGCCGAAGACGACAACTGCGTCGCGATCGGGAAAAATCTGCGCGAAGGCGTCGAAATCATCTATTTTTCGCTGGACCCGGACAATCCGGTCCTGCTGCGCCACCTGGAGCGCGGCGGGCGCGCCACCTACCTGCAGGACAACTCGCTGGTGTTCGCCGACGGGCAGCGCCATCACGGACTGCTGGACGTGCGCACGATGCCGGTCACCCTGCACGGCCATGCGCGCTACAACATCGCCAACGCACTGGCCGCCGCCGCAGCACTGTTCGCGACCGGCTTCGATGCGCAAGCCATCCAGCGAGGCCTGTGCGACTTCGTCTCGGACGGGCGCCATAATCCCCTGCGCTCGAACGTGTTCGACGTGAACGGCGTGACCGTGATCGTCGACTATGCGCACAACCCGGCCGCGTATTCGGCGCTGGCCGAGACCGCGCGCACCATGACCGCCGGCCAGCTGGTCGGCGTGGTGGCTGCCCCGGGCGACCGGCGCGACCAGGACCTGGTGACCATCGGGATGACCTGCGCCGCCGGCTTCGACGAGATGGTGGTGTATGAAACCGAGAACCGCGGGCGCAACGACGGCGAGACTGCCGCGCTGATCATGTCCGGCGCGCGCCGCAGCATCATCCAGCCGGACCGCCTGCATTGCCGGCTCGACGTGCACGAAGCCATCCGCCACGGACTGTCGCTGTGCCGGCCCGGCGATGTGCTGGTATTCGGCTGCGGCTCTTCGCTGTCGGAGCTGATCGAGGCAGTGCGTCCGCAGTTGCCCGATATCGCCGAGCGCCTCACCGTCGAAACCACCATTTGATCAACGCGCCGAAAGGAGGCCCGTTTGGAATGGCAGAAATACTTCGCAGACGTTGAAATCCATCCCGCCAATGCGCTGTTCGCGCTAGGCGTGGCCATCCTCAGCTTCATCGTGATCCACACGCTGCTTGCGCTGGTGCGCAGGCGGCTGTGCAAGCTCGAGGAGCGCAAGGCCGACCGCCCGGCCGCCCAGCTGATCAAGGCAACGCTGGCCCGCACCAGCAATGTGGCGGTCTTCGCGACCTCGATCCTGATCGGCCTGTCGATGCTGGAGCTGCCGGTCCCGTGGGATGCGCGCGTGCGCAACCTGTGGTTCATCGCGCTGGGCGCCCAGCTGGCGATGTACGTCTCGCACGCGATCGACTTCTCGGCGCGGCGCTACTTCAGGCGCCGCACGCGCTCCCCGGACTCGCCGGCCAGCGTGGCGCAGACGCTCACGATCTGGGCCCTCAAGACCGCCCTGTGGATCATCTTCTTCCTGGCGATGCTGTCGAACCTCGGCATCAACGTCACCACCTTCATCGCCAGCCTGGGCATTGGCGGCATTGCGATCGCACTGGCGGTCCAGAACATCCTGGGCGACCTGTTCGCGTCGCTGTCGATAGCGGTGGACAAGCCTTTCGAGGTGGGCGACTACATCGCGGTGGCCGATTTTTCCGGCACCGTCGAGCATGTCGGACTGAAGACCACCCGCGTGCGCGCCGACAGCGGCGAGCAGGTGGTCATTGCCAATGCCGAGATGCTGAGAAACACCGTGCGCAATTACAAGCGCATGAGGGAACGCCGGGTCCAGTTCTCGCTGCGGCTCAATCCCGGCACGCCGCTGGAACTGGCCGAACAGGTGCCCGCCGCGTTGCGCGAGGTGGTCGAACGGCAGAAGCAGGTGCGCTTCGACCGCGCCCACCTGAAGGCGCTGGACCTGAACTGGATCGAGTTCGAGCTGGTGTACTTCATGCTGGACCCGGCCTATGCGCTGTTCATGGACACGCAGCAGGCGATCCTGATCGGCGCCCGCCGCGTGTTCGACGACCTGGGTGTGACGATGACACCGGCCGCCACCACTGTGGTGATGGAAAACCCCCAAGGCGGCGAGATGCGTCCCATGCGCGCCCTGCCCCTGCGTAGCCACTGACCCGTCATCCCCGCGAACGCGGGGACCCATGCTGAAAACGCTGGTAGATACAGCCGGTTCACCGCGAGGAGATGCTCAGCATGAGTCCCCGCGTACGCGGGGATGACCACCGTCAGGAGATGGAGGCGGCGATACGCTCGGCCGAATCAGGATCGGGCAGCCGCAGCGCTTCCACGAAGGTGGCCAGGCTGGTCCCGCAGGCGAATACCATCACGTCGCCCGGCGCGCACAGGGAAAGGCCGCGCCTGACCGCGTCGATATCGATCCATTCCTCATGGATCGCGGCACGCCCGCCGCCGGCATGCGCGCCGCGCACCAGCACTTCGACCGTTCCGCCCATCGTCCGGCCGCGGCTTTGCGACTCGTACACGACGATTTCATCGAAATCCCGCGCGCAGGTGGCGCCGATCTCCTCGAGGTCGCTGTCGCGCCGGTCTCCGGGGGCAGTGACAACGCCGACGAGTTTGCCCTTGCCCAGTGCGCGCGCCGTCGCCGCCAGCGCGGCATAAGCGGCAGTGTTATGCGCATAATCGACGATCACCGTCACGCCCTGCACGTCGAACACATTGGTGCGCAGCGGATTGCTGCGCCCATCGGAGACGAAGCTGGACAAGCCAGCGGCGATATCCGGCTTGGCAAAGCCCGCTCCCATCAACGCGGCGGCCGCCGCCAGCGCATTGGCCACGTTGTAGCGCGCCCGGCCGCCCAGCGAAATGGGCATCTGTTCGACCCGCAGCAGCTCTTCATGGAGCGTGCCGTCGGCCACGACCAGCGAACTATCGTCCAGGTAGACCGCGCGCCCGCCCTGCGCCAGGTGGCGCAGCAGCACGGGATGGTCCGGATCCATCGAGAAATAGATCACCTCGACCCCGGGCGACAAGCGCCCCGCCATCAGCACGCATTGGGGATCGCGCGCGTTCAGCACGGTCGCCCGGGCCGCCGAGCGGGCCACCACGCCCTTTACCTCGGCCAGGTCTTCGATCGTGTCCACGCCTTCCAGTCCAAGGTGGTCGGCCGAGACGTTCAGCACGACGCTGACGTCACAACGGTCGAAAGCCAGCCCGCGCTTGAGGATGCCGCCGCGCGCGGTTTCCAGCACGGCGAAGTCGACGCTGCGCGAGGTCAGCACGTCCATGGCGGACCAGTAGCCGGTACAGTCGCCCTGGACGATGCGCTGGCCGTCAATGAATACGCCCTCGGTGGTGGTCACGCCGGTCGTGCGGCCAGCCATCCGGACGGCATGCGCGATCAGCAGGGTCGTCGTGGTCTTGCCGTTGGTACCCGTAACCGCGATGACCGGAATGCGCCCGTCGCCTGGAGGCAGCGTCGCCACGTCGTCGCCACCTGCCCTGACCTGCTGTCGTCCCCAGCCGAACTGCACGACGCCGTCATCCATCCCGATGACCGGGATACCGCGCGTGCGCGCTTCAGCGATGGCCGCAGCGATACGGGCGGGCCGGCGATTGCGTTCCGCGATCGCCGCCAGTAGTTCGCCGTGCAGCGCGAGCGGGGCAGCCTGGCCGGCCTGGGCCAGCTCCAGAGCAATGTCGAGCGCGCGTTCGGCGACCTGCTCGTCCTGGAAGCCGCAAATGATCCGGAACTCCTGAGGCCGCCCTGCCACCGGTCTCACGCATCCCATCGTGGCGGGCACGCCGGCCAGCGCTTGCAGCTCCGTGACGGTGCGCTGGATGCCAGAGGCAGCGGTGCGCGCATGCGCCCCGCTGGCCATGGTGTCCACCAGTGCGAGCATGCACGGGGAATCGGCGTACAGGTTGGGGCCGCGCAGGAAGCGCAGCTCGATCAGCTTCATGAAATCGGGTTCCTTCGGATGAGGTTTCGGAAGACGTCTTCCAGCGGTGCCGGCACGTTGCTGCCCTCGCCTCCGGCCTGGAAGCGGGTGCCGGCCGGCAGCAGGTGCAGGCGCACGTCCACCAGCTGCGGGCAGGAGCGGTCCTCCGCGTCGGCCACGTTGGAAATCATGTTGCGGCCATCCACGATGGTGACCGCGCCAGCGCCGAGCACTTCGATACCGCCGCCGCGCTCGATGACCAGCGCCGTGTTCTCGTCGATGCCGATGCCCTGCAAGTAGGGGTTCTGTGCCACCACGGTCAGCAGGCGGGAAAGCCGGTGCCGCTCCGAGAAGTGCTGGTCGATCACCACGCGCTGCACGAAGCCCAGGCCCGCGGCCAGATGGACCGAGCCCAGCTCCGGGTGCAGGCCGACCTGGCCCGCCGCCAGCATGTGGCCGGACATGGCGGATGCGCCCGCGCTGGTGCCGCCAATGCAGGCGCCGCGCAGCTTGAGCGCCTTGTGCATCGCAGAGTCCAGCTCGGTGCCGCCGATGGTCGCCAGCAGGCGGCGCTGGTCGCCACCGGTCATGAAGATGCCGTTCGCATTGCCGACAGCCTCCGCCAGTGCCCGGTCGTTCGCCTGGGCGCGGGTCGACAGGTGCACCGGGATCATGTTGGTCACGCCGAGGTCGGAAAAGGCGCGCTCGTAGACCGGATAAACGTCATGCGGAATGCTCGATGCCGCGGTGATCACCGCAATCGATGCATCCGCGCCGCCCGCAAGTTCGAGGAAGCGCGACAGGATCGGCTTGTCGTCCTCGCGATCCTCGCTGCCTCCCACGATCACCAGGTGGCCGTGGGACGCGTCCTGTTCCTTATCCATGGATTCCTATGCGTCCAGCAGCCGCGAGAACATGCGCGTGGCCATCAGTCCGGCCGCGGAATGGTGCGTGGACGGCGCCAGCAGCGGCAGCAGGATCGCCATGATGTCGGACTTGCTGCCGGCCGACGCCACACGCTCTTCGAGCAGGTGCAGTTCATTCTTGTATTCCGGCTCCTGCGCGTGATGGCGCAAAAGGCTGCGCGGCTGGCGCTCGTTGCGCGGCCGGTGCTGGGCCAGCTCCTCCAGGCTGCGCTGCTGGACCCGGAAGCTGCGCGCCGGCGCTTCCGGACGGCTTGAAATCCAGTCGCGCAGCACCTGCTGCTCGTAGCTGGAGAAGACGCCGAACATCTGCGCCCGTTCACCGTGCACCAGGCCCCAGAAGCGGCTGTTCGCCACCGGCTCGCCGCGCTTGATCCAGCCGGACGACTCCATCGCGCGCAGGAAGCCGGGCACCTGGGACGGGTCGGACAGCCAGTCGTTGACCGAGCGCCCCTCGACCCGGCAGTAATCCGAATGCATGTTCTTGCCCACCACCGCCTTCGCCTGCAGGATCGCGCACAGCTCGCGCTCGATGTCGAACGAGGCGATCACGGAGGTGGTGCTGGCGCCCAGGTCGTTCAGGCGGTAGCCGTCCACCACGCGCTGCATGAACTGCGCGCGGTCGCCCACCAGCGGCAACAGCTGGCGCAGCGCCTGCACCGCCTTCTGCGCGTGACCGTTGGCGGCGTTGTCCACCGTGACGTGCAAGGTGAAGTAGTAGGGGTCGATCCCCAGCTCGTTCAACTCGTAGGAAGTGATCAGCAGGTGCAGCGGCAGCTGCTCGTAGCCGAGGTTGTAGCCGATGATCTCGGGCAGGTAGCGCTTTGCGTCATGGCCGAGCGCCAGCTGGATCGCGCCCTGCACGAAATAATGGTCGGGCAGTTCCTCCCAATGGTCGCAACCATGGGTGGACAGCAGCTTGCGGAAGATGACCACGTGGTTCTTGTCCGGCAGGCCGTCGCCCAGCTCCTCGAGGTAAGTGCGGATCAGCGGATGGAAATCCGGATTGGCCCACTGCTCCAGCAGGCCGTACAGCCAGGCGCCGTCGACCAGCTTGGTCGGCGCGACGTGGCGGATGAAGGACAGCGCAGCCGCCCGGGTCGGGAAGTACAGGCGCGGGGCGCCGCCCTTGCGCGAAGCGAGATAGGTGCGGTACTGCTCCCCCACGTCGTCGGTGCGCTGGGTGATCCATTCGCCCAGCACTGCCGGGTCCTGCGGCATGTCCGATGGCAGCGTACGCGCCTCGCCCAGCTTGCGATCCAGGAAGGAGCGCGCCGCGTCGCGCGCCCCGGCCGGATCGTGCGCCAGCGCGAAGAACAGCGCGCGCTCGCCCGCCGCCTGCGGGGCGCATGGCGCCGCTGCCGTCGCTTCCACTTCAAGACGTTCCATTAGCTCATCCTATTGTTCGATACCGTGATTATGTGGGGCGAGGTTTCAGGGGAGAATCGGTACGCAGGCTGTTAGCATGTAAGAAACGGATTACACGGATCAGGTGTGCGGTAAGGAGCCGTTATAATGAGGCGAACTATTAACTGAATGGCATCCCTACCTTGACTACCGAATACCTGCCCATGCCCCTGCTGTCGATCGTGGTCGCCGTGGACAAGGCCGGCGGCATCGGCGTGGACAACAAGCTGCCCTGGCACCTGCCGGAAGACCTGGCGCACTTCAAGCGCGTCACCTCCGGCCATGCGATCATCATGGGGCGCAAGACCTTCGATTCCATCGGCAGGCCGCTGCCCAACCGCCGCAACATCGTCATTACGCGCAACCGCGAGTGGTCGCACGAGAACGTGCTGGCGGTCGGCTCGCTGCAGGAAGCGCTGCGCGAGGTGATCGGCTCGCCGTCCTTCATCATCGGCGGCGCCCAGGTATTCGCCGAGTCGCTCGACCTGGTCGAGCAACTGATCGTCACCGAGATCGACAAGACCTTCGATTGCGACACCTTCTTCCCGCGCCCCGACCCGGCGCGCTGGGTCGAGACTGCGCGCGAAACGTTCTATTCCGAGTCGAACGCGTGCGACTATGCGTTCGTGACCTACACCAGGCGCCCGTAGGCGTGCTGAGCTGTGCGACAGCCGGGGCCGGATTCCGGTTAGGCTGGTTGAAATTTTTTCACCGGATTGCAGGCATTTCTGCGACAATCCGCATCCTGTTTTCTGGTGCCGTGAGCGCGAGCCTATTGTGGGCTTCCCTCATGGCGCTTTGCTTTGGAGGCTAGCCATGAAATTCCGTTTTCCCATTGTGATCATCGACGAGGACTTCCGGTCCGAGAATACCTCCGGCCTGGGCATCCGCGCGCTGGCCGCCGCGATGGAGAAAGAAGGCATGGAAGTCGTCGGCCTGACCAGCTATGGCGACCTGTCGCAGTTCGCGCAGCAGCAGTCGCGCGCCTCGGCGTTCGTGCTGTCGATCGACGACGAGGAGTTCGGCGGCGGCTCGATCGACGAAACCGACTTCGCGCTGGCCGCGCTGCGCGAGTTCGTGCGCGAAATCCGCCACAAGAACGCCGACATCCCGATCTATATCTACGGCGAGACCCGCACCAGCCGCCACATCCCGAACGACATCCTGAAGGAGCTGCACGGCTTCATCCACATGTTCGAGGACACCCCGGAATTCGTCGCGCGCCACATCATCCGCGAAGCCAAG
>DASWYE010000018.1:0-27416 GCA_036405115.1 Telluria sp. | reverse complement strand
AAGCCGCCGAACACGAAGCCGCCGTTGCGGCCCGATGCGCCAAAGCCGACATGCTGCGATTCGAGCAGGACCACGTCGGTCTGGCCGCGTTCCATCAGCGCACAGGCAGTGGCCAGGCCCGCGAAGCCGCCGCCGATGACGCACACCTGCGCATCCTGCGTGCCGGCCAGCGGCGGATAGTCGGTCGAGCCAGCGGTGGCGCGGTAGTAGCTTTCGGGGGACAGCAGTTCAGGCATGTGGCAGTGTCGGGTAGCCGCTCATGGTCAGGGTGAAGCGCTGGCCATCGCAGGCCAGCCTTGCGTGGGCGCCGACCGGGATGGTCGCGCGTACCGGCACGTGGCCGAACGGCAGCCCGGTCAGGATCGGCACCGGCAGGCGTTCGCGCAGCCAGGCCAGCATCGCATCGAAGTCGTAACCGTTATCCGATGCGCCGAGACGATAATCGGTGAATGCGCCGAACACCACGGCCTTCTGGCGCGCCAGGATGCCGCAGTTATCCAGCTGGATCATGATGCGCTCGATGCGGTAGGGATGCTCGTTGATGTCCTCGATGAACAGGATGCCGCCTTCCACGTTCGGCAGGTATTCCGTACCGCACAGGTGCGACAGGATGGCCAGGTTGCCGCCCCAGACCGGGCCGGACACGTCCAGCACCGGGTTGCCCGCGCCCTCGCCTTCCACCGTTTGCGTGGGGCCGCGCAGGCAGCGCGCGAAGCTCTCGACGGTATAGGGAACGGGGTCCGGCTTGCCGAAGTCCCCGTACAGCATCGGCCCGGCGTAGCTCATCGCGCCCTCTTTCGCCAGCAAGCCCATATGCAGGGAGGTGATGTCGCTGTAGCCGCTCAGGATCTTGCCGCACGATGCCAGCAGGCCGAAGTCGACGCGGTCGAGGATGCGGCTGACGCCATACGCGCCGCGCAGCGCCATAATGACCTGCACGTCCGGATCGCGCGCGGCGTCGTGCAGTTGCGCCAGGCGCGCCTCGTCTGTGCCGCCGAAGCGCTGGTAGCGGGCATCGTGGTCGTAGTAGTTGTGGACGATGGCGCCTTGCGCCTCAAGCCAGCGCACGCCGCGCGCAACCTGTTCGCCATCAGGCGCGCAGCCGCCGGGCGCCACGATGGCGATGCCGATATCTTGGAGGATCACTGTTTTTCGAAGAGGTGGACGATGGGGTCAAACATCATCTTACCGTGCGCGTGGGCGTCGATCAAGGCAACCAGCCGCTCGACCAGGGCCGCCGGGATGTCGTGTCCCATCCCTTCGATCACCTCCAGCTGCGCCCCTTCGACCTGGCTGGCCGTATCGATCCCGTGTTCCAGCGGCACCAGCGGGTCGGCCGCCCCGTGGATCACCAGCGTGCGCACGCGCAGCCCCTGCAGCAGCGCGCAGCGCTCTCCCGATGCGCCGATGGCGACCAGCTGGCGCAGCACCCCGGCCGGACACACATTGCGTTCGAACGACATCGCCACCCGGCGCCGCAACACCGGTTCCGCGGTCGGATAGGCCGGACTGCCGATCGCCTGCAGCACCTCGACCGTATGATCGAGCACCCCGCGCCGGTTGATGGCATGGCGCGGTGCGCGCATCAGCACCTCGCGCACCGCCCGGCCCGGACCCGGCAGCGAGCGCCGGCCGGTGGTGGACATCATCGAGGTCAGGCTCAGCACGCGCTCGGGGTGGCGGGCAGCCAGCACCTGCGCGATCATGCCGCCCATCGACGCCCCGACCACATGGGCCTGGGGCACGCGCAGCCAGTCCAGCAGGCCAAGGGCGTCGTCCGCCATGTCGTCCAGCAGGTAGGGCGCGCCCATGCGCCAGCCGATACGCGACTTGAGCCAGGTGAAGAACAGGCTGGGCGTTCCCGCCGCGTCGAACTTGGTCGACAGCCCGCAATCGCGGTTATCGAAACGGATTACATAGAAGCCCAGTTCCGCCAGCCCCTCGACAAAGTCATGCGGCCACGCCGTCAGCTGCATCCCCAGTCCCATGATCAGCAGGAGCGGCGTACCGCGCGGATCGCCAGCCGTCTGGTAGGCGATCTCGATGCCGTTGGCCTTGGCGATCGGCATGTCAGCCTCGCTTGTTGCGGGCGCTGCGGCCCGCAGCTGGCGCCACCCCGGCATTGCGGCGGTGCGCACCGGCGCTGCCAGCCGCACCCGGCGCTGACGCTTCGCCACTCGCCGCCGCGGACACGGCCTTGCCGCCGCCACCGGGCCGGATGTCCGCCTCGCCGGTAGCGTGCTTGCTTGCAGGCTTGCCGGGACTGATCGAACGCGCGGCAGCCACCAGTTCGGCATGTGCGTCCCTGAGGTTGTCGACGATGCGCTGCAGGTCGGGAACCGCGCTGGTCGCCGCCACGATGCCGATGTCCAGCATGTCGCAGCAGCTTTGCGCGGTGACGTTGAGCGCCAACCCGTGGACCACGATGGAGACCGGATAGGTCGCCAGTACCTTCGCGCCCGCGATGTGCGGCGGTTCGGCCGGGCCGGAGACGTGCGACACGATGACATTGGCGGCCGGCGGCAGGGCCTCCGCCAACCGCGTGCGTTCCGCCACCAGTGCCGCGCCACCCATCATCCAGGGCACGCCGACGCCCGGAAAATCGGCCGGCACCAGCTGGCGCAAGGTCGCGATCCCGGAACGCATCGCATGGGTGTTGTGGACAATCGCGCGCATGCGCGCCCCGGCGTCGGCCATGCTCGTGGCAAGTTCGGCGCGCCACAGGCTGACCTGGCTGGACAGGTGCCCATCACCGCGATCGCGCAGGTTGACGGGTACCGCTGCCACCAGCGCGCCCGTCGGGGCCGGGCCGGATGCCTGCAGGTAGCGGCGCAAGGCACCGTCGACAACCGCCAGCAGCGCATCATTGACGGTGCCGGCATACGCGCGCGCGGCCAGCGACAGCTCGTCCAGCGGGAGCTGCAGGGTAGTGAACGAGCGCTCGGCGGTAATAGTGACATTGAAAGGCGTGCGCGGCGCGGCCGACGGCAGGCCGCGCATCGAGGCCAGTGTGCGCAAACCGTGCGGCAGCTGGCGCGCCATGCCGAACGCCTGCCCGAGCGCGTGTGACAGCGATGAGGCCAGCAGGGACACTGCACCCGGGTGCCCGTCCGGGGTCTTTGCCTCTGACGGCGCATGCGCTTCCCCCGGCACCGGGTCCGCCAGCGCCTGCAAGATCGCGGTGGCGCCGATACCGTCCAGCGCGGCGTGATGGACCTTGGCGAACAGCGCCAGCTTGCCATCGGACATGCCGTCGACCAGGTGCAGTTCCCACAGGGGGCGGCCGCGGTCGAGCGGGATCGCATGCAGCGTCGCGACCAGGCGCTCGAGCTCCGCCATGCTGCCATCGCCGTGCAGCGTATGGCTGCGCACGTGGTGGTCCAGGTCGACGTTCTCGTCCGTGATCCACACCGGATTGGACAGGCTGAACGGAATCGTCTGCAGCTTGCGGGTGAACAGCGCGACCGTTTGCATGCGAGCCGCGACGTGGCGCTGCAGCTCGTCGAGGTAGGCGGTACTGCGCTCGTTCGGTACGTCGAGCAGGATCAGGCTGCCGGCATGCATGGGCACTGCGGCCGTTTCGAGGTGCAGGAAGCTGGCGTTCAGGCCGCTCAGGTAGTCCATCAGGCGCACCTTTCGCGAGCGGCACAGGCCGACTGTGCCGGCGTGCACGCAGGCGCGCCGGGCATCGGCCAAACGGGATAGTTAGCGGAACGTCGTTGCAAAGCGGCCTCCCCGATCATCGAAATCGAGGATACCAGTTTTCGCAATCTTGCTTAGTCCGGACCGGCTTCCGGTGCGCGCCTGGCGGCGGCTGCGAGGGCGCGGCGTTCCGCGAAGAAACGCCTCAGCATATTGCCGGTTTCTTCGGCCAGCACCCCGCCTTCAACCTCGGCGTGGTGGTTGAGGGTCTCGTTGGCGAACATGTCGACCACCGAGCCGCAGGCGCCGGTTTTCGGGTCCGGCGCACCGAAGACGATGCGGGCCAGGCGCGCGTGCATCATGGCGCCCGAACACATGGCGCATGGTTCGAGCGTGACGTACAGCTCGCAGCCCGGCAGCCGGTAGTTGCCCAGCTTTTCCGCCGCGGCGCGCAGCGCCACGATCTCCGCATGCGCGGTCGGGTCGTGCCTGCCGATCGGCTGGTTGAAGCCGGTGGCGATGACTTCGCCATCGCGCACCACTACCGCGCCCACCGGCACTTCGCCCAGCGCCCAGGCCTTCTCAGCCTCGGCCAGCGCCAGGCGCATGAAGTGTTCAGGCGTCTTCAACGATCTCGGCCCAGCAGTTCGGCGTTTCATGCAGCACCAGCTTGTGCAGGTGCAGGCCGGTGCCATAGCGGTCCTTGTAGGCCGCGCGCAGGATGTCCCAGGCGGTGCGCGCCAGGTTCTCCACGGTCGGGATGCGGTCGATCACCACCGTCTTGTGGTCCGGCATCGAGGCGAGGAAGTCGCGCACCGGCGCATCCTTCTCGTACACAAGGAAAGCGTGGTCCCAAACGTCGACCAGGTGCTGCTTGGCCAGCGCCTTGATGTCTGAAAAGTCCATGATCATGCCGTTGTCCGAGCTGCCTTCCTGCTCGATGACGTTGCCGACCAGGGTGATCTCCAGCGTGTAGCGGTGGCCGTGCAGGTTGCGGCACTGGCTCTTGTGGTCGGGAATCCGGTGGCCGGCATCGAATTCGAGTTTGCGGGTAATGGTCAGCATGCTTAAGGAATCTGTAGGAGTTTGTGGGTCTGGATGCTCAGCTTCCACCGGGGGTTGCTCTTGCAGGTCTCGATCGCCAGCTTGGTATTGAAGGCGGCCAGCGGCCCGTCCATCGGCTGCACGAAGAAATTGTCGAATTCGAGCTGCTCGTAAGCGGCCAGGTCCTGGCCAGCTTGCGGAATGACGACCTTGATCTCGTTGCCCTTTTCGACCACCAGGGTCGAGCCCATCTTGGGGCTGACGCAAATCCAGTCCACGCCCGGCGGGACCGGCAGCGTGCCGTTGGTCTCGATGGCGATGGTGAAGCCGCGCGCATGCATCGCGTCAATCAGCGGCGCGTCCAGTTGCAGCAGCGGCTCGCCACCGGTGAACACCACGTACTTGTTTACCTGGTGCGACTGTGGCCACAGGCTGTCGATCCGTTCGGCCAGCGCTTCGGCGTCACGGAACTTGCCGCCGCCTTCGCCGTCGGTACCGACAAAATCGGTGTCGCAGAACTGGCAGATGGCGCTGGCGCGGTCGTCCTCGCGGCCGGTCCACAGGTTACAACCGGAAAAACGGCAAAACACCGCGGGGCGGCCGGCGTGGGCGCCTTCCCCCTGCAAGGTGTAGAACATTTCTTTGATGCTGTAAGTCACTGGTATGCCGCCTGCCGCAATCGATCAACCGGACATTATAACGCGATCGCCGCATCGGCGCGAACGCTGATAGCTTGCGATATCACAAAGTCAGTTCCATATGGCAACGGTAATGTTGTAAGACAGGTCCTACAAAAAGGAGTGCCCATGAAGCAATCCGCCCGTGAAGTCCGCGACCATGAAAGGCAACGCATCGCCCGCGACATCCATGACGACCTTGGCCAGAGCCTGCTGGTGCTCAAGCTGGAGCTGAGCCGGCTGTGCGACAGCATCGCGGGTCCGCTTGGCGGCCAGGTCGACCAGCTGATCCGCCATGTCGACGCCACCATGCTCTCCCTGAGGACCATCGTGCATGACCTGCGCAATCCGGCGCTCGACCTGGGGCTGACGGACGCGGTCCAGCGCCAGCTGGACGATTTTTCCCGCGTGACCGGTGTCGGACACCGGCTGCAGATCGCCCCGCGCCTCGACGAGGTGACGCCGACGGCAGGCATCGTGGTATTCCGCACACTGCAGGAACTGCTGGCAAACGTGGCGCGCCACGCCAGGGCCAGCCAGGTCCAGGTCGACCTGGATACCGACGACAAGAATTCCCTGACGCTACGGGTACAGGATAATGGCATCGGGATCGGGACCGTGCTGCGGGCCGGGGCATGCGGCCTGCACGGCATGCGCGAGCGCATCCGCGACGCCGGCGGCAGCCTCGACATCGATAGCAGCGGTGGCAACGGCACCTGCGTCACCGTTTCCATCCCGCGCGCCAATTAATTGCATAAGCTCAATACCCACCGAATATTGCGGATCAGAATCAAATCTTACCGTGCGTCAAACATCGGCCGATCGGACAACATATGAACTTAATAAATAGCAGTATTGACGACTTCGCGGACCGGCTCATGGAACGATTGGCGGTGCCGGCCTTCGTGATCGACCCGGCGTGCAAGGTCGTCATCTGGAATCGCGCATGCGAGGACCTGACCCACGTGCCGGCCGGCGAGATGGTAGGCACCAGCGAACACTGGCGCAGCTTCTACCAGGCGCCGCGCCCTACCCTGGCCGACCTGGTGGCCCAAAACCGGACCGACGATATCGGCATCCTGTATCCGCGCCACAGCATGCCCTGCGTGACCGCCGGCCATGCACCGCACCTGCGTGCCGAGAACTGGTGCGACATGCCGCGCGCCGGGCAGCGGCGCTACCTGGCCGCCGACGCGTGCCCGATCCAGGACGACGCGGGTGGCCTGGTCGCCGTGGTACAGACCCTGCGCGACATGACCGACGAGCGCGACGCGCGCGCAGCGCTGGAGCTGCTGGCCCGGCGCGATGCGCTGACCGGACTGGCCAACCGGCGCTGCTTCGACGATACGCTGCAGGCCGAATGGGCGCGTTCGCAGCGGCACAAGCAGCCCCTGTCGCTGCTGATGGTCGACGTGGACAACTTCAAGCAGTACAACGATGCGAATGGCCACCTGGGCGGCGACGACTGCCTGCGCCGCATCGCCGCCGCCGTGGCCAGCGAGATGCGCACCAACGACCTGGTGGCGCGTTATGGCGGCGAGGAGTTCGCCGTGATCCTGCCGAACGAATCGCTGAAAGGGGCTGCCGTGGTGGCAGAGCGCATCCGGCGCCGGGTGGAACTCATGCACCTGCCCAATCCGCTGTCGCCGCAGCGGTTGGTGACGGTGTCGATCGGCGCCGCGACGGCGCTCGATGCGGGCGAAATGGAAGCGCACGAACTGGTCGCCATCGCCGATGCCGCCCTGTACCGTGCCAAGCACCTGGGCCGCAACCGCATCAGCCTTCCGCAAACCGAAATGGCCTGAGCTGCCGCCATCCCCGTGTGCGCGGGGATGGCGCATTCCATACATACATCTGGAAAACAACAGCACGCGCTGTCCTTTGCGGGGCGATTCCCTTATCCTTTGGGCGCCCAACAATTATAAGGAGGCAACGTGCCCAGAATTAGTTCCCTCGTGCTGGCGGCCCTGCCAGTGCTGGTCTCGACCGCGTGGGCTGCCACGCCCGCACCGGCACCGTCGAAAAGCGACGTGCTGCCGTTCACCGCAACGGAAAGAACCCTGCCCAACGGCCTGAAGGTCATCGTCGTGCCGACCGGCTTCCCCAACATCGTGTCCGTGCAGATCCCGGTGCAGACCGGCTCGCGCAACGAGGTCGAGCCGGGCAAATCCGGCTTCGCCCACTTCTTCGAGCACATGATGTTCCGCGGGACCAAGGCATATCCGCCCGAGAAGTACCAGGACATCATCACCAAGGCCGGCGCGCGCCAGAATGCCTACACCAGCGATGACCTGACCAACTACCACACCACCTTCGCCAAGGAAGACCTGGAGACCGTGCTGAAGGTGGAAGCGGACCGCTTCCAGCACCTCGACTATCCGGAGTCCGTGTTCAAGACCGAATCGCGCGCCGTGCTGGGCGAGTACAACAAGAACAGCGCCAACCCGATTTCCAAGCTGCTTGAAGCGCAGCGCAACGCCGCGTACAGCACGCACACCTACAAGCACACCACGATGGGCTTCCTCAAGGACATCGAGGACATGCCCAACCAGTACGCCTACTCCAAGGTCTTCTTCGACCGCTGGTACCGTCCCGAGCGCACCACCGTGATCATCGCCGGCGACGTCGAGCCGAAGAAGGCGATTGCGATGGTCGAAAAATACTGGGGCATGTGGAAACCCGGCACCTACAAGGCCGCTGTGCCGGCCGAACCGCCGGCAAAGGGACCTGTGTACACCCACGTAAACTGGCAGACCAAAACCCTGCCGTTCGTGACGGTCGCGTTCCGCTCCCCTGCCTTCTCCGACAAGCAGAAGGACCAGGCCGCGCTGTCGATGCTGCTGTCGCTGCAGTTCGGCCGCACCTCGCCGCTGTACAAGCGGCTGGTGCAGGACGAGCAGAAGGTCGACCAGCTGTTCGACTTCACCCCGGCGCGGGTTGACCCGACGCTTGCCACCATCGGCGCGCGCGTCAAGAAGCTGGAAGATGCCGTCTACGTGCGCGACGCGATCATGAAGACCGTGGCCGACGCGCGCAGCAAGCCCGTCTCCGCCAAGGAGCTGGCCGACGCCAAATCCGCGCAGAAGTATGGCCTGATCCGCTCGCTCGACAACACCGAGCAGATCGCCAGCACGCTGGCCTCGTATGTTCACTACAACCGTTCGTACGGCACGCTGAACAACTACTACCGCCTGGTCGATTCGCTGACGCCGGAAGACCTGCAGGCAGCGGCCAACAAGTACCTGACCGACGCCAACATGGTGGTCACCACCCTGTCGAGCGAACCGATGCCGGAAGCGATGGCGAAGCTGCCGAAGCTGGCGTCAATGGCCACGCTGGCGGGCGAAGGCAAGTTCGACGTGCTGGTGCAGAAGTCGAAACTGCCGCAGATCCGCTTCAAGCTCGTTTTCGCGGCCGGTTCCGCGCACGACCCGAAAGGCAAGGAAGGCCTGGCCGCGCTGACCGCAGCGATGGTCGCCTCGGCCGGCTCGAAGGACATGAAGATCGCCGAGATCACCAAGGCCATGTTCCCGCTGGCGGCCAGCTTCAACGACATGGCCGACAAGGAGATGACCACTTTCACCGGCTCGACCCACAAGGACAACTGGGACCAGTACCTCGGCATCGCCATGCCGATGCTGGTGGAACCGGGCTTCCGCGAAGAAGACTTCCGCCGCCTGAAGGACGCGCAAAAGAACGCGCTGGTGCTCGACCTCAAGGACAACAACGAAGAGGAATTCGGCAAGGAGCGCCTGCAGGTCAACGTGTTCAAGGGCACGCCGTATGCGCACCCGGTACTCGGCACCGAGGCGGGTATTGACGCGATCACGCTGGACGACGTCAAGGCCTTCTACAAGCAGGCCTACATCCAGGGCGCGGTCCGGGTCGGCATCTCGGGCGACGTCAGCGACGCGATGATCGCATCGCTCAAGCGTGAACTGTCCCGCCTTGCGGCCGGTCCCGGCCTGCCGGCGACTGCCGTGCCGCAGGGCGGCATGCCGAACGGCCTGGAAGTGGAGATCATCGAAAAGAACACGCGCGCGACCGCGATTTCGTTCGGCCTGCCACTGACGGTCACCCGTTCGCACCCTGACTTCCCTGCCCTGTGGGTAGCGAAGACCTGGCTCGGCGAACATCGCGCATCGAGCTCCTACCTGTACCAGCGGATCCGCGAACTGCGCGGCATGAACTACGGCGACTATGCCTACATCGAAGCGTTCCCGCGCGGGATGTACCAGTTCTTCCCGAGCCCGAACCTGGGTCGCAAGGCGCAACTGTTCGAAGTGTGGATCCGTCCGGTCGCGCCTGAGAACGCGCACATGGCGCTGCGCATCGCCCTGTTCGAACTGGGCAAGCTGGTCGACAACGGCCTCACGCCGGCCGACTTCGACACCACGCGCGACTACCTGATGAAGAACGTCTTCGTCATGACTGCGACGCAGGACCAGCAGCTCGGCTACGCACTCGACTCGCAGTGGTACGGCACCCCCGAGTTCACGAAGATGATGCGTGACGCCCTTTCGAAAATGACCGCCGCCGACGTCAACGCCGCCATCCGCAAGCACCTGTCGGCGAAAAACCTCTCGGTCGTCATGATCACCAAGGACGCCGCCGGCCTGAAGCAAGCCCTGGTATCGGACACCTTCAGCCCGATCAAGTACGACGGCGCCAAGAGTGCCGACGTCCTGGCTGAAGACAAGGTGATCGGCTCCATGAAGCTCAACATCAAGCCCGAGTCAATCGTCATCACCCCCGCCGCAGCGGCATTCGCCAACTAAGCTGCGCTACATCAACCCCGGGGTCAGGCCACCTCCACAGAGGAGAGACCTGACCCCGGCGGTTTTCCGCGGTGCCTGACCCCGGGCGCACATTCCGCTACTTCCCGCCTTTCCGTTTCCCATCAACGCGGATTTTGATACCGGTGCAGCCCAAAAACGCTCCCGTCCTTTGCGCTCGCTCAACCTTGGGGTCAGGTCACCTTTTCTCTCTGGGTGCCTGACCCCGGCGGGGTGGCGCGGTGACTGACCCCTGTGGTCTTTTGGTCACTCGAAAGGATTGGGAACGCGGGTGACCGGCGGTTCGGGCAGCTTTGCGGGCAAATCCATGGACTGGAGCCGCTCCACGGTGGCGTTGATGATTCGCTGCAGCTCGAGCGCGTGCGCAAGCCCCGCTTTGTCCGCTGTGAGGTCGACAGCGCCGCTGATGGTGATGCGGTCGAGGCGGTTTTCAATTTGCAGGCCGCCAACGCTGCGCACATCCGCTTCGTCGGCATAGGGTTTGAATGGTTTCATGCGTTCACGGTCCTTTTTCAGAATGCGCCCATGGCGACATTCTGCACCGGCGCTTTCTTGCGCGTCCTGGGCTGCGGGACACGCAGGAGCTTGCGCTTCGCGGCAACCTGCAGTGCCGGCATCAGGTCGATGCCGATCGCCTGCTCCAACTGGGCGATGGTCATGATGCGCGCAGCGACGTCAGCCCTGTTCTCGACGAACCACGCGGCGCCGGCTTTATGCCTGGGACTGTACACGGCCTTGTACAGGTGGGTGGGGACCAGGACGTTGCCGACCTTCTGCAAGCTGCTGCCGATGAAGGCGGGACCGGTGATGACGTACAGGGCGCCCTCGCGCGACGCCATCTTGCGCACCGCGCCTTCGATGCCGGCCCAGACTTCGCGGTTGTTGTCGCGGTCCTGCGGCACCATGTTCGCGAGCGTGAAGCTCTCGTGCTGGGTGCGGCGCGTCGGCATGTTGGCGCTCGGCGCCATGTGCCCCCGGTCGAAGCCGCTGCGCGCGTAGTCGCGCAACTCGGCGCGCTCGCGCCGCGGCAGGCGCTTCTCGGGATGGAAGGTGTTCCTGCGTTCGAGGTCGCCGGCAAGCTCGAGGTTTTCGGCGCGCAGGTATTCGGCGGACCACAAGGGTGTGCGCGTGACTCCGCTGTGGACGACGCCGAAGACGCCGTAGCACAGTTCGCGCGTGGCGGCGGCAAGCTTGGGGTTGCGGATCTCGGGAAGGCGGCCGTGGAGGTAGTGCGTGGGACAGGCTGCGGCCAGCGCGGGGCCGGCCAGGACCGCCAGCGCAAGGCTGGCGAGGATGCGACGGATCATTGGCTGCTTCGGGAATTGCGATAGTGCAATTCTAGCGGATGGGCCACCCACTCGACAGTAGCTCTATCCCGTCATTCCCGCGAATGCGGGAACCCATGCTGAAGCAGCTTGCAGGCTCAGTATGGATCCCCGCGTCCGCGGGGAGTCATTTCGGGCAATGCCCGGAATGGCGGGGCCGGCAAGTCCGCGCGCTGGCGATGGAGCCGGCTTCGCTTACGCGGCGGCGCGCTCGGCCAGGGCAGCGCGCAGGCGCGTTTGCTCGGCCAGCGCCTTGTCGAGGTTGCGCAGCTTGACGTGGCCGAAGCCGCGCACCTGCTCCGGCAACGCAGCCAGCGCCGCGTACTGCGGCTTGTTCCGGGCAGTCAGTCCGGCCGCGATCTCCTGCGCCAGCTCGATATGGCTGTCGCGCCAGGCGCGCTCGCGGCGCCGCTCGGCGGTGTAGCCGAACACGTCGAGCGCGGTGCCGCGCAGCGTTTTCAACGGCGCGAGCATGCGGAATACGGGCAGCATCCAGGCGCCAAAGGTCATCTTGGCAGGGACGTCGCTGCCCGGCTTCGGGCGGGCCAGCAGCGGCGGCGCCAGGTGATACTGGACCTTCCAGGCCCCACCGAACTGCGCTTCGAGCTGGGCGCGGAACGCCGGATCGGCGTGCAGGCGCGCCACTTCGTATTCGTCCTTGTAGGCCATGACCTTGTACAGGTTGCGAGCGAGCGACTTGGCCAGCGGCGTCTTCGACTGTGCGCCATCGACCTCCAGTTCCTTCGCCTGCACCGCGCGCACCAGTTCCACGTAACGCGCCGCATAACGCGCGTCCTGGTACTGCTCCAGCAACGCGGTGCGCGATGCGATGATCTCCTCCAGCGACGACGGCGCCGTAAACTGGATGACCTTGGCGCGCGGCGCCACCAGTCCTTCCAGTGCGCCCATGTCGGCCGCTGCCAGGCGACCCAGCGTGAACGCCTTCTTGTTCATGTCGATGGCGACGTTATTCAGTTCGATCGCACGCATCAGGCCCGCCAGCGAGACCGGCACCAGTCCCTTCTGCCAGGCATAGCCGAGCATCAGGATATTGGCGGCGATCGGGTCGCCCAGCAGGCGCGCCGAGACATCCTGCGCGTCCAGCGCGAATACCTGGTCATTGCCAACCACCGCGCGCAGCTGCGCGAACAGGGTATCCATGTTGTTGGTGGCGTCCGGATCCTGCGTGAAAGTGGCAGTCGGAATCTCCCGCTCGTTGGCGACGACCCCGGTGTGCGCCTGGCGCATGACGGCCAGCGCGTCCGGCATGGAGGCAACCACCATGTCGCAGGCCAGCACCGCATCGGCCCGCTGCAGGTCGATGCGCACCTGGTTCAGGGCCGACGGCGAGGAAGCAATGCGCACATGCGACATCACTGCGCCGCCTTTCTGCGCGAAGCCCATGAAGTCGAGCGTCGAGGCGCCCTTGCCTTCCAGGTGCGCGGCCATGGTCACCAGCGCGCCGATCGTCACGACGCCGGTGCCGCCCACACCCGCCACCAGCATTTCGAACGGCTTCTCGTAGTTGTACGGCTGCGGCAGCGGATGGCGCTCCAGCTCGGCCTCGATGCGGGCGCGGTCGATTTGCGCTGCCTCCGGCTTGCGCAGTTCGCCGCCCAGCACGGAGACGAAGCTCGGGCAGAAGCCTTCGACGCAGGAGTAGTCCTTGTTGCAGGACGACTGCTCGATCTGGCGCTTGCGTCCGAGTTCCGTCTCCAGCGGCAGGATCGACAGGCAGTTGGATTGCACGCCGCAGTCGCCACAGCCTTCGCACACCGCCGGGTTGATCACCAGGCGGCGCGCAGGATCCGGGTACTCCTTCTTCTTGCGCCGGCGGCGCTTTTCGGCGGCGCAGGTCTGGTCGTACACCAGCACGGTGACGCCTTCGGTATCGCGCAACTGGCGCTGCACCACATCGAGTTCGCTGCGGTGATGTACGGTGACGCCGGCTGGCAGCTGTACGGCCTCGTAGTTTTCGGGATAGTCGGTCACGACCACCACCTCGACCGCGCCTTCGGTCAGCACCTGCTGCACGATCTGCGGCACCGACAGCTTGCCGTCCACCGGCTGGCCGCCGGTCATGGCGACGGCGTCGTTGTAGAGGATCTTGTAGGTGATGTTGGCGCGTGCGGCGATGGCCTGGCGCACCGCCAGGAAGCCGGAGTGGAAGTAGGTGCCGTCGCCCAGGTTCTGGAATACGTGTTTCTTGCTGACGAAACGCGATGCAGCGACCCAGGTCACGCCTTCGCCGCCCATCTGGGTCAGCTGCACGGTGTCGCGCTTCATCCAGGTGGCCATGAAGTGGCAGCCGATGCCGGCGATCGCGGTGGAGCCTTCCGGCACGCGGGTCGAGGTGTTGTGCGGGCAGCCGGAGCAGAAGTAAGGGGTGCGCACCGCACTGGCCGGAGTGCCGGTGAAGTCGGCCTTGCAGAAGCCGGGCAGGTATTGGCCCAGCTCCAGCTCCGGGAAGCGAGCGCCCAGCATGCGGATCAGCGCCGGCGCGATGCGCGAAGGCCGCAGTTCGCCGATCGCGGCCAGCATCGGCTGGCCCTGGGCGTCGCTCTTGCCAAGCACCTGCGGACGCACGGCCCTGTTGTAGAAGTGGCTCTTGAGCTGGTTCTCGATGACCGGGTCCTTCTCCTCCACTACGAGGATCTCTTCCAGGCCGTCGGCGAATGCGTCGAGGCGGGTGCGTTCGAGCGGCCAGGTCAGGCCCGGCTTGTAGATGCGAACGCCCAGCTGTTCCAGGCGGGCGCGGTCGAGGCCCATGCGCTCAAGGGCTTCCATCATGTCCAGGTGCGCCTTGCCGGCGCTGATGATGCCGACCCTGGCTTGCGGCGCACGCACCACCAGCCGGTCGATCGAGTTGGCGCGCGCGAACGCCTGCACGGCGTTGAGCTTCTCGGCGACGCGCTGTTCGATCTTCAGGCTGGGCAGGTCGGGCCAGCGGTAATGCAGTCCTTCCGGCGGGTAGGCGTAATCGGCGGGAATGCCGAAGTGCGGCATCGGCGGCAGGTCGACCACCGCGCCGCCTTCGACGGTTTCCGAGATGGCCTTGAAGCCGACCCAGTTGCCCGAGTAGCGCGACAGCGCCCAGCCGTACAGGCCGAATTCGAGGTATTCCTGGATGTTGGCCGGATTAATGACTGGCATGCTCCAGGCGATCAGGGCCTGTTCGCTCTGGTGCGGCATCGAGGAGGACACGCAGCCATGGTCGTCGCCCAGCACCACCAGCACGCCGCCCTGGGGCGAGGAGCCGTAGGCATTGCCGTGCTTGAGCGCATCGCCCGAACGGTCCACGCCCGGCCCCTTGCCATACCACATGGCGAACACGCCATCGACCTTGCGGGTCGGGTCGGATTCGACCTGCTGGGTGCCCAGCACAGCGGTGGCGCCCAGGTCTTCGTTGATCGCCGGGAGGAATTCGATCGCGTTGTCGGCGAGGATCTGGCGCGCACGCCACATCTCCTGGTCGACCGCGCCCAGCGGCGAGCCGCGGTAGCCGCTGACAAAGCCGGCGCTATTAATGCCGTTGGCGGCGTCGAGCCGCTTTTGCATGACCATCAGGCGCACCAGCGCCTGGGTGCCGGTCAGGAAAACCCGGCCGCGCTCGCGCCGCAGGTTGTCGTCCAGCCGGTAATCCGGGTCGGCAAGTTCGGTGGATGGCAGTGCAGTACGGTCGGCAAATGCATTCATGGGGCAGGCTCGGGTCAGAATACGGGAATGATAATTCCCCCAAGGCAGAATATTTATCCTTTTTTACCGCTAATATGGCAAGATTCGGAACTCCATTCCCAAACCACGGCCAAGAATGCAAAATCATTCCCTTGATCCCGCGTCCGTAAAGATTCTCGAGGAACTCCAGCACAACAGCGAGCTGTCGACCGCGGAGCTGGCCGAACGCGTCGGCCTGTCGCAGACGCCCTGCTGGCGGCGCCAGAAGGAGCTGGAGGAAACCGGCGTCATCGAGCGCTACGCCGCGATCGTCGACCGGCGCAAGGTCGGGCTGATGGTGTGCTGCCATGCGCACGTCACCCTCAACCGCCACGCCGCCGGCGTGGTCGAGGAATTCGAAAACGCGATCCAGCTGCGCGACGAGGTCATCGAATGCTACGAGACCACGGGCAACTCCGATTACCTGATCAAGGTGGTGGTGCCGGACATGGAGGCCTACCAGGCCTTCCTCCACGATGTGCTGTTCAAGCTGAAGGGAGTCGGCAACATCAATACAGCGGTGGCGCTGCGCGAGGTCAAGTACACCACCGCCCTGCCGCTCTGATCAGGCTCTGATCAGGCTCTGATCAGGAACGGGCGGTGACGTACTCCGGCTTGAGGGCGAGCGCGACGTTCAGCCCCGGCACCACGTGCCGCAGGTGGGTGCGCATCGCCTGGGCTGCGCGTCCCGGATGGCGCGTTTCGATCGCGCGCAGGATGTCGCCGTGCTCGATCAGCGCGGCCGTCATGCGCGCCGCGGGACTGACCAGCGTGCGGTAGCGGTCCAGGTGGGTCTTGGACTGGCGTACCAGCTGCCACACGCCTGCCATGCCGGCCGCCGCGGCCAGTCCGGCGTGGAACTCGTCGCCAATCAGGCGGAACTGCGCGGAATCCCCGGCGCGCGCACTGTCGGCCTGGCGCGCCAGCGCAGCGCGCAGCCGGGCCAGCGCATCGACACTGGCCCGTTCCGCGGCCTTCTCCACCACCATCAGTTCCAGCGCACCGCGCACCAGCAGCGCCTCTTCGAGTGCTGCTGCCGAGATGCGCGTGACGAAAGTACCAGCGCGCGGGCGCACTTCGATCAGTTGTTCCCCGGCCAGGCGGCGCACAGCCTCGTGCACCGGTGTGCGGCTTACTCCGAGCTCGGCGGCGAGGTCATGTTCGGACACACGACTGCCCGGGAGCAGCCCGCCGGAGACGATTCGTTCACGCAAGATGAGATAGGCGCGTCCCGTCGCGTCTCCTTGGTCGATTCCGTGCATGCCCTGGTCTTCCTCCTTTGCTGCTTTCTAATATATCAGAATACTCGATGTGATATATCAATGGAACTCATCCGCAACAAACGTTTCGTATCAGAATCCAATACTTTTGATGAGTTTCCTAAGGAAAACTTACACCGTGCGCTACCGAACTTAAGGCTAAAAATATCGTTTCAGACCCGCGCACAATTGGCAAAGTTACAAACATTTTTAAAATCACAATGCTAAGCTAGCTTCATCTTGATGAGCACGTCAGTGTCTGTGGTGGATGGCTGGCAAGATCGACGCACACATCAAAAACCGTGCGGGAATCCAGCTCACAAGTAGACGGCCCCGGCTATCCGGAGGCCGACGCGGCTTAATTAACCTGTCACTTGGAGATATCAACATGAAACTGAAGACCTTTGCCGCTGCAGCGGTTTTGGCACTGGGCGCTACCGGCTCCGCATATGCGGCTGATATCGTGCATGACGCCGGGATGATTCCAATTGCTCCAGACACCTTCTACCACCTGTTCGATCATGACACGATCGGCACGTTCGAGGACACCATCAACTTCACCATCACCGCAGGTGACTTGGCTTCGTCGGCCAACCCGCTGAACGTGATGCTGTCCGGCCAGAACGTCAGCAACATCGACGGCCTGACCTACACCCTGTGGTCCGGCACCACCAGCCTGTTCACCTATGACGGCAATAACAGCACCAACTTCTCGACCGGCCTGCCAGCCGGCGACTACGTCATCAAGGTGACCGGCAACGCCAACGGTTCGCACGGCGGCACCTACGGCTTCGCTATGCAACTGGCGCCAATCCCTGAGCCAGAAACCTATGCGATGCTGCTGGCAGGCCTGGGCCTGGTAGGCTTTGCGGCACGCCGCCGCTCCGAGAACGAAAAGTTCTCCGCCTGATCGATCCGTGCCTGTCCGCTTGAGCGGACTTGCCATGAGAAAGCCCTGCGAAGCCAGGGCTTTATCCATTCAGGGCGCGCCCGGCGCATCGGGGCGCCCTTCCATCCCCGCCCGCCATGGATTCACGCCGCCTGCGGCAGGTCCACGCACACCACCGTAAATTCCCCCTCGCGCGAATCGCAACCGATCTTGCCGCCGAATGCCGCCACCACGCGCTTGCAGAAGGCCAGGCCCATCCCCGTGCCGGCGCTGCGGGTGGTGTAGAACGGGTCGAACACGTGCGGCAGCACATGCGGCGGGATGCCGCGCCCGGTGTCGCTCACCGTCAGGCGGCACGCGTCCCCGTCCTGGTAGAACGCGATCTCGATCACGCCGTCCGACTCCTGCACCGCCGCCAGCGCGTTCTTGAGCAGGTTGTACAGCACCAGCACCAGCAGCGATCCGGAACCGTAGAAGCTGAAGTCCTCCTGCCGCCCCAGCCGCACGCGCTCGCGCATGCTGCCCTCAAACGGATAGCAGGTCAGTGCTTCCTGCACGCAGTCGCGCACCGAATGCAGGGCGAACGTGCCGCTGTCCAGGCTTCCCGCGCGGGCGTTGGCCAGCACCATGTCAGCGATGAAATTGGTGCGCTGGACTTCAGCTTCGATCGACTGCCCTAGCCCCCGCAGGTAGGCGATCCGGCCATCATCGGCGGGCGAGCGGCGCCCGCCCTGCGCCAGCGCCGCCTCGTAGCCGTCGATCAGTTCCGGCAGCCGCTGCGACAGGAAGCGCGCCTGGCTGCGGATGGTGGCCAGCGGCGTGCGCATCTCGTGCACCACGGTAGCCGCCAGCATCATCGGGTTTGCCAGCAGGTGGTGGCGCGCGATCGCCTGCGCCATGATGCCGAGGCTCAGCGCGATGAACAGCACCCCGGGCGGATAGAAGCCGGCGCCGTAGTTGCACAGGTAGTCGATCGCGGCGAGGAAGTAGATCAGCATGCTGGCGAAACAGTAGCGCAGGCGCACGCGCTCGACCGAGATGGCCCGGCGCATGTGCTGGTATAGCAGCACCAGCGCGCGCATCATCACTACCACCGTTTGCGCGATGTGCAGGATCAGCAGCGGCCCGGCGCGCGGATAGAACCCGTACTTGTACTGGTAGGTTCCGGCCACCACCAGGTCGGTCCCCACCAGCAGCAGCCCCAGTCCGGCTGCAAATGCCGCCGACGCGGCCACCCGCATGCTTTCGCCCCGTTCACGGGTCAGCTCGGCCACGAAGCAGTACAGCGAAGTCGGCAGGAACAGGATCAGGAAGTAGCCGGTCCGCGCGACCAGCCCGGCGGCGGCCTCGTCTTCCAGCTGGAACAGGATGGCCCACGCAAACTGCCAGCAGAACGTGATCGCGCACAAGGCGAAGAACGAGGCGCTGACGCGGTTCACCCCGCGCGAAACGAGAACATATGCTCCATACCCGAGGAACAGCAGGGAAACTATTTCGGGAAGGAGTGTGTACATAGGACAGCTGCCTCGGACGTTGTTCCAGATGGTAACAACGGCGTTTGACGGGGTCCACCTTGCACAGGAGGAATATAGAGAATGTTTGCGCTAGATCAGACTTCCCTGCTCTGGCAGGTTTTAATGGTGGGATGCCCGGTAGCTGCCCGGCAGAACGCCATCAAAGGCGCCAACTTTCCAAATCTAGGAGCTCGACATGCAAGTCCATACCACCAACGTCACCTCGCTGCCACTCGCCAACTCGCAGGTCTTCGCCAACCCGGTCATGCTGCGCGAGGTGCCCCGCACCAGCGAAACCTTCCGCCACGCGCTGACGATCTACCTGAAGGACTCCAACGCATATGGCAACACCTACTTCGCGCGCTACTTCGAATGGCAGGGCATGTGCCGCGAGCGCTGGTTCTACGAGTGCGTGGCGGCGGACATGCTGCAGGCCGAAGGGGTGTTCATCACCAAGCATGCGGAGCAGGACTACGTCCATGAGACCTTCCCGTTCCAGGAGGTGGTGTGCGAGATGAACACCTACGATGTCAGGCGCTGCTCGTTCTGGCTCGAGTTCCGCTTCTATTCGGGTGGCCGGCTGGTATCAAAAGGCCGTCAGCAGATCGTCTTTGCCAACCATGCCAAGCAGATTACCGCCCTGCCCGAGCGTGTGATGGACAAGATCCGCCGCTTCCAGCGCAGCCCGCAGCTGGCACAGTGAAGCCAGTCGCCCAGGCGGGCGACCTGCGGAGCAGAGTTGGCCTAGCCTTGCAGGTGCGCCCGCTTGCGCGACAGGAGAACGCAGCTTGAAGCCATCGGTAACGGCCACGTTCCGCTTTTACGCGGAGCTGAACGAGTTCATCGAGCGCAGCCGGCGCGCGGCTGAATTCACCGTCCGCTGCGCGCAGGGCGCCACGGCCAAGCACATGGTGGAAGCGCTGGGGGTACCCCACACCGAGGTCGCACTGCTGCTGGTAAACGGCGAACCCGCGCCGCTCGGCCGCCTGCTGGCCGAAGGCGACCGGGTCGCGGCATTCCCGGCGTTCGTGCTGCTGGATGCGGCTCCATCCGGTGCGCCGGCGCGCTTTGTCGCCGACGCGCACCTGGGCGGGCTGGCCCGGATGCTGCGGATGGCGGGCTTCGACACGCTATACGATAACGCTTATGACGACGCCACCATTGTGAGGGAGGCGCTGGAACAGCAGCGCACCGTGCTGACCCGCGACCGTGAACTGCTCAAGCGACGCGAGGTGGAACATGGCTGCTACGTGCATGCCCTGGCGCCGCCAGACCAGTTCCGCGAGATAGCCGTGCGCCTGCGGCTGGCGGCCCGCATCAAGCCATTCAGCCTGTGCCTGCACTGCAATGTGGCCTTGCGCGAGGTCGCGCTGGCAGATGTGATCGACCGCGTTCCGCCGTCGGTGCGCGAGACCCAGCGCGAATTTCGCACCTGCGACCGCTGCGGACGCGTTTACTGGAAAGGCTCGCACTGGAAGCACATGTCCGGACTGCTGTCCAGTGCCTTGCCGGCGCACGACTAGCGCCCCTGTGCGCCCGTCCCGGGGCATGCTGTCCCGCTTCCTACCCGCACATGAGAAGTAGTCCTACCCCGCCCAACGCGACGGCGCCTACCATGAGGGCTGTGACCATCAAAGAACAGGAGGATATGTCATGCACAGCCAACAGGAATGCATCGAAGATTGCCAGCGCTGCCACGAGACCTGCCTGCGGATGGCAATGACCCATTGCCTGCAGATGGGCGGACGCCATGTGGAACAGGAGCACATGCAACTGATGATGGGCTGCGCCGAGATCTGCCAGACCGCCGCCAACTTCATGATCGCCGGCTCCAGCCTGCACGGGGCCGTATGCGGCGCCTGCGCCGAGGTGTGCGATGCCTGCGCGCGCAGCTGCGAGGACGTCGGCGACATGGACGAATGCGTCCAGGCCTGCCGGCGCTGTGCCGACAGCTGCCGCGAAATGGCGGCCGGCCACCGGCCCGCCGGTGCCCAGCATCCCGGCACGTCCGCCCGCCCGCAGTAATCAGCCCGGGCGCGCCGGCAACAGCGCGCCCGCTCCGCTGGCAGGCCTACTCGCGCGCCAGGTTGATGGTGTAGCGCGGCAACGCAACCACCAGGTCGGTCTCGCCCGGCGTGACCTGGCAGGACAGCCGCGAATGCGGCGTCACGCCCCATGCGCGGTCGAGCATGTCCTCTTCCTGGTCGCTGGCCTCGGGCAGGGAGTCGAAGCCCTGCTCGATGATGACGTGGCAGGTCGTACACGCACCCACCATGCCACAGGCATGCTCCATGTCGACCTTGTGGTCGAGCAGCTGCTGGCACAGGTTGACGCTGTCGTCGGCCTCGAACTGCGCCCCTTCAGGGGCCAGTTCCGGATGCGGCAGGACGGTGACCTTGCCCATCATCGCGGCGAAGCCGGGTAGCCGGCTTCGGTAACGGCCTCCGCCAGCTCCGCGGCAGACGCGGTAGAGGTCACGCGCACCAGCCGGGCGCCGAGGTCCACGTCCACTTTCGCGCCGGGATCGACATCCACGATCGCCTTCGACACCCGTCCTGCACAGTGCCCGCAAGTCATGCCTTCCACATTCAGTTCAATCATGCCTGATACTCCTTTGGTTTGATGTTCAGTTTACGCCGACTGGACGCCAGCGGCGCAGCAACAGCGCATTGGTCACCACGCTGACGGAGCTGAATGCCATCGCCCCGCCGGCGATCATCGGGTTGAGCATGCCGAATGCGGCCAGCGGAATCCCGACCACGTTGAACACGAACGCCCAGCCCAGGTTCTGCCAGATCTTGTTATAGGTGCGGCGCGAAACCGATACGGCATCCGCCACCAGCGCCGGATCGCCCCGCATCAGGGTGATGCCTGCGGCGTGCATCGCGACGTCGGTACCGGTCGCCATCGCGATGCCGATGTCCGCTGCCGCCAGCGCGGGCGCATCATTGATGCCGTCGCCCACCATCGCCACCTTGCGCCCCGCATCGCGCAGCTGCGCCACCTCGGCAGCCTTGTCCGCCGGGAGGATGTTGGCGCGCACCTGGTCGATGCCGACGGCAGCGGCCAGCACGCCGGCGCTGCCATGGTTGTCGCCCGTCAGCAGGACGGTTTCGATGCCCATCTCGTGCAGGCGCGCCACGGCAAGCCGGGCCGTGTCCTTGGCCTGGTCGCCGAAGGCCAGCACGCCGACCGCACGATGGCCGCGCTGCTGCTCCACGGCGAGCCACGATACCGTCCTGCCCCCGGCTTCGAAACGCTCCGCGGCCGCCAGTAATGCGGACGTGTCCGCGCCCAGCTCTTCCATCAGGCGGCGGTTGCCGAGGTGGGCAATCACGCCGGCAACCCGTGCCTTCACGCCGCGGCCCGGCAGTGCGCCAGCGTCCTCCGCCCCCTGCAGCGACAGGCCGGCTGCGATTGCCGCGTCCGCGACCGCTTTCGCAAGCGGATGGTCGCTGTACTGCTGGACTGCCCATGCCAGGCCGAGTACCTCGTGCTGGTCCAACCCGTCCGCTTCGATCGCGGTAACCGACGGCTTGCCCTCGGTGAGCGTGCCGGTCTTGTCGAACGCGACTACCTTCACCGCATGCGCAGTCTCGAGCGCACTGGCGTCCTTGATCAGGATGCCATGGCGCGCGGCCACACCGGTGCCCACCATGATCGCAGTGGGCGTCGCCAGGCCCAGCGCGCAGGGACAGGCGATCACCTGGACCGCCACCGCATTCAGGATGGCCTGCTGCCAGTCGCCCGTCGCCAGGCCCCATCCGAGCAGCGTCAGGACCGAAATGCCCAGCACCACCGGCACGAACACGGCGCTGATGCGGTCAACCTGGCGCTGGATCGGCGCCTTGGCCGCCTGCGCATCCTCGACCATCCTGATGATCCGGGCCAGCATGGTGTCGGCGCCGACCGCGCTCGCCCGCATGAGCAGCACGCCGTCGGCGTTGATGGCGCCGCCGGCCAGCGTGTCGCCCGGCGCCTTCGATACCGGCAGGCTTTCACCGGTCAGCAGGGACTGGTCGACATGGCTGTGCCCTTGCTCGATGACGCCATCAACCGGAACCCGCTCGCCCGGACGGATGACTACCAGGTCGCCTGCGCGCACGTCCGCGATCGGCACCACCGTGTCGACGCCATCGCGGCGGACCGTGGCCTGCGTCGGCCGCAAGGACTCCAGCGCACGGATCGCATCGATCGCATGCCGCCTGGCGCGCCCTTCCAGCCATTTGCCGAGCAGGACCAGCGTGATCACCACCGCCGATGTTTCGAAATACAGGTGCGGCATCGCATGGCGACCGGGGGACAGCATCAGGTACAGGGACAAGCCGAATGCCGCGCTGGTGCCGAGCGCCACCAGCAGGTCCATGTTGCCGGTGCGCGCGCGCAGCGCCTTCCAGCCGGCGCGGTAGAAGCGCCAGCCCAGCCAGAACTGCACCGGCGTGGCCAGGGCCAGTTGTACCCATGGGGAGAGCTGCCATTCGATGCCGAACAGCGCCAGCACCATCGGCGCGACCAGCGGCAGCGACAGCAGCGCCGCTGCAGCCACCGGCCACCAGGGCGGTAGCCCGGGGCGGATGCCAGGGGCCTGCGCTGCGCCGGACACCGGCACGCCGGCCTCGCGCGCCTCGTAGCCCGCGTTGCGTACCGCTGCCGCCAGCACCTCGGGCGACACATCGTCGGCTGCCTGCACGCTCGCCTTACCGGTCGCCAGGTTGACCGAGGCCGAGGTGACGCCAGGAACCTGCAGCAAGGCCTTTTCGACACGGCCGACGCAGGAGGCGCAGCTCATGCCGTCCACCGACAGGGTAATGGCATGCGCGGGAATGGTATAGCCGGCACGTTCGACCGCATCGGCGAGCTGGCCAGCGTCCACGCCGGGAGCTGCGCTGACGGTGGCTTTTTCAGTGGCGAGGTTGACCGTGGCGGACAGCACCCCGGGCACGGCGGCAAGCGCGCGTTCGACCCGGGACGCGCACGACGCGCAGGTCATTCCTTCGATCTTGAATTGAAACCCTGTGGCGGGGCCGGTGAGTGTATTCATTTGCATCCTCCAGATACCGATGCAGCCACGATAAACCTTCCCATGATGGGAAGGTCAAGCATTATCGTGAATGCAGGTCACAGGCAGGAATTCCAGTGCAAGACTGGTGCCGGCGGCCGGCGCGGGCCGGCCGGTTCCGCACGCCGGGAGGCGGCTTATTTGCCGTCGTAATGCTTGTAGACAGTGGCCTCGCCGTTGCGGCGCACCAGCAGGACGTCGTACGCATCCTTGCGCGCACCTTCCATACCTGGCGAACCCATCGGCATCCCGGGCACGGCCAGGCCGACGGCTTTCGGCTTTTCGGTCAGCAGGCGGGTGATTTCACGGGCCGGGACGTGGCCTTCCAGCGCATAGCCGTTGACCACGCCGGTGTGGCAGGAGCCATATTTGGTGGCCATGCCGAGCTTTTCGCGATAGTCACCCGGGTTTTCGACGTCGGTGGCCTTGACCGTGAAGCCGTTCGCTTCCAGGTGCTTGATCCACTGCTTGCAGCAGCCACAGTATTCGGTCTTGTAGACCTCGACGACAGGATTGGCCGCCAGCGCGGCATACGGCACGGCCATGGCGGCGGCGAGGACCAGCTGGTTCAGGAAGCGGCGTTGCATGTTCACCTCGTGGCAAAATCGGACAATTCAGCCTGCAAGTTTACCATACGCGCCCGCCCCTGGCAGGCGCCTCACTCCTCCATCCCTTCCAGCAGTTCGATGTCCGAAATTGCCGTGCGCAGCATGAAGTCGGCGCCCGCCTCGGACGGCAGCACGCCGGCTACGATTGCATCCGGCACCGACTTCATCAGGCGACCGTCGCGATGGATGAAATACTGCCCGTCGTCGTATTCGATCGAGTAGGTGTACTGTTGCCCCCTGGTGCGCGTGTAGTCCGTTCTCGGCATGGCAAGACCCCGTTCGGTGGATGCCACATTTTGCCTGTCCGGCCGGCAGCGCGGCGCGCGGGTGGGCACAAAGCGGCGTGGCCTTAACAAACCGCAACGAAGCTGCAGGCGGGAAGTCTAAGCTCGATATTCCCTCTCCTCCACTGCCAGCCATGAAGACACCATCGCTGCGTCGTCTCGCCTCCCATGCTGCCGTCTTGCTTCCCTGCGCCCTGCTGCTGGCCTGCTCCCCGGCGCAGGCGCCCGCCTCCGCAGACGAGGACCAGCCACCGCCCGCGGCCGGCCCCCTGGCCGATGCCGGCACGCGCAGCGAGGCATGGAAGCTCGATCGCATGATCAGCTGTTTCAGCCTGGCCGACGAGCGCGCCCGCGCGGTCGTCGCGCGCTACCTGGGCTGGATCGGCGACCGCAGGAACGGGCCGACCGGCATCGAACGGCGCGTGCTCGGGATCGAGGAGCTGCCGGCCGCGATCGTCGACCGGTGCAGCGACGAGATGCACCTGGCCAACACCGGGGGGCCGCCGATGCGCGAACTCGATGGCGCCGCGCGGGTGTACCTGGCCGCGCTGCGCGACCTGTCAATGCAGATCCTGCCGCTGCACCGCTACTACCGGCGTGCCACGTACAAGGATGACGGCTTCGCGCAGGGACGCGCGCTGCACGGCAAGGTGATGGAGGCCGCACGCCATTTCTCGCGCGCCAGCGACGCCTTCTCCCTTGTGCTCGACCGCGAGAACGAACGCCACCTGCTGGACGAGCTGGCCGGATTGCAGGACGGCGCCACGCGCTACGCCGGCTACTACCGGCTGGCGCTGGCATTCGATGGCCGGCGCCTGGTACGACTGCTGGAGACGGACCGCTTCGACGCAGGCGAAGCGCAGCGCCAGATCGACGCTTTCGAACGCATTGCCCGCAGCGCCCGCGCCATGCAGGCCAGCGACGGCAGCCCGGTGCGCGAGCTGCGCTTCGTGAACGACAAGGCGCTGGCATTCCTGGAAGCGGCAAAGGCACGCGCCCTGCAGGCCGGCGGCCACAAGGCCGGGCAGGACGAACTGCTGCGGGCCTACCACGACATGGTGGAGGGCATCAGCGAGTCGAGGTAGCTGGCGCCTCGCCCGATCCGGCAGCGCCGCCCCGCAAGGGGCTTTTTTTTGTTTGTGCGCCCCCGTATTAACCCCACACGGCGCTGGCTGCTGCTTCTTGGCACCCTCGAATTATGTTACCCTGCCGTGCCCTTGCGGCAAGGATTGCGTTTTTTGTTGACCACGAGGCTGCCGCCGCTACCCGCCGCGCTGCCTTGACCACGCGCGACACGATCGCGCAAGAAGGAAAGCGAATGAGCACGAACGAACCCCTCCGCCTGCACGTGCCCGAGCCCACGGGACGTCCAGGCTGTGCGACCGATTTCTCGTACCTGCGCGTCTCCAGCGCGGGCGAAGTACGCAGGCCTCCGGTTGATGTACTCCCGATGGACACCCGCGACATTGCCTATTCCCTGGTGAGCGTCCTCGACCAGCAGGGCAACGCGGTCGGCCCGTGGGTACCCGAGATCGACCTCGAGACCGTCAAGACCGGCCTGCGCACCATGATGAAGACCCGTATCTTCGACTCGCGCATGCTGACCGCGCAGCGGCAGAAGAAAATGTCCTTCTATATGCAGAGCCTCGGCGAGGAAGCGATCGGCACCGCGCAGGCGATGGCGCTGAACGACGACGACATGTGCTTCCCGACCTACCGCCAGCAGAACATCCTGATGGCGCGCGGCTACCCGATGGTCGACATGATCTGCCAGCTGATGTCGAACGAGCGCGACCCGCTCAAGGGCCGCCAGCTGCCGGTCATGTACTCGGTCAAGAAGGCAGGCTTCTTCTCCATTTCCGGCAACCTCGGCACGCAGTACATCCAGGCGGTCGGCTGGGGCATGGCTTCCGCCATCAAGGGAGACACGAAAATCGCATCGGCATGGATCGGCGACGGCGCCACCGCCGAAGCTGACTTCGACACCGCCCTGACCTTCGCGCACGTGTACCGCGCCCCGGTGATCCTCAACGTGGTCAACAACCCGTGGGCGATCTCCACCTTCCAGGCCATCGCCGGCGGCGAGGAAACCACCTTCGCCGCGCGCGGCGTGGGATGCGGCATCGCCTCCCTGCGCGTGGACGGCAACGACTTCCTGGCCGTGTACGCGGCATCGAAGTGGGCCGCCGAACGCGCCCGCAGCAACCACGGTCCGACCCTGATCGAATGGGTCACCTACCGCGCCGGCCCGCACTCGACCTCGGACGATCCGTCCAAGTATCGTCCGGCCGACGACTGGTCGAAATTCCCGCTGGGCGACCCGATCGCCCGCCTCAAGCAGTACCTGATCAACCAGGGCGCATGGTCCGAGCAGGAGCACGAAGACACTACCAAGGCGCTGGAAGCCGAAGTGCTGGCCGCACAGAAGGAGGCCGAGCAGTACGGCACCCTGGCAGGCGGCGTCGTCTTCAGCCCCGCCGAAATGTTCGAGGACGTCTATAAAGAGATGCCGGAACACCTGCGCGTGCAGCGCCAACAGCTTGGAATCTGAACCATGGAAAACCCAGTAAACGACAAGAAGTCGATGACCATGATCCAGGCCCTG
>DASWYE010000017.1:0-12108 GCA_036405115.1 Telluria sp. | reverse complement strand
ACGCGCTGGGTTCGGGCAGACGGTGCTTGCGCTGTTGATGGACGCGACACGCTACCTCCCCGAATCGCTGACGCCTTGGGCTGCGGGATGGATGGCGGAGGTGTACTACTGGGACGGCACGAGCACGGACGAAGAACTGATCGAATACCGCATGCAGGAATACGGCTACGCGACGCGCGAGGACCTCATCGAAGACACCGGTGGGCTCATGACGAGGGAGAGCTTCTACAAGAACATCCCTCGCTGGGCGACTCTGCCGCAGCGCGTGCTGTCAAGAGAAGAGATTGGGCGCGCTGCGCGCGCTGGTTGGGCGCGGGAGGTTGCGGAGGCCTGCGACGCGATAGCGGCCGCAGTTCACATGCCCGAATTCCGGTTTCTACGCCGGGACGAGGTCGGATCTAACCGCGCTGGCGATTGCGTGGACGGTTGCATGGTCCTGCTCTGGCACGGCCCGGGCGACGAGATCGGCAACGTCATCGATTACGTGCTCAACGAGCAGTGGCAGTCGGGAGAGGCCCACGAACTCATCGACGCCCAGCCAGTGCCACTCACGAAACGAGGTATCCGCCGGTACCAGCGCCGAACCGAGCAGGTGCTGAAGCTGGCCGAGTTGACCGAGCGCCTGGTCCTCCTGATCGGGGAGCGTTGCGAATGAAGAAATCCAACGGCCGCTCCGTTGTCGTGCTGTCACCTGACGACACGCAGCTCGAACTTTCCAGCGCGATGCTGATGTACCGCTCGCGCGCAAACCAGGTCTATGCCACGGTCCACCCTATCGAGGTTGACGCGGAACGCCCATTCGCCCGCTCGCTCGGCGCCGGCGTTCCGCTCACGAAGGAGGCACTGGCCGAGTTCGCGCGCGCGATCGACGTTGCCACCGCGTACGCCGGCTTCGTGCCCGACAACCTGCTGTACACATCGCCGAACACCATTGCCTGGTGGACGCCGGCAGCCATCCGTCCGACCTGGTTCAAGACCGGCAACAACGCAGCCGCGGAGCACATTGGAAACCGCCAAGGCCCCGCCGCGCACCCCGCCCTGGTGTTCGTAGTGACTTCAGGCGGCTGGTATGTCTTCGCGCTCAAACACTCTGAGCGGCCAGTCGCCGAGACGGCGCTCTACCACTCGCCGCACATGAACGTCTGGAAGGGCGGCGGCATCTGCACCGGCAACGTCGACCTGCCGCCTGCGGTTTCCGCGAGCGCCATCGGCGAGTACGAGGCTGCGTTTTTCCGCAGCCACTTCACCCATCCGAACAGGGAGCGGGCCGTGAAATACCGCGGCGGCATGGTGGCGCTGTGGCGCGACCAGCTGGCGAACCCAGATCCGGACTCCATGAACCGCGCGCTGATCCCAGCAAAAGAAACGCTGACCGCCGCAATCCGTCGCATCACCCGCGACCCAAACTAAGAAAGGCCCCAATGAACGCTATCGACCTCGCAGCCCGCTTCGACGAGCTGCTCACCATGACCCGCAAGACCTACGATACCTTTATCGAGCAGACCGAACGTGCGCTGCGCGAAGAGCGCCCTAGCCTGCTGGCGATCGACGAGGATGCGGCGCCGGCCGCCGACTTGCAGCTGGACCTGACGCTGGTCCGCGCGGCGCCGGTTGCCGTCGTCCCATCTCACTGTGAATTCCGCCCGCTGACCGAGAACGGCCACCGGTTCCTCGCCGCACACGATGGCCTGTATCTGGAGGTGCGCCGCCCGTGGCTGCACCTCATCCGGCGCATCGCTGACCAGACGGCCGTCCGCATGCCGTATGGTCGCATCGGACAGAAGGCGGAGCTCGCGTTCGGAGGTATCGGCAGCGCCCTGCCCCAGCTGCAGGCGTTCGCGCGGCAGGCCCGTGAACACCTGCCGGTGGAAACCGCAGCAAGCCTGATCTGGCATTCCGGCACGAAGGAATGGGACCTGCGCGTCCCGGAAGTGATCGGCACCGCCTCGGCCACCCGTATCCAGTATCGCCAGGTCGACCTGGCCGACGACGAGCACCTGGTGATCGACCTGCACAGTCATGGCCAGCTGCCGGCCGGGTTCAGCCCCACTGACGATGAGGACGACTATGGCAGCGTGAAGATCGCCGGGGTGTTCGGGAACGTGGATCCGGGTTCGGAGCCGTCGCTCGCATTCCGGCTGTGCGTCCTCGGGATCTATATCCCGATCGCAGTGCCTGCGGACCGTGTTTTCGGATCGATGTGATGCCGAAGGACCAAGTTCAACACTCCCAGGCCGCGATCGCGGTATTCGCCGTCCTCGACGCGATCGCTACGACGCGCGGCCTGAGCGCAGTCCTCGGCTTCGGCTCCAAAGAGTTCGAGCTGCTGATCGACGCGGCCGCTGACGCGGAAGGGTTTTGCCTGAGCGCCGACGAGCAACGGCTCGACTACTTTGCCGCGTACATCGAACGTCGCGGCCTGCAAAGGACTCAATCATGCACCTGACTCCCGCCCGCCTGCTCGACCGGCAGGTCCACATCGCCCTCATCGGCTGCGGCGGCAACGGCTCGCAAATGCTCACCGGCCTGGCCCGGCTTAACCATGCGATCCGCGCGCTCGGGCATCCCGGCCTGCATGTGCATGTCTACGACCCGGACACCGTAAGTGAAGCCAACATGGGCCGCCAGCTGTTCGGGGCGTTCGACGTCGGCCAGAGCAAGGCCCATGTCCTGGTCAACCGCATCAACGCTTTCTTCGGCACCGCATGGCAAGCGCATTTCAACCGTTACGAAGGCACCGACCACCGCACCGAAGACATCCTGGTCGTGTGCGTCGACAGCGCCCGCGCGCGCCACGCCATCGCCGCTCGCGCCAAACGCTCCTCTGCCCAGTACCTGATGGATTTGGGTAATCGTGCGTCCGACGGCCAGGTGGTCTTCGGCGAACTCGATCAGCCTGACCAGCGGCCGGCCAGTAGCACGCCGCTGCCACACCCGTACGCGATGTTCCCGGAGCTGGTCGACCACACCGCTCCGGAGGATGACACGCCCAGCTGCGGCCTTGCACAGGCGCTGGAGCGGCAGGAGCTATTCATCAACCAGGCAGTGGTCACGCCGGCGCTCAGCCTGTTGTGGGAGCTGTTCCGCCATGGCCGGCTGACCTGGCACGGGGCCTTCGTCAATCTGCGGACCGGCAGCATGCGGCCGATTCCTGTTCCAGCGGCACCAACCACCACCGTCGAAGAGGAAAAGCCATGAGACTGCAAGTCCAGGATTCCGGTACGTGGCGCAACGTCGTCACCTTCACCAACCATGAGCTCCCTGCAGTGATGGCTGCGGCGTCGCAGCTGCTGCGGGCACTGAACCAACCTGCGACCAGCATGCGCATTGCCGAAGGCGACACCCCGATCGATTCGTGCCAGCCACCGGCGTGCGCCTGGTCGAGCCAACCTGCTGCGCAACCGACGGCAATCGATGCGGACCTGCTGTCGCGCTTACTGGACGACCACGAGCGGATGTATCCGCACCACGCCGACCTGTGCGACCTATGCAAGGACACCCGGACCGCAATCGCTCGCGCAAAGGAGACCCAAACATGACGCCCGAGATCACTACCCATTCCGGCAACCAGTTCAGCTTCCTGGCGCCCGAGTCTTCGGTTATCAGCATTCAGGACATAGCGCACGCTCTGGCCCATGAATGCCGTTTCGCAGGACACTGCCGGAACTTTTATTCGGTCGCCCAGCATTCCATCCTGGTCAGCGAGATCGTGCCACCGGAGTTCGCGCTGCACGCCCTGCTGCACGACGCCGCGGAAGCGTTCGTCAAGGACATTCCCAAGCCGCTCAAGCGACTGCTGCCGGACTACTGGGCGATCGAGGCGCGCGTCGAGGCGGCGGTCTTCGACTACTTTGGGCTGCCGCGCAAGTTGCCCGCGGAGGTCAAGCATGCTGACCTGGTGCTATTGGCCACGGAACAACGCGACCTGATGTCCCCGGGCGCCGTGGAACAAACCGACGTGCTACCGATGCCGCAGCGGATTTACCCAATGCCGCCAGGTGTGGCGAAGAACATGTTCCTTCAGCGGTACCACCGATTGGTCCGCGACCAGCTGAAGGCAAATGTCACACCAGTCCAGGTTTAATGTAGGAAGCCATGCAAATGAAACTTGTATTTGACCTGGCCGGCGTCGTCGACACCACGACGCTCGGTGAGGCGACAATCCAGCAGATGGTGCGAAAAGGCGAATTCCCGCAGCCGCGAGAGCTCTCACCACGCAGGGTCGGCTGGCTGGTCAGCGAAGTCGAGGAATGGGTGCGGAATCGGCCGGTATCGAGCATGCTGCCGCCGGCGAATACCGGCCATACCAACCGCCCTGGCCGAAAAGCAAAAGACCCTGCTTCGAGCAATTGAGGGGGCAGCGATCGCGTCCGTTCGGGTGCTAGAGCGACACGAAGAAACGAATGTTCACCCATTCTGAGGCAATTCAATGAACAAGCAAAAACAGATCGACGATAATGAGGAACCGATGGATCGCCTTACTGGTGAGCCATCCCATTGCGCAGCACACATCACTGAAGGGGGCCTCGCCGCATTAGCTTGCGGTTTCACCGGCCTGCTGGATCAGCATCTGTTCAACGGAACGCGCCGGCCCTGGAAATACACGCCAGACGACTGATGCTATGGTTTGTCCGGAGCGCGCGTCTGCACAAGCCTTGATTTTTGATCCAGTACCTCTTGATGCGCCTGTTCGATATCCGCGCTGGTTTTGATCAGGTGCGCAGGAATGACCGTCATCACGACTACAGCGATCTGCCACAAGGTCAAAATCGTCAGGACAGTAAACGACACGCTGCGTAGGACGTCGATGCGCACCATCAGAACCGGAACCTGCTTAATCACAGGCGCTGCGATCCCGACGAACAGCACGCAGACCAGAATGATCGTCGAGTAGATGGCCGGATAAAGGAGAATACCTACATTTCCTGCAGCCTTGCCGCTGCTATTGTTCTTACCAAACGATATCTTCAGGCGTTCGGGGTAGATGATCGCAAGCCAAGCCCCGACCACTGCGAAAATGATTGATGCGGTAGTGCGCAGGGCTTCGTACAGCGGCCACTGGCTTGCGAACGGAATGTCCCGGCCGTAGTAGGCGGCCGCGACGCAGCAACCGATCGCGCTCGATCCAACCAGCAGCCAGAAAACAATCCGGATCATTCAAGCAACTTTAAAATTTGCGCGCGGTTATCATTCAGCGCATTGAGCAGCGACGGCAGCGAAATCGTTTCTTCATCGACACGCTCGACCGCCAACGTAAAGTCCCCGACCGCACTCGAGCGGCCCAGCCAATAGATCTTACCCGCTTCTCCCTTGAACGTGAATCCGAGATCATCCCAACCGAACGCATCCAGGTCAGCGTCTTCGGCCGTGATCATGGCCTGCAGCTCCTGCTCGTCCGGAGTGTATTCGAGTTCCAGATAAGCGCTTTGATGCACCGCCGCGGAAGTGGGCTTTTCTGAGCGCAGGAACTGGACGAACTTCTGGAAGATCGCGCGATCGGTCTGTTTTGTCGTGCTGAGATGGCCTCGACGGATTACCTTTGCAATCGACAACCGATCTTGCACGATCTTCTCGCGCAACCCTGGCTTCACGAACGCCGATGTACGGAACTTTGGGCGAACCTTCAACGGAACACCATCACCTTGGTCGGTAAAGCCGACCACAGTCGCGTCCGGCGTTCCCGTCTTGTCCCAGATCGCGTACGCAGTGTATTGCTGGAGAAAGCGATTGATGTAGCCCACCATTGCCGTCTGCCCGCTGACTGGGCGTCCGAACCGGATGGTCGCGACGAGGTTTCGGGATGGGATGACCCAGAAGTAGGTGGCATATCCCGGAATGCTGTTGGGTGGCAGTGCATTGAGCGACACTTTAGGCTTGCCGACTTTCGAACTCAGGGAAATCGACGCGACGCCTGCTTCGTGGGAGGGAACTTCGTTCCAGGTCGCGAACACGAAGCTGCTGCTGTCGTTGTGGATGCCGGCCAGGTACACCGGTTGCTGATCCGCGTGCTCACCTGCTTCGGCCAGTTTAGTGTCGACCAATTCGACGCCTGCACTCCAGTCCCGCAGCTGCGAGAAAATATCCCCAAGATGTCCAAAGTCCGCAGCATGTTCGCCGTGCCGGTAATAGCCGCAGCGGTCAACGCGGAAAAAACTGATCTTTGCGCTCTCCATGTTCTCTGTTCCGGAATGTTATTGTTATCAATTGTATAGCAGAGCAATTTACCAAAAGGAATTATTTTTTGCCAGCCGGCAGCGTTACCCTTTTCGCCAACTCTTCCAGGCGCGAAGCAGCGTTATTAATTGACGGGCCGCATGCGGTTGTATGCGTCAGACGCTATCCCATGGTCATCACACATCAACATGATTTGCTCGTCACTCCAACCGTAAGCTCCGCCGTCAATTTTGATGAGGGCTTTATCGGCGACGATTGACCACCTTGCCTGCTCCCGCACCCAGTGCTCGGAAAGCAAACTCGGAGCGTCGTGCTCCTGTCCGGCGAGATACTTCGCAAGAGTTTCATTCTGTTCCAGTGACGTAATTAGCTCCATAACGCCACTCACCATGTTGTACGAGCCTAGTTCATACAGCGGGATAGCCCTGAACATATCGGCTGCCGATTTGAATTGTCCTGGAGCCCAATCCTCAAAATAAAAGCTCTGCCGCTGATGCACGCAGGCGTAGTAGAACTGATCGATGAGTTCCTTTGCGTGGCTCGCCATGACAGCTACCGATTGGCGCTTTTCACGATTCGCTGCCATCCTTTCGTCGTCACGTTGCATCCGGGACGCTTTCAGCTGCCGATCAGTCGTATATAGGGCCAGACATATACCGAGACCGGTCAGAAGACCTTGCGCCCACGCTGCACCATCGGCGCCCGCCAGGCTGGGCCAGATCGCAAGCACGCACATCAACGCGATCACCGACATAGCGACGGTCGCGATCATTTCCAGCCAATGATTCTTCATGCTGCCTCCTTCTGCTGCGCGCAGGCCAGCTGCTCGAGCCGCTCGTTCAGCTTAGCCAGCCAGTGGCGCCGCTCCTTGTCGTAGCGGTGCAGGTTGTAGATACCGACGATCCCGTCGGGCATGTGGCCGATCACTGCCTCGGCAACTTCTTCCGGGCAGCCCATCGCCGCGAGCATGGTGCGACCGGTGCGGCGCAGGTCGTGGGGCGCCCAGCGCGCGACCGGTAGGCGTGCCCGCTTCAGCTCCGGACGCAGCTCGCAGTCGGGCATGTGAGTCCAGACCGCGGCGCCCAGCGTCTTCTGTTCGGTGTAGCCGAGTTTGCCACGCGAGGCGAACAGGTAGCCGCCCGCGCACACCTCAAGCCGCCGGCGCACGATCCGCTCCGCCCGCCCGATCAGCGGCACGCGCACGTCCGTCGCCTGGTCGCGCCGCTGGTTCTTGGTCTTGTCCTTCGGGATGGTCCACCAGAGGCCGTCGGCCTCCTCCGAGATCTCGTCGGCATGCATCGACAGGATCTCGCCGCCGCGCTGCAGCGTCCACAGATACAGCGTCAGGCCGTCCTCGACCAGGCGGGAAAAGTTCGGCAGCCAGGGGATCAGTAGGGCCAGCTCCGATTCGCTCAGCACGCGCTTTTTGGTGCCGATCGCAAGGCCGCGCACCATTCGTCCCTTGCTCTTGAGTTTGCCGCGCAAAATCAGGCGCCACCAGTTCGGCGTGTTGTCATCCAGCTTGCCGGCGTCGAGCCCGTAATCCCACGCCGCGCCCAGCTCGCGCCGCAGGTTCGACGCCACCACCGGCGTCTCGGCGTGCGACATGATCAGGTCGAAGCATTGCGCGCGCGTGACCTTGTTCGGGTCCAGGCCGGCCAGCTCGCCCAGCATGGTCTCGAACAGTCGTTTCGTTTCCTTGTAGCCCTTTTCCTTGCGCATGCGCTGCACGTGGTCCTCGAGGTAGCCATCGCACAGCTTGGCCACGGTCAGGCGGCGGGAGCGCGCTTCTCGCTCGGCAGCCTTGGCCGCGGCGCCGGCGGCTCGTTCGGCCCGTCGCTCGTCGCCCGGATCGCGGCCGGCAGCGCGCACGTCGCGTAGTTTTTCCCACGCCACCACGGCAGCGTTGTACGAAGTCGCCGGCCAGGCGCCGATCTTGACCTGGCGCATGCGGCTGTCGATCGGGCTCTTGTATCGGTAGATCCACGCGTGGCCGGCCGTCGAGGCTTCGATTCTGAGGCCGGGGCACTCGGTAATGGTAAAGTGTTGGCCAGGCTCGAGGAGCTTGGCTGCGCGTGCGTCAAATGGCATGTGGTCCTTGCTGGCGTAGGTTGGGCGTAACTTTTACGCCGCCGTAAATTACAGCGAAGGATTGTAGCGTAACTTTTCCCATAGGCAACCGAAAAAGCTACGCCGTTTTCATAAGTGTGGATGGGTGTAGATAGGTGTCGATAGGGCGAAGTAAAAAAACGCCGGAGCCAATAAGAGCCTCAAAAACAAAGGGTTAGAGACGGAAATGCCGCTGGATCAAGAACTTACGAACGACGCGAAAAGCAAACACACGCCGATGATGCAGCAGTACCTGCGCATCAAAGGGGAGTACCCGACCATGCTGGTGTTCTACCGCATGGGCGACTTCTACGAACTGTTCCACGACGACGCGGAAAAGGCGGCGCGCATCCTCGGCATTACGCTGACCCAGCGCGGCGCGTCCGGCGGCAACCCGATCAAGATGGCGGGCGTGCCCTTCCATTCGCTCGATGGCTACCTGGCCAAGCTGGTGAAGCTGGGCGAGTCGTGCGCGATCTGCGAACAGATCGGCGATCCGGCCACCAGCAAGGGCCCGGTCGAACGCAAGGTGGTGCGGGTAGTCACGCCGGGCACGCTGACGGATTCGGACCTGCTGCCGGAGAAGTCGGAGCGTCCGCTGCTGGCGGTGTGCACGCTGACCCAGAAGAAAGGCATCACGACCGGCCTGGCATGGCTGTCGCTGGCAAGCGGCTCGCTGCGCCTGATGGAGTTCCACGGCACCCCGGCGACGGCGCAGGCGCGCCTGCGCCACGAGCTTGAGCGCATCAGCCCTGCCGAAGTGCTGAGCGGCGACGGCGCCGAGCTGTTCGACGACGACGGCGGCATCGGACACGCCACCCGCGTGCCGGAATGGCACTTCGACGTCATCCACGGCCACAAGGCGCTGCTGGACCAGCTGGGCGTTGCGACCCTGTCGGCCTTTGGCGCCGACGGCTTCGGCCCGGCATTCGGCGCGGCCGGCGCGCTGCTGCGCTACGCGCAATCGACGCAGGGACGCGGCCTGCAGCACGTGCGTTCGCTGACCGCGGAAAACGAAACCGAATTCATCGGCCTGGACGCGGCCACCCGCCGCAACCTGGAGCTGACCGAGACCATCCGCGGCCAGGAGTCGCCTACCCTGTTCTCGCTGCTGGACCACTGCCGCACGGCGATGGGTTCGCGCCTGCTGCGCCACTGGCTGCACCACCCGCGCCGCGACCAGTCCGTTGCACGCGCACGCCACGCCGCCATCGACGCGCTGGCCTCCAGCGACGCCTTCGGCTCGCTCTCCGCGACGCTGGCGCAGGTGCCGGACATCGAACGCATCACCACGCGCATCGCGCTGCTGTCGGCGCGCCCGCGCGACCTGGCCAGCCTGCGCGACGGCCTGGGCCAGCTGCCGGCGCTGCGCCACGGCGTCGAGCTGTCGCTGCAGGCAGGTGCGCCCGGACTGCTGGGCGATGTCGCCGGCATGCTGGCTACCCCGCATGAATGCCTGGACCTGCTGCGCCGCGCGATCGCGGAAGAGCCGTCGACCATGGTGCGCGACGGCGGCGTGTTCGCACGCGGCTTCGACGCCGAGCTGGACGAGCTACGCGGCCTGTCCGAGAACGCCGGCCAGTTCCTGGTGGACCTGGAGACGCGCGAACGCGCGCGCACCGGCATCGCCAACCTGCGCGTCGAATACAACAAGGTGCACGGCTTCTACATCGAAGTCACCAACGGCCAGGCCGACAAGGTGCCGGACGACTACCGCCGCCGCCAGACGCTGAAGAACTGCGAGCGCTACATCACGCCGGAACTCAAGGCGTTCGAAGACAAGGCGCTGTCGGCGCAGGACCGCGCACTGTCGCGCGAGAAGCTGCTGTACGACCAGCTGCTGGCCGACCTGGCGCAGTACATCGGCACCCTGCAGTCGATCGCGCAGGGCCTGGCGCTGCTCGATACGCTGGCCGCGCTGGCGCACCACGCCGTGCGCCACAACTGGTGCGCGCCGCAGCTGGTTGCCGAGCCTTGCCTGGACATCCGCGAAGGCCGCCACCCGGTAGTGGAAAACCAGATCGAGCGTTTCATCGCCAACGACTGCCAGCTGCGCGACGAGAAGCGACTGCTGCTGATCACCGGCCCGAACATGGGCGGTAAATCGACCTTCATGCGCCAGGTCGCGCTGATCACCCTGCTCGCCTACGTGGGCAGCTACGTGCCGGCGGCGAGCGCCACGATCGGGCCGATCGACCGCATCTTCACCCGCATCGGCGCGTCCGACGACCTGGCCAACGGGCGCTCGACCTTCATGGTCGAGATGACCGAATCGGCCGCGATCCTCAACGGCGCCACCGAACACTCGCTGGTGCTGATGGACGAAGTGGGACGCGGCACCTCCACTTTCGACGGCCTGGCGCTGGCGTGGGCCATCGCGCGCCACCTGATCGAAACCAGCCGCAGCTTCACCCTGTTCGCGACGCACTACTTCGAACTGACCCAGCTGCCGGACGCGCACCCGTCGGCCGCCAACGTGCACCTGTCGGCGGTCGAGCACAAGGACAGCATCGTGTTCCTGCATGCGGTGCAGGCCGGCCCCGCCTCGCAAAGCTACGGCCTGCAGGTGGCGCAACTGGCCGGCGTGCCGCAGCAGGTGATCAAGGCGGCGCGCAAGCACCTGGCGCGGCTGGAAGCGCAGGCGCTCGAAGGCGGCGCCCAGCTCGACCTGTTCGCCGCTCCCGACAGCGCGGCGGAAGAAGCCAGCGAAGCCGAGGCCGAAGCGCAGGAGCGCAGCCGTGCGCTGCAGGAGGCGCTGGCGTCGATCAACCCGGACATGCTGAGCCCGCGCGAAGCGCTGGAGCACCTGTACCAGCTCAAACGGCTGACCGCGTGATGCTGCGGGCGCTGCACATCGCGGCAACCGCCGCTGTTGCCGTCGCGCTGGCGCACGGCCCTGCCCTGGCGGCACCAAAGGCAAAGGACGACAGCTATGGCTTTGCCGCCATCGGCCACACCGGCAGCAACGACACGCATCTGAAGGAGGCGATCGAGGACGCGGAACGCGCCCGGGTCGAATTCATCGTCACCACCGGGGTGAAATCCGAAAACGAGCCCTGCAGCGACAGGCTGTATACCGCGCGCCGCAAGCTGCTCAACGGGTCGAAACGGCCGGTGGTGCTGTCGCTCGCGGCGAGCGACTGGACCGCCTGCCGCAATTCCGCCAACCGATCCAACGCGATCGAGCGCCTGAACCGGCTGCGCGAACTGTATTTCTTCGACTCCGAAACGCTCGGCACGAAGAAGCTGGAGGTCAAGCGCCTGTCCAGCAGCGCGAAATTCCGCAGCTACGCGGAGAATGCACACTGGGAGGTGGACGGCGTGCTGTATGCGACCGTCAACGTCCCGTCGAATAACAACAACTTCCTGCGCGCCGCTGGCCGCAACAGCGAGTACGAGGACCGCCTGGTCGCCAACCGTTCCTGGCTGCGGCGACTGTTCGCGCTGGCCCGCCAGCGGGACCTGAATGCGCTGGTGCTGTTCACGGAAGCCGATATCTCGGATCCGTCCGACGGAAGCACTGCGCCGGACGACGGCTTTGCGGAATTGCGCAAGCAGCTCGCGGCGCAGGCGAAACGCTACACAGGCAAGTTGCTGCTGGTGGACAGCGCGCCGCTTGGCAAGGATGCGCAGCCGGAGATCGAATGGCGCGGGAATACCGGGCACCTGAGCCTGGGGGACTCACACGTGGAGGTGCGGGTAACACCGGGCAGCGACACGCGCTTCGCGCTGGCGAAGCCGGACCGCAAACCGAAGAAGAAGCACAAATAGAAAACGCGCCGTCAAGGCGCGTTTTGTTTGGCGAAGTTGCCGCCACCGTCATCC
>DASWYE010000016.1:0-4477 GCA_036405115.1 Telluria sp. | reverse complement strand
CGCCCGGTGTTCCTGTCGATGGATCGCGAGTACCTGCGCGAACTGCACGCACAGGGAATCGATGCTTGCTGGGCCAGCGGCCCCGCCTGCGCCGGGTTGCTTGCACGCGCGGACGCGCTGGTCAGCGATCACGGTCTGCACACACTGGGGCCGTGGCGCGCCCTGTACCAGAAGCTCGGGCTGCGTTTCTTCGACGTATGGCACGGCTTCGGCTTCAAAGGGTTCGATGCCAACGACTACCGCAAGCTGCATGGCTACGACGAAATCTGGGTGGCTTCGGAAACGCAGCGCGAGCAATACATCCGTATGGCCGGATTCGATCCGGCCATAGTCCGTCCCACCGGTTACGGCCGAACCGATGCGCTGGTGAAGCGCAGTCTCGATGTCGATGAGGTGAAGCGTAGCCTAGGGCTCGATCCTTCAATTTGCGGCAAGCTGGTGCTGTTCGCGCCCACCTGGCAGCAGGACGATCCGACGCGCAGCATGTTCCCGTTCGGGACGCCGGCCGCCGCGTTCCTCGGCGCGCTAGAAGGTTTCGCGCAGTCGATGGATGCAACCGTGCTGGTGCGCGTGCACCTGAACACCTCGCTGGAGCGCGGTGGAGAACATGTGCGCGTGATGCAGGTTCCGTTCGCGCGCTACCCGGATACCGAGTCGATCCTATTCGCCTGTGATGCGCTGGTCTGCGATTGGTCGTCGATCGCGTTCGATTACCTCGTCCTCGACCGGCCTACCTTCTTCCTCGACGTGCCCGCTCCATTCGCGAAGGGGCATTCGCTCGGGCCAGAATGCCGGTTCGGACCCATCGTGCGCAGCATGGATGCATTGCTGGAGGGTTTGCGCAACGCGTTGGCCGATCCGCTGGCGTATTGGTTGGCGCATGGGCAGGCGCACCTGTCGACGAAGGAATACGTCTGGGGTCCGTATGCGGATGGCGGCGCGACTAGCCGCTATGCCGACCGGCTCCTCAGTTTCCGCTCTCGCTGAGGGCGGGTATGAAGCACTCCATGAGGATAGATGGTAGTCGGTTGAAGCCTTGATTCCGTTGGCTTCGCTACAGCCGCCGATCCATAGCATGTTCAGATATTGAGCGTCCTAGCTCATTGGGCTTGTTTGTGCAGGCATGCAATTTCGCGAAATTATAGGGCTACGCTGGCATTTAAACTTCAAAAACTGCCGATGCAGATTCAAAGGGTTTGCAACTCTTTCCTGGCCGCCTATTCGTCTTTAGCCGGCAGTTTTGGCAGAAGCGTCTTCGATTCGGCGGTGTGGTTGGTTTTTTGATTGATTTGGATCATTTCGCCGCATCCTCGCAACGATGACTCTTTATGCGCGATCACCACGATCGTCTTGCTGCCTGACAACTTGCGGATCGCCTCGTTCAGCGCTTCCTCGGTCTGCGCATCCAGAGCGCTGGTAGCCTCGTCGAGGAATAGCACCGGCGGATCGCGATACAGTGCACGGGCGATGCCGATCCGCTGGCGCTGCCCGCCGGACAGACGTATGCCACGGTCGCCCACGTCGGTATCGTAGCCTCGCGGCAATTCATCGATCACGAAGTCGTGGATCTGCGCCGCGCGCGCCGCGCGTTCCACTGCATGCATGTCGATCTTGTCGCGTGGCACGCCGAAGGCGATGTTCTCCGCGACGCTCGCATCGGCCAAGAAGATATGCTGCGGCACGTAGCCGATCGCGCGTTGCCACGCCGCCGCGTTGTGCGCATCGACCGCCACGCCGTCAATTTCTAGCGTGCCGTCCTGCGGATGCAGCAAGCCGAGTAGCAGATCCATCAGCGTGCTCTTGCCCGCGCCGCTGCGCCCGGCGATGCCGATGCTTGCGTTGGCCGGAACCACGAGATCGAAACCGTCGAACACAAGCTTGTCCGGCGTCGAAGGATAGGCGTAGCGGATCCCCCGCAAACGAATGTCTTTCCGCGGCGCAAGGATCGTATCGCCAGTCCCCGCTGGCTCGCCGGGAAGGGCGAGGTCGCGGTGGATGGCGTCCAGCGTCGACGACGAGAAGTGGAGTTTGGCGAAACCACGGTACATGATTTGCGCCGCGGGCAGCATGCGGTAGGCGGCGAAACCGTACAGGCCCAGCGCCGGCAGCACCTGGGCGATGTCGTTGGAACGCAGCAGCAATGTCAGCGCAACCACGATCAACATGCTGTAGCCGGTGGCCTCCACCAGGTACAGCGGCGACTGCGCCAATGTCTCATTGGTCGCCGTATGGCGCGAGTACTCGCGCGAGGATTGATTGAATTGCGCTTCGTAGGCAGCGGCCGAATGGGTGATCTTGACGTCCTTGATCCCGGACAGCGCCTCGTTGGCGGCTTGGTAGCGGCGGCCATTGGCGGCCTGGCGTTCGAGGCCGATCCGCTCCAGGCGCTTGCGCACCAGGCCATAGATCGTGGCGTACAGCGTACCGAGCACCAGCACGATGCAGATCGCGGTGGCGGGATCGTAGAGGAAGATCAGCAGCGCCATCGCCAGCACGATCGCCCCCTGCGCGAACAGCTGCGACAGCGGCTGGATCAATTCGAACAGCAACTGGTCTGCTTCGGACAGCAGATTCTTGCCGAGGATCGACGAGTTGCGGGCCAGGAAGAATTCGTAGGGCTGGCGCAGATAGCGCGATAGCAGGCGCGCGCTGATCGAATGCCGTTCCAGGTGCACGAAGCGGTTCAGTGCATGCAGGGTGATGGTCTTGAACAGCGAGGATGCAATGACGATGGCGATGGATGCCAAGCCGAGCGCGATGATGAAGTCGCGTTCGTCGTGGAACTGCCAGTGCGCGAAGGCCATCTGCAGGAGGGGGTTCTCGTGGATCACCGCCGGCCGTCCGAGCACCGAGAGGAAGGGCATGATCGACAGCACGCCAAGGGTCTCGGCCAACGCCATCAGAACCACCAGTACCAACATCCACGCCGCCTTGCGTCGCTCTGCTGGCGTCAGGATGTCGCGGACTTTCCTGATTTCACTGAGCATGGGTAGTGGCCTGAGGGAGAGCTTCTGCTGGTTGATACGTGGCTGGCTTCATCTGCATCGCTTGCGTCGTTCGCATCCATCATGCGAGCTGCCCGGGTTTCACGCCTGTCTTAGCTTGGCCAATGCTGACAATGCGCGGACTTGCGTGCGGGCGAAAGCGCCATAGGAACGCCCTCGGCAGAGCATACCTGTTGGGGTCGCTGAACATCCAAGACTGGATGTCACATGCCCTGCATGGTGCTGCCTCGAGGCTGTGATTCGTGGCGAATCGGGTGGAGCTCCGCCCGGGAGCGCTACTGGTGGTGTTTTGCTTCCGGAGGTTGCGATTGGTCCGGCGGATCGGCAGGCTTCTTGGCGGAATGCTTCGCCGACATTCCAGGGAGGCGTGCACTCGGGTGCTGGATGCTCCGGTAATCCCTCCCGACACATCTGCTCGGTGCGGCAACCCTCATAGACGGCGCGCGTAGCGGCGTCTATGCGGGCGCGGGTGTAGTTGCGGCGGCTTCCTCTACCGGTTCTCCGGTAACAAGATGGCCCGAGAGAATGAAGACGACGTCGCTGGATACAAAGCCGCCCGCTAGCCACCGCATTCCGACACGAGCGGCGCCCCCGCAGGATAGCGAGCGTGGAATGGACTTCGATGTCAGGACGGAACTGTGCGTCTCCCAGACGTCTTCGCAAGATTGGTGCACTACGGGGGCGATACGTTCGCTGTGGGTCTGCTGGCTCTGGTGAGGGCAAGGCGCTCGATTCGTTTGGCTAGGTCGGGTCTGCCTTTTTCGCGTAGCTCGTCCGCCAGTTGCGCTGGGAAAGGATCAAGCGGGGATGCGCCTTGAATGGCAGCGACGAAGTAAGGGATCGCCAAATCTGGCGAGGCCAGCTCGTTCATCACGAAATAGCCGATCTGGGCATTCTGGAAAGGCTTCAGGCGCGCCCGGCGGGAGAGGGTGGAGAGCGTTCTAAGCAGCTGCTCCCTATCAAGTTTGACGCCGTGTTGTGCGTGGTAGGTGAGAATTGTGGGCGCTCTCTGGTTATCCCAGCTCATTTGCACGACTTCCAGTCGGCGCTGGAAAAGATCCCAGTCACGATGCGTGACATTGCCCTTCAGCGTTTTGAGGACGATGAGTAATGCGGCATTGTTGAGGGCGTAGGGGGCGAGCGTGACGCCGTTGTTGCATGCGGCGATCGCCTGATCCAGGCGCGTGTTGTTCGCAGTGTTCCCGCCGCCGGCCTTGAATTCACTGGAGCACACTTGCACCCATGCGCGCGCGGAGTGTGGTGCAGCTTTCGTGGCGGCTTTGGCCAGGAGGAGGTTGCTGCTCCAACTGTGTGCGCGTACGAGGGTGGAGGTTGCCAGCCCGGCCAGGAGCGCGAGGCAGAGGCCTGCTTGGGCGAGAGGCCGGAGTTGGAGGCGTTGGCTCGCTGTGCCCAGGAGGCTTCCGGCCGCCAGCACCGCACCAATCAATGCGAAGCTGTTGCGGTGCTCGAAT
>DASWYE010000015.1:0-9814 GCA_036405115.1 Telluria sp. | reverse complement strand
CGCGCGCCGGCCGCCGTGGCCACCATGACCGGGCACGAACAGCCTCCACCGGCGCGCGTGGAAAGCCGCACCATCACGCCGGCGCCGCAAGTGCAGCTGCTGTCCAATGGGCGCTACCACGTGATGGTCAGCAGCGCGGGCGGCGGCTACAGCCGCTGGAGGGGCGCCGCCGTCACCCGCTGGCGCGAAGACGGCACCCGCGACAACTGGGGCAGTTTCTGCTACGTGCGCGACGTCGATTCCGGCGCGGTGTGGTCGACCACCTTCCAGCCCACGCTGGTGCAGCCGCGCAGCTACGAGGCGGTGTTCGCCGAAAGCCGCGCCGAGTTCCGTCGCCATGACGCCGGCATCGACCTGTACACCGAAGTGGTGGTGTCGCCGGAAGACGATATCGAAATGCGGCGCACGCGCGTGACCAACAATTCCGGCGAGCGCCGGACGCTGGAGCTGACCAGCTATGCGGAAGTCGTGATGGCGCCGCACGCGCAGGACGCCTCGCATCCGGCCTTCGCCAAGCTGTTCGTGCAAACCGAGATCCTGGCCGGCGAGCGCGCCATCCTGTGCGAGCGGCGTCCGCGCCGGATGGACGAGCCGGTGCCGTGCATGCTGCACCTGGCCAGCGTGCATGACGCGGAGGCGCGGCAGGTGTCGTTTGAAACCAGCCGCGCGGCATTCCTCGGGCGCGGCAACGACTGCACCCGGCCGGATGCGATGCGCGTGAGCGGCCCGCTCGGCGGCGCCAGCGGCGCCGTGCTCGACCCGATTGTCGCGATCCGCTGCCAGCTGGTGCTGGATCCGGGCGACTCCGCCACCATCGATTACGTGACCGGCATGGCGGACGACCGCACGGACGCCTTGCACCTGATCGACAAGTACCAGGACCGCAACCTGGCCGACCGCGTGTTCGAACTGGCCTGGACCCATAGCCAGGTGGTGTTGCGCCAGTTGAACGCGAGCGAAGCGGCGGCGCAGATGTATGCCAGCCTGGCAGCGAACATCGTCTACCCGCAATACGCAACGCGCGCGGACCCGGCCGACCTGGTGCGCAACCAGCGCGGCCAGTCCGGGCTGTGGGCGTACGCGATTTCCGGCGACCTGCCGATCGTGCTGCTGCTGATGCGCGGCCAGGAAAGCATCGAGCTGGCGCGCCAGATGGTGCAGGCGCACGCCTACTGGCGCCTGAAGGGGCTCCAGCTCGACCTGGTCATCTGGTACCAGGAGAAGGGCGGCTATCGCCAGGAGCTGCGTGACCAGATCATTGGCATGGTCACCTCCGGCATCGATGCCCAGGCGATCGACCGCCCCGGCGGCATTTTCGTGCGCGCCTGGGACCAGGTCTCGCCTGACGACCAGCTGCTGATGCTGGCGGTCGCCCGCGTGGTGATCGACGATGCGCGCGGGCCGCTTGCCGACCAGGTGGCGCGCGCGGCATCGACGGCCACCAGGTACGCGCCGCTCGCTCCCGAGCCGGACTCCGACCGCTCGCAATATCCGGCCACGCCGCTCGCCATGCCGGAGCTGCAAATGTTCAATGGCCTGGGCGGATTCACGACGGACGGTCGCGAATACGTGGTGCGCAGCGGACCCGGGGCGCGCACGCCCGCACCCTGGTCGAACGTGCTTGCCAACCCGTCGTTCGGGAGCATCGTGTCCGAGAGCGGGCAGGCTTACACATGGAGCGAGAACGCGCACGAGTTCCGCCTGACGCCATGGCATAACGATCCGGTCAGCGATACCTGCGGCGAGGCGTTCTATATCCGCGACGAGCAGTCCGGCCGGTTCTGGTCGCCCACGGCGCTGCCGGCCGGCGGCAGCGGCGACTACATCACCCGCCACGGCTTCGGCTACAGCGTGTTCGAGCATGCGCAGGACGCGATCCACAGCGAGATGACAACCTTCGTCGCGCCCGACGCGGCGCTCAAGTACACCATCATCAGGGTGCGCAATGATGGCGACCGTTTGCGGCGCCTGTCCGTCACCGGCTATGTCGAATGGGTGCTGGGCGACCTGCGCGAGAGGACCGCGATGCACATCGTGACCGAGCTCGATGCCGCCAGCGGCGCCCTGTTCGCCCGCAACGCCTACAACCAGGAGTTTGGCGGCCGGGTCGGCTTCTTCCACGTGAACGCCCAGATCCGCACCGTCACGGGCGACCGCACCGAATTCGTGGGACGCACCCGCTCGCTTGCCAATCCGGCCGCGATGCGGCGCAACCGCCTCTCCGGCCGCGTCGGCCCCGCACTCGACCCTTGCGCGGCATTCTGCGCACCGTTCGCGCTGCATCCGGGCGAGGAGCGCGAGCTGGTGTTCGTGCTGGGCGTCGGCGGACGCCGGACCGCCGATGCCGCGCATGTGATCGAGACCAGCGGCGGCAGCGACGCTGCCTGGCGCGCGCTGGCGAAGGTGCGCGAACACTGGGAGCGCGTGCTCGGCGCGGTGCAGGTGACGACGCCCGATCCGGCGCTCGACGCGATGGCCAACGGATGGCTGATGTACCAGACGATCGCGTGCCGCATGTGGGCGCGCTCCGGCTACTACCAGAGCTCGGGCGCATTCGGCTACCGCGACCAGCTGCAGGATGCGATGGCGACCGTCCACACGCAGCCGCAGCTGCTGCGCGACCAGTTGCTGCTGTGCGCTGCGCACCAGTTTGTCCAGGGCGATGCGCAGCACTGGTGGCATCCTCCTTCCGGACGCGGCGTGCGCACGCACTGCTCGGACGATTACCTGTGGCTGCCGTATGCCGCCGCACGTTACGTCGAGGCGACCGGCGACTACGCGGTGCTGTCCGAACAGGCGCCGTGGCTTGAAGCGCGCGAGCTGCATCCGGACGAGGAATCCTATTACGACATGCCGGGGCGCACCGCGGCCGCCTCCACGCTGTACGAACACTGCGTCCGGGCGATCCGGCACGGGCTGCGCGTCGGCCCGCACGGGCTGCCGCTGATCGGCACCTGCGACTGGAACGACGGCATGGACCGCGTCGGCGACGAAGGCAGGGGAGAGAGCGTCTGGCTGGGCTGGTTCCTGATCGACGTGCTCCAGCACTTTGCCCGCGTGGCGCAGCACCACGGCGACCCGCAGTTCGAACACACCTGCCGCCAGCACGCGGCGCAACTGGCCCGTGCGATCGAGGACCAGGCGTGGGACGGCGAGTGGTACCGGCGCGCGTACTTCGACGACGGCACGCCGCTCGGCTCGGCGCAAAACGACGAGTGCCGCATCGACTCGATCTCGCAGAGCTGGGGCGTGCTGTCCGGTGCAGCCGATCCGGAACGCGCCCGCATCGCGATGGAGCAGGTCGACCGCCAGCTGGTGCGGCGCCAGGCGCGCCTGGTGCAGCTGCTCGACCCGCCGTTCGACAAGGGCACGCTCGATCCCGGATACATCCGCGGCTATGTCCCCGGCGTTCGCGAGAATGGCGGCCAGTACACCCACGCGGCGATCTGGACGGCGATGGCGTTCGCCCGGATGGGCGAGGTGGAACGGGCATGGGAGCTGCAGCGCATGCTCAACCCGGTCAGCCATGCGGCGACGCCGGAGCAGGCGGCGCACTACAAGGTCGAACCCTACGTGGTCGCGGCGGACGTGTATGCGGTGGCACCGCACGTCGGGCGCGGCGGCTGGACCTGGTACACCGGCTCGGCCGGCTGGATGTACCGGCTGATCGTGGAATCGCTGCTGGGCATCCGGCTGCGCAATGGCGCACTGGAGCTCGCGCCGCTGCTACCGCCGGACTGGGATGGCTTCACGCTGCGCTACCGGTATCGTGCATCGCTCTACCTGGTAGACGTGCGCCGGGCCGGACAGTCCTCGATGTCGCTCGATGGCAAGGCGGTCGAAGGGACAGCCATCCTGCTCGAGGACGACGGCGCCGAGCATCGGATCGAATTGCGGATCGGCCCGGAGGGCGCTGGTACGCCACCGATCGTTTCCGACGAGAACTCATAAGCCCATCATGTTAATAAAATATTAACTAAGATCAAGTTGCGTCCGGTGTGCTGGCTAAAGTGAAAGGAGCGGGACCTTCCGCTGCCATCCAGGAGGACGCCATGCCCCGGACCTGCAAGCGCCGCATCTTCCCCCTCATCGCGGCCGCCACCTGGTGGACGGCCGCCCTGGCCGGAGCACCGGACCACCACGATTTCGAAGCGACGCTGCACGCGCCATACCAGGGGGAGGGAAGTGCGGGCGCGCGCACCTTCACGCTGGATTTCGAGTACCCCTACGCGCGCGGGCCGCACACGGTGCACTGGCGGCTGGCGCTGGAAGGGAAGGGCGGCGCGGTGCTGAAGATGTGGAGCGGCCAGGCGCCGCTGGAGAAGGCGCGCGCCAGCGCGCGCGTGCATTGGGGCGGCCGCCTTGACGGCAGCCTGCCCGATGGCCTGTACCGCGTGCGCATGCGCGCGGAGGCGCGCGCGCCGCAAGACGAGGCGCTGCCCGGGGACGTGGTGGAACAGGTGTGGGAAATCGCGCTCGGCGCCTTGCCGGCGTCACCCATGCCAGGCTTCGCGCCAATGGCTGCGCCGTCACTGCAAGTGCCCGCCGCCGCGGCGCCCTACACCGTCTATTACGGGAACCTGCACAGCCAGACCAACCATAGCGACGGCGGCGCCGACGTCGGCAGCTGCACCGGCGCCCAAGAGCCCGGCGCATCCCCGCACGGCCCCGCGGATGCCTTCACATATGCGCGCGGCCGCGGCCTCGATTTCCTGATGGCGTCCGAGCATAACCACATGTTCGACGGCACCGATGGCCATAACAGGCAGGCCGATCCTGCCGCGGCCAGCGCGCTGTACCGCGACGGGCTGGCGGCGGCGGCCTCGTTTACCGCCGCCAGTCCCGGCTTCGTCGCACTGTACGGGATGGAGTGGGGCGTGATCAGCAACGGCGGCCACGTGAACATCCTCGGAGCGCATGAACTGCTTGGCTGGGAGCGCAACGACAGGGGCGAGCTGCTGGCGGATACCTACACGCCCAAGACCGACTATGCCGCCTTGTATGCGCTGATGCGCGAGCGCGGCTGGCTCGGGCAGTTCAACCATCCGAACTGGCGCGGCCAGTTCCAGGTCAACGGCGTGGCGTTCGGCTACACCGACGACGGCGGCGAGGCGATGGCCTTATGTGAAGTGGTGAATACCTCTGCCTTCTCGACCCGCACCGACGAGGGCGAAACGCGGCGGCCGAACTTCGAAGGAGCCTGCAACAAGGTGCTGGAGGCGGGCTTCCGGGTCGCCTTCTCCAGCAACCAGGACAACCACTGCGCCAACTGGGGCGCCTCGTACACCAACCGCACGGGCGTCCTGATCCCGTCGGGCACCCGATTCAGCGAGCAGGCGCTGCTCGACGCGATTCGTGCGCGCCGCGTGTTCGCCACCATGGACAAGGGATCGCAGGTGGTGCTGACGGCGAATGGGAGGATGATGGGGGAGCGCTTCAGCAGCAGCGGGCCGCTGCGGCTGCAGGTCGGCTTTGCCAACGCTGCCGGCAAGCGCGCGGCATCGGTGGTGTTGTTTGAGGGCGTCCCCGGCCGTAATGGCACGGTGACCGAACTGGAGCAGTCCGCCGACAAGTCGTTCACGCCCGCGCCGGGCGAGCACTTCTACTACGCGAGGGTCACGCAGGAAGATGGCAATGTGTTGTGGTCCGCCCCCGTGTGGGTGAGCCAGCAGGCCGCCGGCGCGGCGCTCGACTGATCAGAAACCGAGCTTTTCGCCAGCGCCCAGCAGCGTGGCCACGCCCAGCACCGCGAAGATCGCGGCGGCGATGCCGTGCACCAGCCGCAGCGGCACTTTGGCGGCAATGCGTTCGCCGAACAGCACCGCCGGCACGTTCGCGATCATCATGCCCAGCGTGGTGCCGGCAACGACGGCCAGCAGCGCATCAAAGCGCGCGGCCAGCGCCACGGTCGCGACCTGGGTCTTGTCGCCCATCTCGGCGAGGAAGAACACGATCAGGGTGGTCAGGAAGACGCCGAAGCGCGGCAGTTTTGCCGTTTCGTCCACTTCGTCCGGCACCAGGGTCCACGCAGCCATCGCCAGGAAGCCCACGCCCAGGATCCAGCGCATCGCCTCCGGCCCCAGTTGCGCCGACACCCACGCTCCCACCGAAGCGGCCACTGCATGGTTGGCCAGCGTAGCGACCAGGATCGCCAGGATGATGGGAACGGGACGGCGGAATTTCGCCGCCAGCAGGAACGCGAGAAGTTGGGTCTTGTCGCCGATTTCCGCAAGGGCGACGATGCCGGTCGAGACGATGAATGCTTCCATGAGTGCTGCCTGGTGATTGAAGCGAGGATGATAGCAGTTGCAAGGCGTACGTACGGCCACGCTTTCCCGCGCCATCGCAAAGTGCTATTCTCCAGCACCATGAAAACCTCCCAGACCCTGCGCATCGCCGCATGCGCCTTCTTCGTACTGGCCGGTCCGGCCAGCGCCCTCGACCCGCTTTCCTACGCACGCTACGACCAGGTGAAAACCAGCGCGCTGCACCTGGACCTCAAAGCGGACTTTGAACACAAGAGCCTCGGCGGCTTCGCCGAACTCACGCTCGACTGGCTGGACAAGGGCGCGCGGACGCTGGACCTGGACACGCACAGCCTCGCGATCTCCAAGATCGAGGCGCAGGACGCGAGCGGCCAGTGGGCGGCGGTAGCCTACAAGCTGGGCGAATTCGATGCCGAAAAGGGCAGCGCGCTGCAAATCGACCTTCCGGAACAGCAGAAGAAGGTCCGCATCTTCTACAAGACCGCGCCGACCGCCAAGGCGCTGCAGTGGCTGACGCCGGCGCAAACGATGTCCGGCAAGCGCCCGTTCATGTTCAGCCAGAACCAGCCGATCAACGCGCGTTCATGGGTGCCGGTGCAGGACACGCCAGCGGTGCGCTTCCCGTACAGCGCGCGCATCGACGCGCCGGCCGGCCTGCGCGTGGTAATGAGCGCCGAGAACGACCCGAAAGCCACCGGCAAGGGCGGCTGGACCTTCAGGATGCCGCAGCCGGTCGCATCCTACATGCTGGCCATCGGCATCGGCGAGCTGGAAGGCCGCACGCTGGGCCCGCGCACCGCGGTGTACGCCGAGCCGCTGCGCATGAAGGCGGCCGCGTATGAGCTGGCGGACACCGAGAAGATGATCGACGCGGCCGAATCGCTGTACGGCCCGTACCGGTGGGGACGCTACGACATGCTGGTGCTGCCGCCATCGTTCCCGATCGGCGGCATGGAAAACCCGCGCATGACCTTCCTGACCCCGACCATGATCGCGGGCGACCGCAGCCTGGTCGACCTGGTCGCGCATGAACTGGCGCACAGCTGGTCCGGCAACCTGGTCACCAACGCCACCTGGAAGCACTGGTGGCTGAACGAAGGCGTGACCACCTACGTCACCACCCGCATCCTCGAGAAGCTGTATGGCACCGAAGTCGCGCTGATGAACCTGCAGCTGGAGCAGGAAGAAGCGCTGGCGTCGCTGGCCGATATTCCGGTCGAGAAGCAGGCGCTGCTCACGAAGGACCCGGACACTTCCAACGCGAACTACACCGACGAAGGCCTGGCCTATCCGAAAGGCGCGTGGTTCCTGCACACGCTGGAGCAGCGCGCCGGCCGTGCGCAGTTCGACAAGTTCCTGCGCAGCTGGTTCGACAACCACGCGTTCCAGAGCGTCACCAACGACCAGTTCCGCGAGTACCTTCAGGCCAACCTGCTGGCTGCAAACCCGAAGATCATGAGCGAGGCGGAGCTGGACGAGTGGATGTACGGCCCGGGCATTCCGAAGAGCGCGCAGCGCGCCCATTCGGCACGCCTGGCAAGGCTGGACGCGACCGTCGACGGCTGGATCAAGGGCGAGATCGCGACCGCGAAGCTGCCGGTGAAGGGCTGGAACGCCACCGAGTGGATGAAGTTCCTGAACGATATCGACAACAAGGTCAGCGCCGCGCGCCTGAAGGAGCTGGACCAGGCATTCGGCCTGGCCACCACCAAAAACAATGAAGTTGCGTTCCGCTTCTATCGCGCCGCGATCCACGCGGGCCACACCGCGGCGATCCGCGAGCCGCTGCGCGCATTCCTGATGAGCGTGGGTCGCCAGAAGTTCGTGGTGCCGCTGTACACCGCGCTGGTCAACGATCCGAAAGAACGCGCATTCGCCGTTGGCGTGTTCGCCAAGGCGCGCGAGCGCTATCACCCGGAGACCCAGGCCAGCGTCGCCAAGGTCATGCCGCAGAAATAAGGAACCATGCAAGTGAAATCAATGACCCGCATCGCCAGCGCGCTGCTTATCGCTTTTTCCAGCCTCACCGCCCATGCGGCGGAAGGAGCGGCTGGCGCAGCCAGCGCGCAGTCGCAGGCCGCCTTCAACCTCGAAGCCGACGTCAATCGCGTCCTGCGCACTTTCGACGTGCCCGGCATTGCCGTCGCCATCGTCAAGGACGGCAAGGTCGTCACCGCGCAGGGCTTCGGCGTGCGCAAGCTGGGCCATCCTGAAAAGGTGGACGGCAAGACCATCTTCGAGGTGGCGTCCAATTCCAAGGGCTTTACCGCTGCCGCGCTGGCCATGCTGGTCGACGAAGGCAAGCTGGCGTGGGACGACCCGGTCATCAAGCACCTGCCGGACTTCCGCATGTACGACGCGTACGTCACCAATGAAATGACGATCCGCGACCTGCTGGTGCACCGCAGCGGCCTCGGCCTCGGCGCGGGCGACCTGCTGTGGTGGCCAACCACGAACTTCACCACCGACGAGATCATCCACAAGCTGCGCTACGTGAAGCCGGCCACCAGCTTCCGTTCCGCCTACGCCTACGACAACCTGCTGTACATCGTGGCCGGCAAGATCGTCGCGCAGAAGATGGGCATGACCTGGGGCCAGGCGATGCACGAGCGGATCCTCAAGCCGCTCGGCATGACCGCCACCACCACCAGCCTGGAAGAGAACGCAGCCTTCACCAACGTGGCGGGCGCGCACTCCAAGATCAATGGCAAGGCGGCGCTGGTCAAGCAGGTGCCGGTATCGAACGCGGTCGGCGCGGTGGGTATCAACACGGGCGCGGAGGACATGGCCAAGTGGATGATGGCGCTGCTCGACGGCGGCAAGATTCCCGGCACCGACAAGCGCCTGTTCAGCGAAAAGCAGGCGCGTGAAATGTGGACCGCGCAAACACCGATCCGCATCAGCGAGCCGAAGCCGGCGCTGGCCGCGACCCGTCCCAACTACTTCGCGTATGGCCTCGGCTTCCAGCTGCGCGACTACAAGGGCCGCATGCTGGCCATGCACGGCGGAGCGCTGCAAGGCTTCTACTCGCGCGTGCTGATGGTCCCGGAAGAAAAGCTCGGCATCGCGATCCTGACCAACGCGGAAAGCGGCGGCGCCATGACAGCGCTGCAGTACCGCATCCTGGACCACTACCTGAAGGCGCGGCCGAGCGACTGGATCAAGCTGATCGACGACGTGGAAGACGAAGCGCATGCCAAGGAGATGGCCAAGCTGAAGAACGAAAGCGCGACCCGCGCCAAGTCTTCGCCATCGCTGCCTATGGCGTCCTACGACGGCGAGTATGAGGATCCGTGGTACGGGAAGGTAGCGATCAAGGCGGTGGGCGGCAAGCGCGTGATGAGCTTCTCGAAGTCGCCCGACCTGGTGGGTGAGCTGGAGCACTTCCAGTACGACACCTTCATCGTGCGCTGGAAGGAGCGCAACTTCAATGCGGATGCCTACGTGACGTTCGCGCTGAATCCGGACGGTTCGATCGAGCGCATGAAGATGGCGCCGATTTCGTCGGAGACCGATTTCAGCTACGACTTCCAGGACCTGTCGTTCAC
>DASWYE010000014.1:0-2103 GCA_036405115.1 Telluria sp. | reverse complement strand
GCCCTTCTCGCCACCGGACAGCACGCGCACCGACTTCTTCACCTCGTCGCCGGAGAACAGCAGGCGGCCCAGGATCGAGCGCACGGCCTGGTCGTCGTCGCCTTCCTTGGTCCACTGGCCCATCCAGTCGGTCAGCGTGGTGTCGGTCGCGAAGTCCTCGGTCGGGTCCTGCGGCATGTAGCCGACGTTGGCGTTTTCCGCCCACTTGACCATGCCGCGGTCCGGGTGCAGCCCGGCCAGGTCGCCGCCGATGCAGCGCAGCAGCGTGGTCTTGCCGGCGCCGTTGGCGCCGATGATCGCGATCTTCTCGCCCGCTTCGACCATGATGCTGAAGTTCTTGAAGAGCGTGCGGTCGTAGGTCTTCTCGATGCCTTCGACCTCCACCGCCAGGCGGTGCAGCTTCTTCTCGCCTTCGAAGCGCACGAACGGATAGGCGCGCGAGGATGGCTTGATATCGTCGACCTTGATCTTGTCGATCATCTTCAGGCGCGAGGTGGCCTGGCGTGCCTTGGACTTGTTGGCCGAGAAGCGGCGCACGAAGTCCTGCAGTTCCGCGACCTTTTCCTTGGCCTTGGCGTTGTTGGCAAGCTGCTGGTTGCGCGCCTGGGTCGAGGCGAGCATGTAGTCGTCGTAATTGCCCGGGTAGATCTTGAGCGTGCCGTAGTCCATGTCGGCCACGTGGGTGCAGACCTGGTTCAGGAAGTGACGGTCGTGGGAAATGATGATCATGGTGGAGTTGCGCTCGTTGAGCACATCTTCCAGCCAGCGGATCGTGTTGATGTCCAGGTTGTTGGTCGGTTCGTCGAGCAGCAGGATGTCCGGGTTCGAGAACAGTGCCTGCGCCAGCAGCACGCGCAGCTTCCAGCCCGGCGCCACCGCGCTCATCGGGCCGTGGTGCAGGTCGATCGCCACGCCCACGCCCAGCAGCAGTTCGCCCGCGCGCGATTCGGCGGTGTAGCCGTCGTACTCGGCGACCTTGCCTTCCAGCTCGGCGGCCAGCATGTAGTCGTCGTCGGTCGCTTCAGGGTTCGCGTAGATCGCGTCGCGCTGCTGGATCGCCGCCCACATCTCGGTGTGGCCCATCATGACCACGTCCAGTACGCGCATGTCTTCGTACGCGAACTGGTCCTGGCGCAGCTTGCCCAGGCGCTCGTTCACGTCCAGCGAGACGTTGCCGGCGCTCGGCTCGAGGTCGCCGCCGAGGATCTTCATGAAGGTGGACTTGCCGCAGCCGTTCGCGCCGATCAGGCCGTAACGGTTACCGTCGCCAAACTTGACCGAGATGTTCTCGAACAGCGGCTTGGCGCCGAATTGCATGGTGATGTTTGCTGTTTGTAGCACAGGTAATGCCTCTAAGGATGCTTGTGTAGATAACCTTCTATTCTACCACTGAGCAGGGACAGTCCCCTGCCTACTGGCGCAGCCAGTCGCGCAGTTCGTAGTACCAATATGTCAACTGGGCGGCGACCAGGCCCGCCGGGCCGCCGGTGGAGGGCAATCCCCATGGCGCGAAGCGGTCAAGCGTGACGCCGTCGCCGCTGATGGCGGCTGCCAGTACGTCACCAGCCAGCGTGGTCGGACCGACGCCGTGGCCGCCGAATCCCATCCCGTACCACAGCCCTTCCGGCAGGCGGCCGAGCTGCGGCATCTTGTGGCGCCCGTAGCTCATCATGCCGCTCCAGGCGTAGTCGACACGGGCGCCGGCCAGCTGCGGATACACTTTCATCATGTCGCCATACAGCAGGCGGGCGACGTCGGATGGGCTGCGGTCGCGCACCGAAATGCGCCCGCCCCAGAGGATGCGCGAGTCTGCCAGCGGCCGGTAGTAATCGAAGGCGAAACGGGTGTCGTAGACGGCGGCACCGGTGCGCATGGCGGTCGGCAGGCGCTCGCCGAGCGGCTCGGTGACCATGACGTAGGTGGCGATCGGCAGGATCGCGCCGGCCAGCCTTGGATACAGCTTCTCGATGTAGCCGCCGCAGCAGATCACCACGTCTTTCGCGCGCACGTCTCCGTTCGCGGTCTTCACCCGCCAGTGCGCACCCTCCTTGATGATGCTGGCAACGCGGCTGTTCTCGTGCACGCGCACGCCGCCCGCGTCGA
>DASWYE010000013.1:0-30335 GCA_036405115.1 Telluria sp. | reverse complement strand
GCCTGTAATGATGGCGGCTTGGTTTTCTTCGCAAAGTTTGGTCAAGGTTGGAATTCTGGTGTAGCGCAGAATTTTGACGGTATGGGTGATGGTGTCTAGTAATGATAAATCATGCGAACTGAGGATTCATGCGGGTTAGGGGCGATGATTGGACTCCCCCTCTCGCCAGAATACGAAAGCCCTTGATGATTCAAGGGCTTTTTTGTTTCGTGGGCGCTATCTCTTCCGGTCAACCCGAGTCTTTGGCGAGTCCGTGGTGTGGCTTCATGCGGCCAGCTCGACCGGGGACAGTTTTTCGAGCGCCTGCTTGAGCGCGTCGAAACAGTGCTGGTCAATCGCAGTCCCGACAATTTTCTCCATCATCTCCAGGGCGTTAGCCACCGGTACGGCTCCGCGATAAGGGCGCTCCGCAGTGATGGCATCAAAGATGTCGGCGGTCGTGATGATACGGGTCTCTATCGTAATGTCTTCGGCGCTTAGTCCGGCGGGATAACCTTTGCCATCCAGGCGCTCGTGATGGGCTGCGGCGATGGGTCCCAGTTCAGAGAACGCGCGAATTCGCGTCAGTATCGTGCCCGTATACTCGGCGTGCTTGCGCACGGCCTCCCACTCATCCCGATCGAGTGATCCTGCCTTATCGAGCACGCTGTTGCTGACGCCGAGTTTGCCGACGTCATGCAGCAGGGCGGCGCGTTTCAGCCAGCGGCGCCGCGCAACCGGCACGCCGAGATTCTCGGCGATCAGATCAGCGTACAGCGCCACTCTTGCGCTGTGTCCGCTTGTGTAAGGGCTTTTGGCATCCACGACTTTGCCGAACGCCGCGGCAATGTCATCCAGATAATCATCGTCGAGCAGCACGGAAAAGCCTGCCGGCTCAAGGGCGAGCACCGCCTCGTCCAGATCCGGCGAGGTCAGCGGATGCCAGAAGTCATCGGTCGCGGCGACACGTTCAAATGCGCTCACCAGCGCCGGGTCGAACCACGTGCCGGCACGGCGGCGCGCCTCTTCGAGCGCAGCCTCCCGCCCTCCAGTGGTGTGGAACACGTCAACGACCTGGGCCAGGAGTGCGATCCGGGAATAGAGCGGAATGCTCTCGCCTGCCAGTCGCGCCGGCTTTCCTCCACCGCCGAAGTGCTCGTCGAGACTATAGATGCCATCGGCCACACGGTCGGGGAAACGGAGCAAGCGCGCGATCTCCGCGCCGCGCTGGCAGCGCGTTGCAATCAATTCCTGCGCAATGGCCGGGCCGTCACGCAAGATGGTCAGGACGCTTCGGAACCGCTCCGCCAAACCGGCTTTCAAGCCGGTGTGCTGGAGGACGAAGGCAAGCACCTGCGGAAGACTGTCGCCCACCAGCTTGAAGTCGCGTTTGAACTCGAGATCGTCGGTCAGATAGAGCTCGCAGATCCGCGCAGCATTGCTGCTGCAGCCTAGATCCTTCAGCAGCAATGTGTAGTAGAGCTCCCACAGGTCGGCCGATTCCAGGCGGAGATCGTGGCCAATTTGCAAGCCAATCCAGCAACAGCGGATGCAGTGCCCTGGCGGCTGGCCCTCGGTAATATCGAGCGCATAGCTCAAGGCCCCGATCAGTTCGGACAATTTCATTGCATGAGCGGCCGGGCTGTGCACAGGTTCGACGGCTGGAGTCGCCATAATCAGTCGCTCGCATGTGGAAGATGTTCTCGATTGTACGCTTTCAACTTTATGAGGGGTAACTTCTGTCACAATGCCGGTCTGATTCCGCCCCGTATTTGCAGCAACGCCTGCTGCGTCAGCTCACTCTATGGAAGTGGGCGAATGAAGAAAGAAACATACTGTGTCCGATTTTGAAACGCGGTCACGATCGCGAACGGCGCCGCGCGAGCTGCCGCCGTTGCCGTCGCCCGACGTCGTTGCCGCAAAAAAGCAGGAGCGCGAGCAAAGAGATGCGCAAGTTCGTGGCGTGACCTCCATCGAGGCCATGCGTGATGCGGTCAGGCGCGTCGCACGCGATCTTCCCGCCATTTCTGAGGTGCCGCGAAGCCGCGCCCTGAATGCCGCCGCGTTTCGTGCGCGTGCGGCGGAAGGCCTGCCATTCCTGATCCCGGGGATGGTCTCCAAATGGCCGCTAACGACGCTGACGCCCCAAACCTTGCGTGAGCGCTTCAGTCACCTGCCAGTGCGCGCACGGGTCGGCGACTACATCAACACCGCATTCGCGCCCGATCGGGCCATGCAGGACATGTCGATGCTGGAATACCTGGAACTGGTCTCCGATGGAGCCCACGACCTCCCGCCCTACCTGGGCAACCTCGAACTGCGCGAGCTGAACCAGTTTTGCCACTGGCCCAGCTATTTCGACAAGATGGGGCCACCCCGGTTCTGGATCGGCCCGGCAGGAACGGTGACGCCGCTGCATTGCGACTTCGACGACAACATCTTCGCGCAGATCTGGGGCACCAAGCGCATTTTCCTGTCGCCGCCTCACCATGACGAATTCCTGTATGTCCGCGAGGCGAACGCCGTGCTGTTTGGCTCTCCGTTCGATCCGGAGGCGCCCGACTTCGACAAGTTCCCGCTCGCGCGTCACGCGACCATGATCGAATGCATCGTGGAGCCGGGCGATCTCCTCTATGTGCCGGCTGGCTGGTATCACCAGGTGCGCGCGCTGACGTTTTCGCTGTCGTCCAACCGGTGGGCGAGGGCGGTGCCGTTTGCGCTGGCGGGTGATTCGCTGATCAGAGGGAAGGCGGGGGACAGTCCCAAAATCTAGTGATCTTGTTTGAAACAAGGTGGCTTGATCCAAACAAAGCACGGTATTTTCGATTTCTGCGGCTTGCGCAAACAAAATAACTAAATTCGGTGTCCGGCGCGTGGCTCAAACAGCCCGGCAACATCAAAAAAATTCCTGATAGCAAGATGTAACGCTGCTTCGGCCGTGCTTGCTATTTGTATATAATCCACTGCTCACATACCGAAGAATTTGGGCCCGCTGGCCGGACCCGGCTTTTTCATCACAACGTCCGATCACGATTATGGAAAAAAAGCCGGTCACCCTGGCGGGTACCACCCTCACGCATTCCTGTCACGCCTGCGCCTTCTTCCACACCAAGGAAGAAGAGTACAACGTGCTCATGCCCTTCATTAAAGAGGGATTCGAGAACGGCGATAACGCCTTCCACATCGTGGGTGCGGAGTTGCGCGCAGCACACCTGGCGCGCCTGCAGCAGGCGGGTATCGATACTGCCGAAGCCGAAGCAAACGGGCAGCTCAAAGTCGCGACCTGGGACCAGACCTACCTCAAGGACGGCCATTTCGACCAGTACCGCATGATCGACACGCTGCTGAAACTGATCGCGCCGGAGAACGCACCGCCGGGCAAGATGTCGCGCAACATCGCCAGCATGTCGTGGGCGCTCGAGGATCGTCCGGGCGTGGACGATATCGTGGAATACGAGGCCCGCCTGAACCATGCGTTGCCGGCACAGCACGATCCTGTCGTGTGCACCTTCGACCTGTCGCAGTTCGATGCCACGGTCGTGATCGACATCCTGCGCACGCACCCGATGGTCATCATCGGCGGCATCCTGCAAGAGAATCCGTTCTACGTTCCCGCCGAACAGATGATCAGGGAACTCGAGGCGCGCAAGGCCGGCGCCAACGGCCAGGCCGCGGTGGCCGCCTGACAACGTGGTGGCTGGTATCCAGAGCCAGGCCGGGTGTTGTTCGGAAGTGGACAGCCTGCGGCAAACCACGCGCGACCTGGTCGCGCTGACCACCCTTCCTGCTGTATGGGGCGACCTTGCGCCGCCCGGTGTGATCGAGAGCCTGTCCAGTGTCCTGTTAAAGACCCTGCATCTTGATCTGGTGTATATCCGCTTGCCGGCACAAGGGGATATCGACGCGATCGAAGTCATCCGCAGCCTTGAGAAAGGGGCAGAACAGCTTCTGCTGCCTGCCGCACGGGCAGTGCTGGATACTGGCCGGGGACAGCAGCCGCTGACGATTCCGCAAGCTCCCGGCGAACCGCCTCTGCGCATCAGCGTTGCGCGCTTCGGTATCTCGGGCGAGATCGGCACGATTCTCATTGCGTCCACCCGTCCTGATTTCCCTTCCGAGAACGATCGCCTGCTGATGAATGTGGCCGCGAACCAGGCCGCCACCGTTTTGCAGCGCCACTTCGCTGCGCACGCGCTCAAGCGCAGCGAACTGCGCTTCCTGGAACTGGCGGACGCGGCGCCCGCGATGCTCTGGGTCACCGATCCGGACGGAACCTGCTCCTTCCTTTCGCGCGCATGGTACGACTTTACCGGCCAGAACGAGGAGACTGGTCTTGGCTTTGGCTGGACCAATGCCGTGCATCCGGAGGAGCGCGACGGGGCCGGGAAGGCTTTCGTGGAGGCGAACAGACTGAGACAGGATTTCAGTTGCGAGTTCCGGCTGTTGCATGTCGATGGCCGCTACCGCTGGGTCATCGATAAGGGCCGGCCGAGGTTTTCCGAATCCGGCGAGTTCCTCGGATACGTCGGCAACGTCCTGGATATCACGGACCGCAGGCAAGCGGAACAGGAGCTCCACGAGACGCGCGAGTTGCTTTCAGCCGTCTTCGAGGCGCTGCCAGTTGGTGTGGCAGTAGCTGACAAACACGGCGAGCTGCTGCTATCCAATCGCGAGATGCATCAGTACCTGCCGACCAACCTGATGCCCTCACGGGATGATGCGCGCTATGAGCGCTGGCGGGCGTTCCATGACGATGGCCGCCCGTATGCGAAGCAGGACTTCCCCGGCTCACGCGCGCTGCGCGGCGAACGGGTAGTGCCGGGCATCGAAATGCAGTATCAAAAAGAGGATGGCAGCGAGATGTGGACGCAAGTTTCCACTGTGCCCATGAAAGATGCAAAGGGGGCACCCGGCGGATTCGTAACCATCATCACCAATATCGATCCGTTCAAACGCACGGAAGCCGCGTTGCGCCAGTCCGAGGCGACCCAGCGTGCACTATTTGATGAAGTGGCCAAATCCAACAGGAATCTGAGTGAGTTCCTGGCGGTCCTTGCGCATGAGCTGCGCAATCCGCTGGCCCCGATCCTGACCGGCCTGGAAATCATGCGCATGCGCGCAGACAGTGCGGAAACCGTCGTCAAGGTGCGGGGAACCATCGAGCGCCAGGTGAAGCAGCTGGCACACCTGATCGACGACCTGCTGGATATCGCCCGTGTCACCAACGGGAAAGTCGAGATCAAAAAGCAATCGGTCGACCTGAAGTCGATCGTTTCCAACGCCGTCGAGACCAGCCTGCCACTGATCGAAAAAGGCCATCATGAGTTCAGCCTCAAGCTGCATGATGCGCCACTGCCGGTGCACGCGGATCCCACCCGTATTGCGCAGGTGGTTGGCAACCTGTTGACGAACGCAGCGAAATACACGCCGCACGGCGGCAAGATCAAGCTGGTCGTGGAGCAGGTGGGTGGCGAGGCCGTCATTTCGGTGACCGACAATGGCGTCGGAATTCCGCCGGAATCGCTGGAATCGGTGTTCGACATGTTCAGCCAGGTCGGGCGCAACATGCATCACGCCCAGGGCGGCCTTGGTATCGGACTGTCGCTGGTGCGCCAGCTCGTCGGCCTGCACGGTGGCACGGTCTCCGCCCGCAGCGACGGCGCGGGCAAGGGCAGCACTTTCATCGTCCGGCTTCCGATCGACTCCGCGAATGCTGCGCTTTACCGAGGAGCCGATGCGGACCTGAGCGCTGCCACGGCAGGGAAGACTTTCCGCATCCTGGTGGTGGACGATAATGTGGATGCGGCGACGACCTTGTCCTCGCTGCTTGAAATTTTCGGACACGAGCTGCGCGTCGCGCACGATGGACAACAGGCGCTGCAGATTGCAGAGCAGTTCCAGCCGAATGTGGTGTTCCTCGATATCGGCATGCCTGACATGACCGGCTACGAGGTGGCGCAGCGGATCAGGAAAATCGATGGGCTGGGTCGCAGCGTCATCGTGGCGGTGTCGGGGTGGGGCGCCAAGGATGACCTGGCCCGTTCAAAGGAAGCCGGGTTCGATATGCACTTCACCAAGCCGGTCGCGCCGGCGCGCCTGAACGATTTCCTGGGATTGCTGCACTGACGGCGGACGGCGATTCGTCATCAGTCAAAGGTAAACAAGCTGCCGCTCTTGCCGCCGCCCGCAACCGCTGCGGGCGCCTGCTTCGTTCGCGGCGGAAGCGGGGCGGCGCGCGCGGCCATCAGTTCCGGTGGATGGTGGCGCAGGAAGGAACGCGCAAGCTCCGGATCGCGGCACCCGAGCCAGGTATCCCATTCTTCCGGCGGCACGATGACCAGCGCGCGCTTCTCGTCGCCCGGCCTGTGGAATCGGTTCATCAGCGGATGCTCGTCCGCGTTGATGGTGATCTGCGTGAAGGCGGTTGAGACGCTGCCGTCCGCCTCCTTCCAGTTCTTCCACAGGCCCGCCACGGCGAACACGGCGCCGTCGTGCATGCCGATCTCCCAGCGCACCGGCTTGCCGCTTTCGTAGTTGGGTTCATAGAACGCGGTCATCGGCACCAGGCAGACCTGGCCGTTTCGCCACGCACTGGAGAACGAACGCTTTTCGCCGATGGTCTCGGCGCGCGCGTTCATCGTGTCCCACGCGCGCACGCCTGGCGGGATGTGCCGGCGCGGCACCATCCCGTACGAGGCAAGCTGGCCGATGCGGCGGCCCGTGTCATCGTGGCGGACGATCGGCGCGTCGTAGTCCTTCCAGGTTTCGGACTTCCACACGTCGTTCAGTTCGATCAGGACGCCCATCACCGTGTCCAGCAGCTCGGGGGTGGGCGGGCGGTAGTTTACGCACATGATTTTTCCGATTCGGGTCCAGGACCATATCGTAGCACCGTGCCTGCTGCGGGATAAGGCGGGGGACCGTCCCTGCAGGCTTGCGGATGGAGTTGGATGGCGGCATGACACTCACCTTTTCTCCTGAGGGGATGTGGAACTTGCCATTTTCCCATTTGCACCTTGCGACGGTGCGGGGCGCGGATGCTACACTGCTGAAGACCCTTACCGGAGCTTGAAACTTGAGAGAACGCCGCGCGCACACCCGAGCCCTGATGCACGAACATGCCTTCCTGATTGGCGACGACGGGCAACGGGCGCCGGTCATCATGCTCGATATCTCGCTGCGCGGGGCCAGCTTCGCAACCGCCGAGGTCCTGGCCAGCGGCGCGCTGCGCCAGCTGGAGTTCGGACTGCCCGGCAGCCCCACCCGCCACACTGTGCTGATGAAAGTGGTGAACCAGTCCACCAGCGGGGTGCCCAGCGGGTTCCGGGTCGGCGCCATGTTCATCGATGTCGATCCGAAGACGACGGAAGAAATCACCGACTTCGTCAGCAAGGCGGTTCCAGCGCCCTAGCGATGGCGCGCTACCGCGGAGGCGTGGAAGGTCGTCGGTGCGCCACCATACGGAAACGGCGCGCCGCGGGCGCTATAGTTTGCTACGTTCACCAGATGAGTCGGATCGCTTTGGCAGCCGGCACTTGCAGACAGACCGGGGAGGGGGAGTGTCCGAACAACTGATTGGCCTGACGAACGTGGATCCGGCGGCGCTGTCCGAACACACGCTGCAATTGCTGCTGTTGCGCGACGAGGTGATCGCGCAGTGGAAGGAAAAAGTCGCGCAGACCGTGCCCAGGGCCGCCGGGCTGGGCGAGCCGATTCTCGAGAATACCTTGCCCGTCCTGTTCGACGGCATTGCGTTGCTGCTCACGCCGGCCTACCTGCAGCGCGCCGGCGTGGATATTTCCGTGGTCGCGATCGAGCATGGTGGTGAGCGCGCGCCTGACCGGCTACGACACTACCAGCGTGATCCACGAGCTTCAGATCCTGCGCAGCGTGCTGCTGGCGACTGCTGACAGCCATGGCCTGGTGTTGCCGGCAAACGAGGCCGGCATCATCCATACCGCGATCGACAGTGCCATTCGCGACAGTGCCAACTCGTTCGCAACCGGACAGGCGTCGCTGCGCGAACAGTTCGCCGCGGCGCTGGTGCACGACCTGCGTACGCCGTTGTCGAATGCCCACCTGGCGGCGCAGTTGATCCAGCGCGCTTCGTCGATCGAGCAGGCGCAGGGGCTGGCGGCGCGCATCCTGCAGAACACCACACGGATCGAAGACATGGCCACGCAGATGCTCGACAACCTGCTGGAGTCCGGCACATCGCTGATGCCGCTGCGGATCGAGCATTTCGACATCGTCACCGTGGTGGCCGAAGTGACCGGGCATACCGCCTCGTTTCACGGCGTCGATCTGCAGGTCTCATCGGCGCGGCTGGAGGGTTACTGGTGCCGCAGTTCGTTGCAGCGGGCGCTGGAGAACATGGTCAGCAACGCGATCAAGCACGGTGCGGCCCACGCTCCGGTAAAGCTGTGGGTTGCGCACACCGATACCAGGGTCAAGATCTCGGTCCACAACGAAGGCCCGCCGATCCCTGTAGAGATGAGGGAGTCGATCTTCCAGCTCTACCTGCGCGCCGAGCAGGCGCGCCAGAAAAGCGTGGGCTGGGGCGTGGGACTGCCGTTCATCCGGCAGGTGGCGGAGGCACATGGCGGCGGCGTGCACGTGTCCAGTACCGCGCAGGAGGGCACCACCTTTGCGATCGACCTGCCGATCGACGCACGACCCTTTAACGGTACCGCGCCAGTCCACGTCTGAGCGTCGCGCGCGTTCAACGCGCCAGTTCGATCCGGGCCAGCATGGCCTCGACCAGCTTTTCGCGGCTCAGGGCAGGGCTGAAATAAAAGCCCTGCATCTGGTCGCACTCGTGGTCGCGCAGGAACGACAGCTGCTCGGTGGTCTCGACGCCTTCGGCAATGACGGTCAGGTTGAGGTTGTGCCCGAGCGAGATGATGGCCTTGGCGATCACGGTATCGCGCTCGCCCCAGCCCACTTCGCGCAGGAAGGTGCGGTCGATCTTGATGTAATCGACCGGGAATTTCTGCAGGTAGCTCAGGCTCGAATAGCCGGTGCCAAAGTCGTCGATCGACAGGCGCACCCCCAGCTCCTTGAGCTGGGAAAGCTTTTGCACGGCTTCTTCCGGGTCGTCCATCAGCTGGCTTTCAGTCACTTCCAGCTCCAGCGACCCCGGCGCCAGCCTGTGGGTGCGCAGCAGTGCTGCCAGGCGCTCGACAAATTCCTTGTCGCGCAGCTGCCGTACCGACAGGTTGACAGAGATGGTGAAGTGCTGCAGGGCCTTTTCCTGCAGCTCGCGCAGGGTCTCGCAGGCCCTGGCGAGCACGAACTGGCCAAGCTGCACGATCAGCCCCGATTCCTCCGCCACCGGGATGAACTTGTCGGGCAGGACCACGCCGTTTTCCGGGTCGTTCCAGCGCACCAGCGCTTCCGCGCCAACCACGGCGCCCGTGCGCAAGTCGACCTTGGGCTGGTAGCTGACGCTCATTTGCCCCGCCTCGATCGCGTGCGCCAGCCGCGCCCTGAGCGACAGGTGCTCATGCACCGACTTGTTCAATTCCTCCGAGTAGAAGGTGCAGTTGTTGCGGCCGGTGGTCTTGGCGTGATACATGGCGGCGTCCGCGGCGCGCATCAGCCGGTCGACCGTGTCGCCGTCGCGCGGAAACAGGCTGACGCCGATGCTCACCCCGGGCAGGACTTCCTTGCCATCCACGCGTACCGGCGCGCTGACGCTGGCGCGCACGCGTTCCATCAGTTCGCCCACGTGGCGCGCGCTCGGCTGGCTGGTAATCACCAGCACGAACTCGTCGCCGCCCAGGCGCGCCACGGTGTCGTCCTCGCGTACGTTGTGGCGCAGGCGGTTGGCCACTTCCTTGAGCACGGTATCGCCGATCTCGTGGCCGAAGTTATCGTTGATGAACTTGAAGTTGTCGAGGTCGAGGAAGGCCAGCGCCAGCAGCGCCTCGTTGCGCTGGGCGAAGGTCATCGAGAGCTGCACCTTTTCCTGCAGCAGGGTGCGGTTGGCCAGGCCGGTCAGCGGGTCGTGGTTGGCCAGGTGCTGCAGGCGCCGCTCGTACTGGCGCTTGGTGGTCACGTCCTCGATCACGCCGATGTAATGGGTGACCTTGCCGTCCGCATTGCGCACTGGGTCCAGGCGCAGGTCGTTCCAGAAGATGTCGCCGTTCTTGCGCAGGTTGCGCAGCACCACGCGTACGCTCTGGCAGCGTTTCAGCGCCTCGCGGATCTTCTGGCGCTCGTCCTCGTCGCAGCCCGGCGCCGCCATGAAACGCGGGTCGCGCCCCTTGATCTCCGCGAGCGAATAGCCGGTCAGCTGCTCGAACGCCGGGTTCACGTACTCGATCACGTCGTCGTCGCCATCGCAGCAGGTGATGACGATGGCGTTCACGCTGGCGTACATGGCGCGTTCGCGCACCAGCAGGCGCAGTTCGGTCTCCTTCTGCGCCGTGATGTCGAGCCCGGTGCCGAAAATGCAGGGGATGCTGCCCAGGCTCATCAGGGCGCAGTTGAACAGGAAGGGGGTGCGCTTGCCCTTGACGCCGACCAGCGATGCCTCGTGGCTGGAGCCGCCGGTGAGGAACGCTTCGCTGATCTTGCGTTCGATGTAGGGGCGATCCTTGTCGTCGAAGAAGTTGATCACGTTCAGCAGCGGCATGTCCTCGCCGGGTATTTCCAGTGCATCTTCGAGACGCTTGTTCCACAGCAGCAGGTGGCCGCTCTGGTCGATCACGTAGAACACGCACGGCAAGCCTTCGATGATGTCGAGCAGGGGCGCGTCCTGGATCAGCTGCTGGGACGGCGGCGGCGTCGCGCTGCGGCCCTTGGGGATCACGATGACGCTGTAGGATTGGGGATGCTGCGGGTCGAGCACATGGCGGGCGGCGGTGACGTGCACCGGCAGGCTGGTCCCGTCCTTGCAGGTGAGCCAGGCGTCGAGGTCGCAATCGTGGTCGAACTTGAGCGGGCCGGTGCCGCTATTCCGGTCCGGCGTGACGATCTGGCCGAGCGGCTGGCCCCGGATCTCGTCCGCACTGAAGCCGGACATCTTTTCGCACGCCTTGTTCCAGCTCTGGATGTTGCCGTCCTGGTCGACCACGAACACGGCGATCGGAAACGAGAAGGGGTTCACGGGATCCTCCACGACTGCCGCGGCTGGTTTCAGCCGCGAGGCAACCGGTACCTGCCTTCCGGGTCACTATAGCAGCCAGCTGGCCCGCCTGCTTCCGGCAGGCTCCCGTGCGCGCAAAACGAAAAAAGCCCTGGCGAACCAGGGCTTGTCCATCGCGCTGCGCCATGACGCAGCTTGAGCGACCTGTTACTTGGCGGCGCGACGGCGTGCAGCGAAGCCGACCAGGCCCAGGCCTGCCAGCAGCATTGCGTAGGTTTGTGGTTCTGGGATTGGCGCCAGTTGCATTGCCAGGCCATAGGTGCCGCCGTGCGAGCCGTTGGCGTTACCGGTGACCTTGATCACGTAGTCGCCAGCTGGCAGTGCGTTTGCCCAGTTGGTGCTGTTGTTGCCGTCGAAGGTGTACAGCGAGGTCGAACCGGACCACAGGGTGTAGGTCAGGCCGTCGATGTTGCTGACGTTCTGGCCGGACAGCATCACGTTCAGTGGGTTGGCCGACGAAGCCAGGTCGCCTGCAGTGATCGTGAAGTTGATGGTGTCGGTGAAGGTGCCGATCGTGTCGTGGTCGAACAGGTGGTAGAAGGTGTCCGGAGCGACAGGGATCATGCCTGCATCGTGCACGATGTCAGCTGCGAAAGCGGTGTTTGCGCCCAGTGCGAGTACCGCTGCGGCGGCGATGGTCTTCAGTTTCATATCTTATTCTCCAATAGACAGGTTAACGTTAAATTTAGCTGCGTCGGCTTCCGGAGCTACGTCGGCCGAACCTGATGTCCACGCCGCCTTTCGGGTCGGTTCGATCTGCCGGAGCGTTGTGTCGGCGATCTCTGTCGGGCTCATCAGTGAGTGAAAGATTAACATTGAGCTTTCGCAAAAGTTGGCAGTTTTGCCAATCGTGCTTAAGGTTCAGCTAAGTTTTTTATCAGTTGTGTTAGCCATCTAACGCATAAGTTTTCCAATAGGATATTTTCTTGTGTCTTAGGGGAAATTCCGGCCATTTTTGACGTTTTTCGGCACTTTTGCGTGCTTTCGCTTCGACGCGACATTCCAGTAAATCGTGCTACGGTAGGACTGCACACGCCCCCGACCATGGATACCCGAGAAGCCAGCTCCATTCCGCCCATGCCGCCGCAGGAGGTGTCGGTCGATGTCTTGCTCGAGAAATACGCCAGGAATGGCGAGCAGGGCATCGCCGGCATCCGCCGGCGGGTGGCGCGTGCGCTGGCCGCGTACGAGCCTGCCGACCAGCGCCACGCACTGGAGGCGCGGTTCGTCTGGGCGCAGGAGCATGGTTTCATTCCTGCCGGGCGGATCAATTCCGCGGCGGGAATTGACGGCAAGGCCACGCTGATCAACTGTTTCGTGCAGCCAGTCGGCGATTCGGTCACCGGGGTGGACGAGGAGGGCCTGCCAGGCATCTACACGGCGGTGGCGGAGGCGGCCGAAACCATGCGGCGCGGCGGTGGCGTCGGCTACGATTTCTCGGCCATCCGTCCGTTCGGCAGCAAGGTCCGCGGCACCGGGTCGCGCGCCTCCGGGCCGGTCTCCTATATGGAGGTGTTCGACGCCTCGTGTAAAACGGTGGAGTCGGCCGGTGCCCGCCGTGGCGCGCAAATGGGCGTGCTGCGAATCGACCATCCCGACATCGAGCGCTTCATCGGCGCCAAGGACGAAGGCGGCTTCGCCAACTTCAACCTGTCGGTCGGCGTGACCGATGCCTTCATGGAAGCGCTGGCCAGTAACGGCAACGTCGAGCTGGTGCACCGCGCCGAGCCGGGCGACGACGAGCTGGCCGCCGGGGCATACCGCCGTGCCGACGGCATGTGGATGTACCGCACCGTGCCGGCGCGCGACCTGTGGGACCAGGTCATGCGCTCGACCTACCATCATGCCGAGCCGGGCGTACTGTTCATCGACCGCATCAATGCCGGGAACAACCTGTATTACGCCGAGGAGCTGCGCGCCACCAACCCGTGCGGCGAACAGCCCCTGCCGCCATACGGCTGCTGCGACCTGGGCTCGCTCGACCTCACTCGCTATGTGCTGGAACCGTTCTCGGACCATGCGCGTTTCGACTTCGCGCTGATGCGCGAGGTGGCGGCAGTTGCGGTGCGCATGCTCGACCTGGTGCTGGATGCCACCGCCTGGCCGCTGCCGCAGCAGGAGCGCGAGGCGCAGCAGAAGCGCAGGGTGGGCCTGGGCTTCCTGGGGCTGGGCAGCGCCCTGGTGATGCTGGGGCTCCGCTACGACTCCGGGCCCGCGCGCGCGCTGGCGGCGCGCATCGCCGAAGCGCTGCGCGATGCCGCCTACGCCGCGTCGGTCGCGCTGGCACGGGAGAAGGGCGCCTTCCCGCTGTTCGCCCCGGAGCGCTACCTGCAGGGCAGCTTCGTGCAGCGCCTGCCGCCAGCGCTGCGGGAGGCGATCGGCCGCGACGGGATCCGCAATTCGCACCTGCTGTCGATCGCGCCCACCGGCACCATCTCGCTGGCGTTTGCGGACAACGCTTCGAACGGCATCGAGCCGCCCTATGCCTGGCAGTACGAGCGGCGCAAGCGCATGGCGGACGGCTCGATCCGCGTATACGAGGTGGCGGACCACGCGTGGCGGCTGTACCGCCACCTGGGCCACGAGGTCGGAGACGACAGCGCGCTGCCCGCCCAGTTCGTGACCGCCCTGCAGATGGGCGCCCTCGACCACATGCGGATGGTGGAGGCAGTGCAGCCGTTCGTGGACACGGCCATCTCCAAGACCGTCAACGTGGCGGAAGACTATCCCTACGACCAGTTCCAGGGCCTGTACACGGAGGCCTGGCACGCCGGCCTGAAGGGACTGGCCACCTACCGCCCGAATCCGGTGACCGGCAGCGTGCTGAGCGTGCCCGAAGCGGCGCCGGCTGCGCCGGACGACGATCCGCTGCTGCGGCGCTTCGAGCGGCGCCCGCTGGGCGAACTGGAGTCCGTGACCACCAAGGTTGAGTATTCGACCAGCGAGGGCAAGCGCGCCGTCTACCTCACCGTCAGTTTCATCCGGGCCGAAGGGACGCTGGACGGGAAACCGCTCGCCATCGAGCGGCCGTTCGAATTCTTCATGCCGGCCAACCAGAACACCGGCGGGCACCAGTGGATCACTTCGGCGATGCGGCTGCTGTCGCTGGTGGCGCGTGCCGGTGGCCCGATCGCCAAGGCGCTGGCGGACCTGCGCGAAGTGGTGTGGGAGAAGGGCCCGGTGCGCTGCGGCTACCTGACGCGCGAGGACGGCACCGAAGTGCCGGTGTACCACGATTCGGAAGTGGCGGCGATCGCCTTCATGCTGCAGCGGATCCTGATCCGGCGCGGCTTCCTGGATGCGCATGGCAACCAGGTGCCGGCGGCGAAGCTGGCGCGCAAGCTTGCCGCGCGCGGCGCCCCGGAAAGCCTGGCGCGACCGCATGCCGCCACCAGCGCCGGCATCGCCCCGTCACCCGTTGGCGCCCGCTGCCCCGAATGCGGCGCCCGGGCGCTGCATAAAGTCGATGGCTGTACCCGCTGCGCCGAATGCCACTACATCGGCGCTTGCGGATAGCCGCAGGGAGCAATACTTCACGTTCAAGCGTGCGCGGTTGATGAGGGCGAGATCGTAGACTGGACCGCACGATGCCAATCTCACCCGGCCAACACCAGGAGGACGATCATGCAACACACTCTCGCAGCAGTTTTCGATAACCGCACTTCTGCCCAGCAGGCGATGGACGAACTCGTTCGCTGCGGCTTCCCGCAACAGGACCTGGCGCTGAGGGATTCCAGCACCGAGGACACCACCGCATCCGCCGGCCGCGTCGAAACCGGCGACCGCGACGAATCGTTCGGCCAGAGCGTCCTGCACTTCTTCAGCGACCTGTTCGGCGCGCACCATGCCGACACGCACGTGTACACCGAGGCGGTCAGGCGCGGCAACACCGTGCTCACTTTCCTGACCGACGACCAGGACAAGGTCGAGCGCGCCGCCGACATTATTGAAGCCTACGGCCCGGTCGACATCGACGAGTACGAGTCGCAGTGGCGCGCCGGCGGCTGGACCGGAGCAGAAACCATGCGCAGCGGCGGCTACCAGGGCGCGTCGATGCAGTCCGGGCAGCAGAGCGGCACCGGCAGCGGGGCGGGCATGCAGGGCGGCACGGCAGGCATGACCAGTGCATCCGGCACCTCCGGCAGTACCGGCAGCACCATGTCGTCCGGCGCGCAGGGTGCTCCGCTGCAAGGCTCGCAACAGCGCGACACCATGCAGGGCAGCACCGGATCGATGCCGGCCAGCAGCGACCAGGTCAGGATGGGCGGCCGCACCGGCCAGACCGGCGGCGTGCGGGTCTACTCGCGCCTGCCCGGCAATTCCTCCTTCCTCGAAAGCGACGAGGGCGAGTACCGCAGCCACTTCATGAGTCACATGGCGAAGCTGGGCGGCAGCTACGAGGAATACCATCCGGCCTACAAGTACGGCTCCAGCATGGCCAACGATCCGGTCTACCGCGGCCGCAGCTGGGAGGACGTGGAAACCTCGTTACGGGGCAGCTGGGAATCGCAGAATCCCGGCTCGGGCTGGGAGCGCTTCAAGGCTGCCGTGCGCCACGGCTGGGACAGCGTGACGCCTGACAGCCACGACAGCGCCTATCGCAGCCACTGGTCCAGCAACTATCCCACCGAGGGCAGCAGCTACGACGAGTACGCACCGGCCTACCGCTATGGCTCCTCGATGGCGTCTGACGAACGCAATCGTGGACGAAACTGGGACGACGTCGAGGACTACCTGCGCACCGACTGGGAATCGCGCAATCCGGGCTCGACCTGGGAGCGCTTCAAGGCGGCCGTGCGGCACGGCTGGGAGCGCATTACGCACTGATGCGGCGTCAAGCCTGCCGCCATGGCGTCATGCGCATGCGCGGCAGGTGCTGCTTGCGGGCCGGGCTGTCGAGGAAGCCTTGCAGCACCTGCTCGTACTGCGCCAGCCTGCTGTCGTAGCCCGCCGTGCCGGCCCCGTCGAGGAAGCGCAGCGCAAAATAGTCGGCCAGCAGCTCGCCTTGCGCTTCCATGTTGTAGTCGGACAGGCGCTTGTGCGGGGCGAGCGTGTAGGTGTAGGGCAGGAACAGGCGCAGTGCGCCGCGCAGCATCACGGGGTAGCCGAGCTGGTACTGCCACACGTGCACCATCTCGTGGATGAACCAATGCTTGTTCTTGTTGGTACTGCTGGAGAAATCGTCGAGGTAGCGGGTGGCGCTGAAGTAGATGTTTCCATTGGGCGAGATCGCCACATGCGGATGCTGCAGGCCGAACCACAGGAAGCCGCGGCCGTAGATGCGCACCCGGGCGTAATCGATCGCATCGCGGAACAGCAGCCGCGCCATGTCGATTTCGCCTTGCGTCATCTGGCGTACCGGTGCCGCCATCCTGCCTCCCTCCGTCTGTAGCCAGCCTCCAGCTTACCCCCGGATTCGCACCGACCCCCGCACCCGATTGCACAACGCGCACATGCGTGCGCATCACCGCACCGTCAGGCGCGCGCACCACCACCGTCATCCCCGCGAACGCGGGGACCCCTGCTGAGTTGACCGCAACGGCGCAAGTAAAGCTGAGCTCAGGGATATGCCGCATGGGTCCCCGCGAAGGGGGCCGCCATCGGCCGGGGATGAAGGGGTACTTTTTGGCGGAATCGGCCATGTTATGGCCGATTCCGCCATCGAAAGGGCGGCGGCTAGGCGTCGGCAGCTTCCAGCGCGTGCTCGCGCAGGAATGCGCCAATCAGTTCGTTCACGGCGGCCGCATGCGTGATCGGCGCCATATGGCCGCCCGCCACTTGCGCACTGTCGGCATTGCCCAGGGCCCCCGCCAGCTGCGCCGCGAGATCGCGCGTCGAACGCGGGCTGGCGCTGCCCGACAGCACCAGCGCCGGCATGGCCAGCTGCGCGCAATCGGCCAGCGTGGCCGGCTCACCCAGCAGCGCCTGGAAATCCAGCCTGACCTTGTCGATCTGCGCCGCAAAGCGCGCCTGCTGCGTTTCGGGCAGCGTGTCGAACGTGCCGGCGCCATTCCAGTAATCGATGAAGCTGCGCGCGGCCTCGGCACGCGTCGCGGCGCCCTCGATGCCAGCGACCACCGCGAGGATCTCCGCGCGCGCAGGCGCATCGTGCGCCAGCAGGTGGAATGCCACCGGCTCGAACAGGCACAGCGAGCGCACCCGCGGTCCCAGTTCGCGCGCCAGGCGCAGCGCGGTCGCGCCGCCGTACGAGTGGCCAACCAGGTGGACCGGTTCGTCCACATCGACGTGCGCGGCGATGGCCGCCATTACCGCATCGGCTTCCTGGGCGAGCGTGAAGCCGTTCGGCTCGAGCGGGAAGGGCGCGCGGCCGTAGCCGAGCAGGTCGACCGCGACAAAGCGGTAGCGGCCGGCTTCGCGCGCGACCAGCTGGTTCCACTGGGAGTGGGAACTCATCGAACTGTGGAGGAGGACAACGACGGGAAGAGGTTCGGCGCGGACTGCAGTGAGGCTCATTACGTTTGCATCGTGAATCGGAGAGCCGAAGATTATATCGGGCTGCTAACTGGGCGGCAAATATCGTTTGCCTGCAATGCCGGCTACCAGTCCAGTGAAAGCAGGAGCTGGGCCATGCGCGGCCAGCACATGGTGCGCACCTGTTCGCGCGTGCACCAGGCGAAGGCGTCCGCTTCCGGCGTCGGCCGCCCCGTGTAGCGATGCGGGAAGTGGCTGGTGCACTTGAGGTGATCGAGCGAACACAGCGCGTCGCCCACCTCCACTTTGTACAGGTGCAAGCGCTTGCCGCTGCGATAGGCGAAGCCGCCCAAATCCTGGAACAGCGCCGCATCGAACGCCAGGCCGGTCTCTTCGAGCATTTCCCGGCGCGCCGTCTCCAGCGTGGTCTCGCCCGGATCCTGAATGCCCTTCGGGATGTCCCAGTTGCGCGTGCCGGTGGCGTGGCACAGCAGGATGCGGCCGTGCGCGTCGATCACCAATGTTCCACAAGAAATGACAGGCATGAATTCTCCATTTTCTACTGATGAATTTCCGTGCGCTCATCGCCAAAGCTGATCGATTCGCGTAGCGTACAGATCACGAACGTGATTCCCACACAGAGGAGAAGTGTATGTTAGCAATGGACTATAGCGGACCGTATCGAATCCGTGCCGCACACAAGCCCGAGCCCGTGATAGAGCACCCCAACGACGCCATCGTGCGCGTCGAGCGCGCCTGCATCTGCGGCTCAGACCTGCACCTGTACCACGGCCTGGTGCCCGACACCCGCGTCGGCATGACCTTCGGCCACGAGTTCATCGGCGTGGTGCAGGAAATCGGCTCCAGCGTGCAGAACCTGAAAGTGGGCGACCGCGTGCTGGTGCCGTTCAACGTGTTCTGCGGCTCCTGCTTCTTCTGCCAGAAGGAACTCTACGGCAACTGCCACAACACCAATCCCGAGGCCACCGCATCCGGCGGCATGTACGGCTACTCGCACACCGGCGGCGGCTATGATGGCGGCCAGGCCGAGTACGTGCGCGTGCCGATGGCCGACGTCGGCCCCACCATCATCCCGTCCGACATCCACGAAGACGACGCGGTGCTGCTGACCGACGCCTACCCGACCGGCTACCAGGCCGCCGAAATGGGTGACATCCAGAAGGGCGACACCGTGGTGGTATTCGGCGCCGGCCCGGTCGGCCTGTTCGCCGCCAAGTGCGCCTGGTTCTTCGGCGCCGGCCGCGTGATCGTGGTGGACCACGTCGACTACCGCCTCGAGTTCGCGAAGAACTTCGCCCACTGCGAGGTGGTCAACTTCAAGGACGTGCGCGACATGGCCATGCATATCAAGAAGATGACCGACTGGCTGGGCGCCGACGTATGCATCGACGCGGTCGGCTGCGAGGCGTCCGGCAACGCGATGCAGAGCCTGACCGGCCGCTACCTGATGATGCAGGCCGGCGCCGCCACCGCGCTGCACTGGGCCATCAATTCGGTGCGCAAGGGCGGCAACGTGTCGATCGTCGGCGTGTACGGCCCGACCTTCAATGCAGTCCCGATCGGCAGCGCGCTGAACAAGGGCCTGACGCTGCGCATGAACCAGGCCAGCGTCAAGCGCCACCTGCCGCGCCTGATCGAGCACATCCAGGCCGGCCACATCGACCCCAAGCAGATCATCACCCACCGCGTGCCGCTGGAAGAAGTCTCGGATGCATATCACATCTTCTCGGCCAAGCTGGACAACTGCATCAAGCCGGTGCTGATTCCGCCTGGCTCGTCCGCACGCCACTGACCGGGAGGAAAACATGCATACGCAAACACATACCGAACACGATGCGCCGCGCTTCACCACCGAGGGCAACGACTCGATGCGCGAGTTCCACGGCGACGGCCACGACCAGCATTCCCACGGCGAGGCGCAGAAACACCGCAACATGGACATGTCGCACATCCCGGGCTGGGGTTCCGACCTGGCGCGCGAGATGCGCCCGGCGGTGCCGATGGAGCACACCCCGCCGCGGTTGGAGAACGTGCATTGGAACCAGCCGGAGCAGCAGCCGCTGCGCATCAAGGTCTTCCATTCGCCGGAGCGGCCCGGCATCACCCCCGTGTTCGGCACCAGCACCCCGCCGCGCGGGCTGTCCGGCAAGATGCGCGAAGCGGCCTACAAGCTGTCCGAGAACGATGTGCGGCACTGGCAGATGCTGCTGCTGGCCGACCGCGTCGATATGGTGGAAGGCATCGGCGACGACCTGATGCGCGGCCACATCCCCAACATCCTGGGCGAGATGGGCATCAAGGCCGAGTTCAGGCATAACCCGAAAGGGCTGGCGATGAAGGTCGGCATCGCCGCCGCGATCGGCGCGATCGGCTACTACCTCCTCAAGCGCCGCCCCGCGCACTAGGCAGCCGTCGTCCCGCAGCCTCCGTCGTCCCGGCGAAGGCCGGGACCCATACGTCAGCGGCTGTGCGTCTACGCCTCTGTGAGAGGCTCAGTATGGGTCCCCGCGTTCGCGGGGATGACGCAGGGGGCGTTTTCACGCCAGGTGGTGCTTTTTGCATCCTGTCCCCGAAATCCCGCATTTTGTCGCAATCCGCATGCATCCGGCCGTCGTGATCGGTACAGTTTCATCATTCGCCATGCACATACAAACCGACGTGGCGATATCTATCCAATCACTTACGACAGGAAAAATATCATGCGCCATATCGCCATCGTTGCAGCAGCTCTGATCTCCACCTCCGCTTTCGCAGCAGGTGTCCCAGCCACCGTCGCCCAGCAGAACGCTGCGGTCGCATCGGTACGCGTGCTGGGCGACCAGCCGACCGCCGTGCATCGCTACAAAGTGAGCAAGCGTGATTTCGCCACCCAGTTCAACGGCAGCTACAAGCTGACCAACGGCAGCGAGATCGAACTGTCTTCGCGTAACTCGCGCTTCTACGCTTCGCTGGACGGCAACCAGGTCGAACTGCTGTCGGTGACCCCGAACACCTTCGTCAGCGTGGATTCGAAACTGGCCGTGAGCTTCGACGCGAACGCTACCCGCGGCGACGATATCTCGGTCCGCTTCCTGCGCTAATAGTCACAGGTGAGGCGCGCGCAGGCTAGGACCCTGCGCGCGCAAGCCTGAATACCGACCGGATTTCTCCCACCACCGTGCCGCGCCAGTTGCGCAGCGGCGGCTGCCGGTAGCGCTCGACCGCAGCGGCACGTTCCCCGTCGATCAGCCCGAGCTGGTCCAGCACGCTCACCGTGACCGCCTGCAGCGAACGCGGCGCCCCATCCGAAATCTTGATCGCGATGCCCAGCGCGGCCGACGTCACGCCGACCGCCTGCACCGCATCCGCACCCACCTTCGTTACCCAGTCACCCCTGGAAGCGCCCATGTAGACGAGGTCGGACCGGCCTTCGCCCGATACCAGCTCCGGATGGGTGATCATCGCGTCGCGCAGGGTGCCCATGGCCTGGCCCCACTGCGCGTCGCTGCCGCCTTGCGCCAGGCGCGCATACAGATGCGCCAGCCGCGACAGCGGCACCGCGTAGTTGGGCGCGGAACAGCCGTCGATCCCGCGCGGCAGCGTGTCGCCGTCCACGCCGAGCGTTTCGCCGAGCCGGCGCCGCACCTCGCGTTGCAGCGGATGGTCGGGATTGACGTAGTCGGCGGTCGGCGCGCCGTGCAGCGCGCACCATGCCAGGAAGCCGCCGTGCTTGCCGGAGCAGTTGTGCTGCAGCGGCGTCCAGGTACGGTCGCAGGGCACCCGCAGGTTCAGCGTTTCATAGAAGGTGGGCTGGTGGCAGCCGCATTCGAGATGGCTCTCGTCCAGCCCGACGCGCTCCAGGATGCCGCGCACGGTGTCGACGTGCTGATCCTCGCCCGAATGGCTGGCGCACATCACCGCCACCTCGCGCAGCGACAGGCCGAGCTTCGCGGGGCCGTCGTCCAGCATGAAGGGCAGGGCCTGGAAGGGCTTGAGCGCCGAACGCGTGAAGGTGGGGAATTCCGGGTCGCCTGCGTACCAGAGCAGCTTGCCCGCCGCGTCGACTACCGCCACCGAACCGAAGTGGACATTCTCGACGTGACCGCCGCGCGTTGTTTCAACCAGAGGTACCACCTTCATCACAAAAGCTCCCGACACAAATCCTCTTTCATCATATCGCCGGGCAAGCAAATCCGGCGCACGGCGATCCGCCATCGGCCGGGGGTGACGCTGGGCCGGCGGCTTACATGGCTGGCCCGAACTTGCCGGCCTGGTAGTCGTCGATCGCCTGCATAATCTCGTCGCGCGTGTTCATCACGAACGGCCCGTGCGACACCACCGGCTCGCCAAGCGGCGCTGCATGGCCCACCAGCGCCACTGCCCGGTCCACCGCCGACAGCGTGAGCGTGTCGCCATCGCCCAGCTCCACCAGGTGGAACTGCGGCGCCATCTGCCCCGCGATCGACAAGGTGCCGCTCACCACGTACAGGAATACGTTGCGCCCCTCGAGCCCGTGGAACCACGCCGAGCCTCCCGGTTCGAACTCCACCACCGCCATGAACATGTCGAGCAGGGGCCGCACCGGACCTCGCTGTCCTTCCCACTCGCCCGCGACCAGCCGCACCACCGCGCCGGCCGCATCCAGCGCGGGTATCTGCTCGCGCTGCAGGCCCACATAGGCGGGCGCGGTCATCTTCAGCCGCGAGGGCAGGTTGACCCACAGTTGCAGGATTTCCAGCGCTCCGCCCTGTTCCAGGAATTCCGGCGGCGAGATCTCCGCATGCACAATCCCGCGCCCGGCCGTCATCCACTGCACGCCGCCGGCGCCAATCACGCTGCCGTGCCCCGCACTGTCCTTGTGCATCAGCGAACCTTCCAGGATGAACGTGACGGTTTCGAAACCGCGGTGCGGATGAGGCCCGAACGGCAGCCCGCGGTTGCCCGGCGGGTATAGATGCGGCCCGTGTTGGTTCAGGAACAGGAAGGGGTCGAGTTGCTCGATCTGCGGTCCCGGCAACGGGCGACGGGTCGTGAGTTCGCCGATGTCGTCGCGGTGGGCGGCATGCAGCCGCCGGATGGTCTTGTCGCTCATGCCTGGCCTCCTGGTCGTTTCGGCAACGATACCCGATGCCGCCCGCCGCGGCCACACGGGCGCCGCGAGGATTGACCCGCAGGCAAGGTTCATTGCCCGGGGCGCATCGGAACTGGCGGACACAACGGGTTTTCGGGCGACCGCACGTGTAGGCGCCCACCTTGTCGGAACTGTCGAATTTGTCTAACTGCGGCGTAGGTCACGGCCTACGATCGGTTACACCTCAGTTAACGCCAGCGCCCCATTCCCTTGCTACGGCTGTGTGCATTTTCAATTTTGTCATTGCGACTTTTTGACTGGCAGTTACAAGTTCCGGCGCGGAAATGGATTGTCAGAAATACCTCGAAAAACCCTCTGATAGGATCGTTCGTGGTGTCGGCAAATCGCTGACACAAAGCCGTTTCTTCAACGAATAGTTCCCATGCATAGTCTCGACCTGACCAAGCCCGACGGGCGCAAACTGACCTTGTACAGCGACCGGCCCATCGAGGGCACGATAGTCGCGCCGAGTCCGTTTGCCGAACCGCAGGGCGCCAACCCGCACCTGCGCTGGCACCCCATGCGCGGCGAGTGGGTCGCCTATGCGGCGTACCGCCAGAACCGCACCTTCCAGCCGCCGCCGGAGTACAACCCGCTGGCGCCGATGGTCGATCCGGCCAACCCGACCGAGCTGCCGTCCGGCGACTATGAAGTCGCCGTATTCGAGAACCGCTTCCCGACCCTGACGCTGGAGTCGCACAGCCCGCCCACGCTGGATGTGCCGACCGCGGCCGGCGAGGGCATTTGCGAAGTGGTGGTGTTCACCCAGGATCCGAAGGCGTCGCTGGCCGGCCTGCCGCTGTCGCGCATTGAGCTGCTGCTGCAGGTGTGGGGCGACCGTACCGCGCGCGCCGCGGCCAATCCGCAGATCCGCTACGTGCTGCCGTTCGAGAACCGCGGCTCCGAAGTCGGGGTCACGCTGCACCACCCGCACGGCCAGCTGTATGCCTACCCTTTCATCCCGTCGGTGCCGGCGCGCATGCTGGCGCAGGAAGCGGAGCACTTCGCCACCCACCGCCAGAACCTGCTGTGCCAGATGGTGCAGGCCGAGATCGCGAACGGCGAGCGGCTGCTGTACCGCGGCGATCATGCGGTGGCCTTCGTGCCGCCGTGCGCGCGCTATCCCTACGAAGTATGGGTCACGCCGATCGAGCCTACGCCCGATTTCAACGCGCTCACGCCCGCAGCCCGCGCCGACCTGGCGCGCGCGCTCAAGACCGTGCTGCTGAAGTACGAAGGCCTGTGGCAGCGCCCCTTCCCCTACCTGATGTGCTGGTACCAGGCGCCGCTGGACGGGCGCACGCATCCCGAGACGCAGCTGCACGCGACCTTCTCGCCGCCATACCGTTCGCGCGACCGCCTCAAGTACCTGGCCGGCACCGAACTGGGCGCGGGCATGTTCGCGATGGACGTGCTGCCGGAAGCCACCGCCGCGCAGCTGCGCGAAGTCCATGTGGCGCTGGAGGAATCATGATTTCGCCGGAAACCTTCTTCGACGGCGCGCCGGCCGTCAACGCGTCCGCGCCCGGACGGGTCAACCTGCTGGGCGAGCACACTGACTATAACGACGGCTTCATGCTGCCGGTGGCCACGCCCCAGCGCACGCTGGCCGCCGCCAAGCCGAGCGGCGACGACCACTTCCACTTCTATTCGAGCACGCTCGACGAAAGCGTCTCGTTCGGGCGCAAGTTCCACGCGCCGCAGGGCTTCGGCAGCTATATCGAAGGCTGCGTGCGCCTGATGGAGGAGCACGGCGTGGAGGTGCCGCCGCTGCGCATCTATGTCAGCACCAACCTGCCGGTGGGCGCCGGCATGTCCAGCAGCGCCGCGCTGGAAGTGGCGGTGCTGCGGGCGATCCGCCAGCTCACCGGCGCCAATGTGGACGACGTGATGCTGGCGCGCATGGCGCAACAGGCCGAGATCCGCTTCGCCCACGTCATGTGCGGGATCATGGACCAGATGGCATCCAGCATCGCGGACGAGGAGCACATGCTGTTCATCGACGCGCGCACGCTGGAGCACCACTTGCTGCCGATGCCGGCAGGTACCGAGCTGATCGTGATGGACAGCGGCGTGCCGCGCAAGCTGGCGGCCAGCAAGTACAACGAGCGCCGCGCCGAATGCAATGAAGCTGCGCGCCTGCTGGGCGTGCAGGCGCTGCGCGACGTCACCGAACCGGATTCGGTCGAACGCCTGCCGACCCCGCTGCGCGAACGCGCGCGCCACGTGGTGCGCGAGAACCTGCGCGTGCTGGAGGCGGCGCGCGGGGTGCCGGCCGAACGCTTCGGCGAACTGATGAACGCATCGCATGCCAGCCTGCGCGACGACTACGAAGTCTCGATCGAGGAACTGGATGTGCTGTGCGCGCGCCTGCGCGAGCAGCCCGGCGTCTACGGCGCGCGGCTGACCGGCGCGGGTTTTGGCGGGGCCGTGGTGGCCCTGTGCGAAAAGGGCAGGGCGCAGCAGGCAGCGCGTGAAGCGCTGTTCCGCTACAACACCGCGCACCGCCAGGGCCGCATCCTGATTCCGGAAATGGCGGCTAACAATGGGGAACGCACATGAGCAAGTTCGACTATCCGCGCCCGCAGCTGGTGCGCGACAACTGGCTGAGCCTGGACGGAAAATGGCGCTTCACCTTCGACGTGGGAGGCTGCTGCCGGGTGCCGACGGACGAGCCGGCGTGGACCCATGAGATCGAGGTGCCGTTCTGCCCCGAATCGAAGTTGTCGGGCATCGGCGACACCGGCTTCCATCCGCACTGCTGGTACGAACGCGAATTCGAACTCATGCCGCACAGCGGCCGCACGCTGCTGCACTTTGGCGCGGTCGACTATTTCGCGCGCGTGTGGATCAACGGCCGCCTGGTCGGCGAGCACGAGGGCGGCCACACCTCGTTCACCATCGACATCTCGTGCGCGATGGAGGCTTCCGGCAAGCAGGTCGTGACCGTGTTCGTGGCGGACGACCCGGCCGACCTGGCCAAACCGCGCGGCAAGCAGGACTGGCTGCTGGAGCCGCACTCGATCTGGTATCCGCGCACCACCGGCATCTGGCAGAGCGTGTGGGTGGAGCAGGTGGCCAACACCTACATCCAGACGCTACGCTGGACCCCGATCTTCGAGACCTTCGAGATCGGCTGCGAGATCGTGGCGCCGGGCGACATCAAGGACGACCTGTTCGTCGAGGTCAAGATCTGGCACGGCAAGGAGCTGCTGTCGGACGACTACTACAAGCTGCTGAACAACGAAGCCAACCGCAAGATCGCGCTGTCCGACCCCGGCATCGACGACTCGCGCAACGAACTGCTGTGGAGCCCGGAGCGCCCGACGCTGCTGGACGCCGAGGTCACACTGCGCCACGGCGACAAGGTGCTCGACGTGGTGCGCAGCTATACCGCGCTGCGCTCGATCTCGGTCAACCGCGACCGCATCATGCTGAATGGCCGTCCTTACCACCTGCGGCTGGTGCTGGACCAGGGCTACTGGCCGGATGGCTTCATGACCGCGCCCGACGATGCCGCCTACCGCCGCGACGTCGAGCTGGCCAAGGAGATGGGCTTCAACGGCGTGCGCAAGCACCAGAAGATCGAATCGCCGCGCTACCTGTACTGGGCCGACCGGCTGGGCCTGCTGGTCTGGGAAGAGATGCCCTCGTCGTACCGCTTCACTCAGCGCGCCATCACGCGCATGGTGCGCGAATGGACCGAGGCGCTCGAGCGCGATTACAGCCACCCGTGCGTGATCGTGCTGGTCGCCTTCAACGAATCCTGGGGCGTGCCCAACCTGACGCTGACCCAGGCCCACCGCAACGCCGTCGAAGCGCTGTACCACCTGACCAAGACGCTGGACGCGACCCGTCCGGTGATCGGCAACGATGGCTGGGAAGCGTCGGCCACCGACATCCTCGGCATCCACGACTACGAAGGCGATCCGGAACGCCTGCGCCAGCGCTACGAGACTTCCGAGCACCGGGTGCTGTTCGACCAGCGCCGTCCGGGCGGGCGCATCCTGACGCTGGACGGCTTCCCGCACCGTGGCCAGCCGATCGTGCTGACCGAATTCGGCGGCGTCGCCTGCGACCTTGACGCGCCCAAGGACGAGAGTACCTGGGGCTACTCGCGCACCCACACCGCCGAGAGCTTCCTGGACCTGTACCGCCGCATGCTCGCCGTGGTCAACAACACCGCGATGTTTGCCGGCTTCTGCTACACCCAGTTTGCGGACACTTTCCAGGAGGCGAACGGGCTGCTCAAGGCCGACCGCACTCCCAAGGTGCCACTGGAAATGATCAAGGCGGCGACGCGCAACGCGCCGCCCGAAGGAGTCTTCAGACAAGAGTAAACAGCATCAACCACTTATAACTGTGAGGCCCTGCGAGGGCCGTTTGAGGAAGAGATATGCCTACGATTATCGTGTTTTGCCACCTGCGCTGGGACTTCGTGTACCAGCGTCCCCAGCACCTCCTGAGCCGCCTGGCGCAGCACTACAACGTGGTGGTCGTCGAAGAGCCGATCTACCACGAGGGCGCGAGTTTCCTGAAAAAGCACAGCCCGGAACCCAACATCACGATCTGCCAGCCGCACACGCCGGTCCAGGCGCATGGCTTCCATGACGACCAGATTCCCGTGCTGCGCCAGCTGCTGACTGAACTGGTGCCGGACGACCATGACCCGATCGCGTGGTTCTACACGCCGATGGCACTGCCATTGCTGCCGGAACTGAACGCCGGCCTGGTGGTCTATGACTGCATGGATGAACTGGCCGCGTTCAAGAATTCGCCGAAACAGCTGCTGCAGCGCGAGAGCGCGCTGCTGAAAGTGGCCGACCTGGTCTTCACCGGCGGCCCCAGCCTGTACGAGGCCAAGAAGGAGCGCCACGCCAACGCGCATTGCTTCCCCAGCAGCGTTGACGTCGCGCACTTTGAGAAGGCGCTGGACCGCAGGCAGCAGCATGAAGGGCAGGCCGATATTCCGCATCCGCGCCTTGGCTACTACGGCGTCATCGACGAGCGCTTCGATCCGGAGATCATCGCCGCGATGGCCGATGCCCATCCCGAGTGGCAGATCGTGCTGGTCGGCCCGGTGGTCAAGATCGACCCGGCCAGCCTGCCGCAGCGCCCCAATGTGCACTACCTGGGCCAGCAGCCGTACTCGGCGCTGCCCGAGCTGCTGGCCGGCTGGGACGTGTGCCTGATGCCGTTCGCGCTCAACGAATCGACCAAATTCATCAGCCCGACCAAGGTGCTGGAATACATGGCAGCGCAGCTGCCGATCGTCTCGACCCCGATCACCGACGTCGTCCGTCCGTACGGCGACATCGTCGCGATCGCGCACAGCCCGGCCGAATTCACCGCCGCCTGTGAACGCGCGCTCGCCCTGCAGCCGGAACAAAAACAGGCGATGGCCGCGCGCATGCGCGAAATCGTCTCCGCCACTTCGTGGAACAAGACCGCACAACGGATGGTAGAACTGATGAACAACACGACTCCTGCGCGCCAGCCGGTGCGCTTCACCACGCCCGCCATTGCGGCGGAAGCTACCCTGAGCGGCGCGTCCGCCAACGTCAACCCGCTGCGCAGCACGTCGGCGCAGGCGGCGCAACCGGTGCAGACCGCCATCATCGGCGCCGGCCCGACCGGCCTGTCGGCGGCCTACCACCTGGGCGAGAGCAGCGTGCTGATCGAACGGAATGCCACGGTCGGCGGCTGGTGCCGCTCGATCAAGGACAACGGCTTCACCTTCGACTATGCCGGCCACATCATGTTCTCGAACGACCCGTACGTACTCAAAATGTACGACATGCTGCTCGGTAAGAACCTGCACTGGCAGAACCGCGAGGCATGGGTGTACTCGAAGGACGTGTACACGCGCTATCCGTTCCAGGGTGCGCTGTACGGCCTGCCGCCGAAAGTCATCACTGAATGCATCATGGGCGCGATCGAAGCGCGTTACGGCGCCGCCGGTGCGCCGGCAGCCCCGGCCAAGCCGGTGGAAGACTGCTGCGCCGACGGTTCGGTCGACATCTCGTCCACCACCACCGCCACCCTCGCGGCCAAGAAGCGCGAGCCCGCCAATTTTGAAGAGTTCATCTACAAGGTGTGGGGCGCCGGTATCGCCAGGCATTTCGCGATTCCGTACAACCGCAAGCTGTGGAGCGTGCCGCTGACCGAGATGGAAACCTCCTGGCTGGGCGGACGGGTGCCGCTGCCGAATCTGGAAGAAATCATCGAAGGCGCGCTCGAACCGGTCGGCAAGCCGATGGGACCGAACGCCCGCTTCGGCTATCCGCTGGAGGGCGGCTTCCAGGCACTGATGGAAGGCTTCCTGCCGCACCTGAAGGGCAAACTGCAGCTGGGGCGCGAGATCACGCAAGTGCTGCCGCGCGACCACATCATCGTTCTCGACGACGGCAGCCGCTACCGCTACGACAACCTGATCAGCACCATGCCGCTGCCGGACCTGGTGCGCCTGATCGGCGCCGAGGCTCCCGAGGAAGTGCGCGCCGCGGCGCGCGGCCTCAAGCACATCTCGGTCAAGTGCGTGAACCTGGGTGTCGCGCGCGAGAACGTCACCGACAAGCACTGGGTCTACTACCCGGAGGACACCATCTTCCACCGCATCTTCGTGCAAGGTAACGCCAGCCCGAAATGCAACCCGCCCGGCGGCTTCGGCCTGACCTGCGAGATCACCTACTCGCCGACGTACAAGCCGCTGCCGATGGACGGCCAGGCGCTGATCGACCGCTGCATCGAGGACTGCAAGAAGGTCACCATGCTGCGCGAGGACGACAAGATCATCGCCGCCAACATCGTCGACATGCCGTACGCCTACGTGGTGTACGACCACCAGCGCGCACAGAATGTGCAGACCATCCGCGACTGGCTTGCGCGCCACGACATCCTGCTGTCGGGCCGCTATAGCGAGTGGGAGTACTACAACTCCGACCACGCCTTCGTCGCCGGCAAGAAGGCTGCGGACGACGTGATGCGCCTGCGCGAGGCCGCCCGCGCCTCCGCCGCCGAGTAACAAAGAAAGGGGACTGTCCCGAACGGACTGTCCCCGGATCTTTTGCATGCAGCCCCGCTAAGCCAGCCAAAGAGCCGGGGACGGCCCTGCCGCCTTGGCGACGCCGGGATAGTCCCCGCGCCTTCAGCGCTGCTGGATCATGTTGTTCGACACGTGCACCCGGTCGCCGCTCTTGAACATTGGCGCCGCCTCCTGCACGATCGACACCATGCTGCCGTCGTCCATGCGCACCGTCACCCGGTGCACCTGGTCGCTGCCGGTAGCCGTGCTGGAGCTGCCGGTCGCCCCGGCCGATGAAGAACCTGCCATCGCCGATTCGCGCGCCATCGGCTCGATGCTCACCACGGTCGCATTGGGCGCCATCGCCATGTCCTGCCCTTGCTGCATGCCTTCCTGCGCGGACTGCGACTGCATGCCCTGTTCGGAGGACTGCATCGGCGAAGTGCTGGCTGTCGCATTGCTGCGGCCCATGGTATCGCCACCTTCCTGGTCCTTCTTCATGTGTTCGCAGCCCGCCAGCGCGACCAGCGCAAGCGTCAGTACGACCGTCCTGCAATGTGCATTCTTCATCTTGTTCTCCGGTTGACGTGAGATGACCCTTGGCGTTTATACCGCCA
>DASWYE010000012.1:0-3696 GCA_036405115.1 Telluria sp. | reverse complement strand
CCCAACGATCCGCCGTTCTCGGAAACCACCGCCTACGCGCCGAACAGCCCGTACTCGGCATCCAAGGCGGCATCCGACCACCTGGTGCGGGCCTACCACCACACCTACGGCATGCCGGTGCTGACCACCAACTGCTCGAACAACTACGGCCCTTACCACTTCCCGGAGAAGCTGATCCCGCTGGTGATCTCGAATGCGCTGGCGGGCAAGCCGCTGCCGATCTACGGCGACGGCCAGCAGGTGCGCGACTGGCTGTACGTGAGCGACCACTGCGCCGCGATCCGGCGCGTGCTCGATGCGGGCAAACCGGGCGAAACCTATAACGTGGGCGGCTGGAACGAGAAGGCCAACCTGGACGTCGTGCACACGCTGTGCGACATCCTCGACCAGGAAGCGCCGAAAGCCGGCGGCAGCTATCGCGACCAGGTCACCTTTGTCGCCGACCGTCCGGGCCACGACCGCCGCTATGCGATCGACGCGCGCAAGCTGGAGCGCGAGCTGGGCTGGCGCCCGGCCGAGACCTTCGAAACCGGCATCCTCAAGACGGTGCGCTGGTACCTGGCCAACCAGGCCTGGGTGCAGGACGTGCAGTCCGGCGCCTACAAGGACTGGGTCGCGCAGAATTACGCAAACAGGGAGTAAACGATGAGCGCACGGAAGGGCATTATCCTCGCGGGCGGCTCCGGCACGCGCCTGTACCCGATCACCATGAGCGTGTCCAAGCAGCTGCTGCCGATCTACGACAAGCCGATGATCTACTACCCGCTCACCACGCTGATGCTGGCGGGGATCCGCGAGATTCTGATCATCTCCACGCCGCAGGACACGCCGCGCTTCCGCGACCTGCTGGGCGACGGCAGCCAGTGGGGCCTGGAGATCAGCTACGCGGTGCAGCCGTCCCCGGACGGGCTGGCGCAGGCCTTCATCATCGGGCGCGAGTTCGTCGGCAACAACCCGTCCGCGCTGATCCTGGGCGATAACATCTACTACGGCCATGACCTCGATGCGCAGCTGCGCGCGGCCAACGACCGTACCGAGGGCGCCACCGTGTTCGCCTACCACGTGCTCGACCCGGAACGCTACGGCGTGGTCGAGTTCAGGGACGGCATGCGTGCGGTGTCGATCGAGGAAAAGCCGAAGCAGCCCAAGTCGAACTACGCAGTCACCGGCCTGTACTTCTACGACAGCCAGGTGTGCGATATTGCCGCCTCGATCAAGCCATCGGCTCGCGGCGAGCTGGAAATCACCGATGTCAATCGCACCTACCTCGAACGCGGTGCGCTCTCGGTCGAGGTGATGGGCCGCGGCATGGCATGGCTCGATACCGGCACCCATGAATCGCTGCTGGACGCTTCCCAGTTCATCGCCACGCTGGAAAAGCGCCAGGGCCTGAAGATCGCGGTGCCCGAGGAAATCGCCTACCGCAAGGGCTACATCGACGCCGCTGCGGTGGAGCGCCTGGCCGAACCGCTGAAGAAGAATGGCTACGGCCAATACCTGCTGCGCGTCCTGCGCGACAAGGTGTTCTGATGGAGGCGATTCGCACCGCCATTCCCGATGTCGTCATCATCGAGCCCAAGGTATTCGGCGACGAGCGAGGCTTCTTCTACGAGAGCTTCAACGAGCGCAAGTTTCGCGAGCTGACCGGCGTCGCGCTGCCGTTCGTGCAGGACAACCATTCGAAGTCTGCGCGCAATGTGCTGCGCGGGATGCACTACCAGATCCGCCAGCCGCAGGGAAAGCTGGTGCGGGTGGTGTCCGGATCGGTGTTCGATGTGGCGGTGGACCTGCGCCGCAGCTCGCCGACCTTCGGCAAGTGGGTGGGCGTGGAGCTGTCGGCCGAGAACAAGCGGCAGCTGTGGATCCCGCCCGGCTTCGCGCACGGCTTTGTGGTGACATCGGACTCCGCCGAATTCCTGTACAAGACCACCGACTACTGGGCGCCCGAGCACGAGCGCTCGCTGTGCTGGAACGATCCCGATGTCGGCATCGAGTGGCCATTCACGGGCGAGCCGCAATTATCGGCGAAAGACGCGCACGGCAAGGCGAAGTACCTGGCAGAGGCGGAAATCTTCGAATGAAGATCCTTCTCACCGGATCAAGCGGCCAGGTCGGCTATGAGCTCGAACGCAGCCTGCAGGCGCTGGGCGAAGTGGTCGCGGTCGACCGCGCCCGCATGGACCTGTCGGACCTGGACCAGGTGCGCGAGGTGGTCCGGGCCGTCAAACCGGACCTGATCGTCAATCCCGCAGCCTACACGGCGGTGGACAGGGCCGAGTCGGAGCCTGAACTGGCACGCCGCATCAACGCGCTCGCGCCGGGCGTGATGGCGGAGGAGGCGAAGCGGCTGGGCGCGGCCATGGTGCACTACTCGACCGACTATGTCTTCGACGGGAGCAAGCAGGGCGCATACGTGGAGACTGACGCGACCAATCCGGTCAACGTGTATGGACAGACCAAGCTCGAAGGCGAGCAGCTGATCGCTGCCGCCGGCATCGACCACCTGATCCTGCGCACCAGCTGGGTGTACGGCATGCGCGGAAAGAACTTCCTGCTGACCATGCTCCGGCTTGCAAAGGAACGCGACGAGCTGCGCGTGGTGGACGACCAGCACGGCGCGCCGACCTGGTCGCGCACGATTGCCGACACCACGACCGTCCTGCTGGCCCAGGCCAGGGTCGATGGCTGGTGGGAACGCCACGGCGGCATCTATCATCTGTCGAGCCGGGGCGAGACCACCTGGTGCGGATTTACCCGCGCGATTATCGAGAATGCCGGCCTCGATTGCCGCGTTGTGCCCATTTCGAGCGCGGAATATCCGGTTCCCGCGCGGCGTCCGGCAAATTCACTGATGAATGCCGACAAGCTCACTGCGCACCTGTGTGCGCTGCCTCATTGGAAAACATCGCTCGGCCTTTGCATGAGCTGAGTAATACTGCTGCGGTTCCGTTACAATGCCCGGTCGGTTGTGCGAGCCCTGCTCATAAAAATTAATGTTTTCCTTCCTTGTCAGTTTTGCGGCGTCGGCCCTGTTGACCCTTTTGGTGATCAAGCAGGTTACCCTGCATGGGCCGGCGCTGGACCGTGATTTCGAGAGCGTCCAGAAAGTCCACGCACATGAAGTCGCCCGGATCGGCGGCTTGTCCATATTCCTCGCCACCGCCGTCAGTGCGGCCATTTCGGTCTGGAGGGTGCCGCCCATGGCTCCGCTGGTGCTTGGACTGATGCTGTGCGCGACCATTGCATTCGTCGGCGGCATTGTCGAGGATTACACCGGACGGATGAGTGCAATGCGCCGCCTGGTCCTGACCATGGGCGCCGCATTATGTGCCTTCTACCTGATCGATGCGAAGGTGGACCGGATCGACCTTCCGTTCGGAAGCTTCCCGATCGAATGGGTGTGGCTGAGCTTGCCCTTTACCGTTTTGGCCGTGGCGGGAATTGCGAATGCCGTAAATATTATTGACGGATTCAACGGCCTGGCGGGCATGGTGGTAGTGTGCATGCTGATATCGCTGGGTTATGTCGCCTTGCAAGTGGGTGATACCTTCGTGCTGGTCACCGCGCTGATGGTGGCGGGTGCAACCGCCGGTTTCCTGATCTGGAATTACCCGGTCGGCCTGATCTTCCTGGGCGATGGCGGAGCCTATTTCATCGGCTTCATGCTGGGCGAGCTGGCGCTGCTACTGGTCATGC
>DASWYE010000011.1:0-17643 GCA_036405115.1 Telluria sp. | reverse complement strand
GGTGCGGTAATTGTGCCGATCTTGTGATATCTGATTCGATCTGTATGGATCATGCGCGATCTACTTTGATCAAGCCTTAACCGCGCCGATCAGTGCCGATCTGCATTGATCATGTGCTAAAATCCGCCATTCCGAGGAGCGTTGCGACGGACCAGATCCGCCAGGCTCGGAACCTTCCAACCGCGCTCACGTTACTTTTTTCAATTCACTGAAAGGAGGGCGTGATGAACGCCGCCGTACTCAAAGCTTCCGAAGACTACATCGTTGCCGATATTTCCCTCGCCGCATGGGGCGAGAAGGAAATCAAGATCGCCGAAACCGAAATGCCGGGCCTGATGGCGATCCGCGAGGAATTCGCCGCATCGCAGCCGCTCAAGGGCGCGCGCATCACCGGTTCGCTGCACATGACCATCCAGACCGCGGTCCTGATCCGCACGCTGGAAGCGCTGGGCGCCAAGGTGCGCTGGGCATCGTGCAATATCTACTCGACCCAGGACCACGCCGCCGCCGCGATCGCCGCAGTCGGCACCCCGGTGTTCGCCGTCAAGGGCGAAACCCTGGACGAATACTGGGACTACACCCACCGCATCTTCGAGTGGCCGTCCGACGCAACCGGCCCGGTGTACTCCAACATGATCCTCGACGACGGTGGCGATGCAACCCTGCTGCTGCACCTGGGCGCACGCGCGGAAAAGGACATCTCGGTACTGGACAACCCGACCTCGCACGAAGAGATCTGCCTGTTCAACTCGATCAAGTCGCACCTGGCTGCCGACCCGGCGTGGTACTCCAAGCGCCTGCCGCACATCCTCGGCGTGACCGAAGAGACCACCACCGGCGTGCACCGCCTGTACCAGATGCACAAGGAAGGCCGCCTGCACTTCCCGGCGATTAACGTCAACGACTCGGTCACCAAGTCCAAGTTCGACAACCTGTACGGCTGCCGCGAATCGCTGGTGGACGGCATCAAGCGCGCCACCGACGTCATGATCGCCGGTAAGGTCGCGGTCATCGCCGGCTATGGCGACGTCGGCAAGGGTTCGGCCCAGGCGATGCGCGCGCTGTCGGCACAGGTCTGGGTCACCGAGATCGACCCGATCTGCGCGCTGCAGGCCGCGATGGAAGGCTACCGCGTCGTGACGATGGACTACGCCTGCGAGCACGGCGACATCTTCGTGACCTGCACCGGCAACTACAACGTCCTGACCGAACAGCACATGCTGAAGATGAAGGACCAGGCCATCGTCTGCAACATCGGCCACTTTGACAACGAGATCGACGTCGCGTCGCTGAAGAAGTACCAGTGGGAGAACATCAAGCCGCAGGTCGACCACGTGATCTTCCCGAACGGCCGCCGCATCATCCTGCTGGCGGAAGGCCGCCTGGTGAACCTGGGCTGCGGCACCGGCCACCCGTCGTACGTGATGAGCTCCTCGTTCGCCAACCAGACGATCGCGCAGATCGAGCTGTACGCGAACACGAAGAACTATCCGGTCGGCGTGTACACGCTGCCGAAGCACCTGGACGAAAAGGTCGCGCGCCTGCAGCTGAAGAAGCTCAATGCCCAGCTGACCGAGCTGACCGAAGAGCAGGCCGCCTACATCGGCGTCACGGTGCAGGGCCCTTACAAGCCTGAACACTACCGCTACTAAAACCACGTCATGCCCGCGCACGCGGGTACCCATGCCGAGCAAGCCGTATCGTTGGAAGTGAATCAGCATGGGTCCCCGCGTTCGCGGGGATGACGCACTTGAGGTGATTTTTTATGCGACTCGTTCTTACCTGGCTGATCAACGCCATCGCCCTGATGGCGCTGCCCTTCCTGATGTCCTCGGTAAGCGTGGACAACATTCCCACCGCGCTGATCGCCGCACTGGTGCTCGGCCTGGTCAACACCCTGATCCGCCCTTTGCTGGTGGTGCTCACGCTGCCCGTCACCGTGCTCTCGCTCGGCCTGTTCATCCTGGTGATCAACGCCTTGCTGTTCTGGTTCGTCGCCGAGGTGATCGAAGGCTTCCACGTGGCCGGCTTCTGGTCCGCGATGGGTGCCGCGATCCTGTACTCGATCATTTCGTGGGCGCTGTCGACGCTCCTGTTGAAGAAAAATGACTGACCATAACTTCAGTATCGAGTTCTTCCCGCCCAAGACCCCCGAGGGCGCGGAGAAGCTGCGCGCCGTGCGTGCGAAGCTCGCGGAGCTGGGGCCGAAGTATTTTTCCGTGACCTACGGCGCCGGCGGCAGCACGCAGCAGGGCACGCTGTCGACGGTGCTCGAGATCATGCAGGCGGGCCAGCAGGCCGCACCGCACCTGTCCTGCGTGGGCGGCTCGCGCGAATCGCTGCGCGGCGTGCTGGCCGAGTACAAGTCGCACGGCATCCGCCGCCTGGTGGCGCTGCGGGGCGACCTGCCGAGCGGTTATGGCGGCGCCGGCGAACTGCGCTACGCGAACGAGCTGGTGGAATTCATCCGCGCCGAGACGGGCGACTGGTTCCACATCGAGGTGGCCGCGTATCCGGAAATGCATCCGCAGGCGCGTTCGCCGCAGGACGACCTGCGCAACTTCGAACGCAAGGTGAAGGCGGGCGCCAACGCGGCGATCACGCAGTACTTCTACAATGCGGACGCCTACTTCGAGTTCGTCGACAACGCGCGCAAGCTGGGCATCGACGTGCCAATCGTGGCCGGCATCATGCCGATCACGAACTACACGCAGCTGATGCGTTTTTCGGAGATGTGCGGCGCCGAGATACCGCGCTGGGTGCGGCTCAAGCTGGCCAGCTTCGGCGACGATTCCGCTTCGATCAAGGCGTTCGGGCTCGATGTCGTGAGCAGCCTGTGCGAACGCCTGCTGGCGGGCGGCGCGCCCGGCCTGCACTTCTACAGCATGAACCAGGCGGCGGCTACCACCGCCATCTGGCAGCGGCTGGTGTAGACGTCGTCATCCCCGCGAATGCGGGGACCCATGCTGGGCAGCCAGAGCGTATTCAGCATGGGTTCCCGCTTCCGCGGGAATGACGGCGGCTTATTCAGTGATGATGAGGTCGAGCGCGACGTCGTGCGTCCCGGTCTCGAACTCCACCTGCGCAAACGAGTACGCCACGCCTACCGTCATCGGCCTTGGCGTTGCTTCCAGCGTACGGTCGTAGTACCCGCCGCCATACCCCAGCCTGAACCGCCCCGCGTTAAATCCCAGGCATGGAATCACCACCGCTTGCGGCTGCGGCGCCATGCGCGCATGCGCCGGCACCGCCACCCCCATCTCGTCCTTGATCATTTCCTCGCCCGGGATCCACTCAGCGAATTCGAGCGCTGCATCGCGCGCTACCACCACCGGCAGCACAAGCTGCACCCCAAGCGCCTGCAGCCGCGCGCAGGCCGGCCCGATATCCGGTTCGCCCTTCAGCGGCCAGTACACGGCCACCGATCGCGGGCGCGCGCCTTCCCACCACTGCAGCAGGCGCTCGCAGATCGCCGCGTCGTAACGGGTCTTGTCCAGAGGATCGAGCGCCCGCCTGCGTGCCGACATCTCGCGCCTTAAGGCAGCCTTATCCAACAGGGTTCCGGCTGGGCGGCCTTCGCCGCCACATGGTATTCTTTGATCGCAGCCCATACTGACTAGATTGAGAGTGACAACATTGATTTTCCTGTCCCGATTCCTGGCCGGCGCGCTGCTCGCAGCCACCTGCCTGAACGCCAGCGCACAAGCGAACGAAGGTGCGGCGCAAGTGCGTGCCGCTGACGATACCTTCCTCCAGTTGCGTGAAGCAGCCCGCAAGGACGACGCGGCGCTTTCCCGTGCGCTCGCCTCGCGCATCCCGGGCTACCAGATTCCTTCCTACGTTGACTATTATCGGCTGAAACCGCGGCTGGAGGACGCATCCGAACAGGAAGTGCGCGCCTTCCTCGTGAAATATTCCGGCCACGCCATCGCCGACCGCCTGCGCAACGACTGGCTGCTGGTGCTGGGCAAACGCCGCGACTGGGCCAATTTCGATTTCCACTTCCCGCAGTTCGTGCTCAAGGACGACACCCAGGTCAAGTGCTACGGCCTGCTGTCGCGCGCGGTAAAGGGCCAGCATGTGGCCACCGAAGCGCGTGCGCTGCTGGTCAATCCGCCGTCCTACGTCGAAGGTTGCGCCGCCCTGATCGCGACACTGTATGCGAGCAAGCAATTCACCGAGGACGACCTGGTGACGCAATTGCGGCTCGCCGGCGAATACGATGCGACCGGCCCTGCCAAGCGCACAGCGGTGCTGCTGGGCGGCTCCGAACGGCATGCCGGCCAGGCCGTGGACCTGCCCGCGCTGGCGCTGGCGCGCGGGGTCGGCAAGACCCGCGTCGATCGCGAACTGTATATCGTGGCGCTGGGACGCACCGCACGCTCCAGCCTCAGGCTGGCCACGGCAGCGCTCGAAAAGAACCAGCACAAGCTCACGCCGGCCGAGCGCCGTGCAGCATGGGCCACGCTCGCGCTGCCGGCATCGATCCAGTTGCACGAGGACGCGCACAGCTACTGGGAAAAGGCCGGCAGCACGCCGCTGTCGCGCGAGGCGCTGCAATGGAAAGCGCGCACCGCGCTGCGCCGCGGCGACTGGCAGCTCCTGCGCCGCACGATCGAGTCCATGCCTGAGCCGGTGCGGCGCGACCACGCCTGGCTGTACTGGCAGGCGCGCGCGTTGCAGGCCACCGGCGGCAGCGCCGCGCAGGCGCGCGAGCTGTACGAGCACATCGCCGACCAGGGCACCTTCTATGGCCAGCTGGCCCTGGAGGAGCTGGGCCGGATGGTGGTGGCGCCCGTTCCGCCGGCGCCGCCCACGGCCGCCGAAATGGCTGCGGTGGAGTCGAACCCGGGCTTCCGCCGCGCGCTCAAGTTCTTCGACATCGGCCTGCGACTGGAAGGGCTGCGCGAATGGAACTGGGAACTGCGCAGCATGGACGAGCGGACCCTGCGTGCGGCCGCCGAGTTCGCGCGCCGCAACGACGTGCTGGACCGGATGGTCCATACCGCCGAGCGCATGAAGGGCGACGCCGACTACAGCCAGCGCTTCCCGGCTCCGCACGACGACATCCTCGGCCCCACCACCGAGGAGCTGGGCCTCGACAAGTCCTGGGTGTATGGCCTGATCCGGCAGGAGTCGCGCTTCAATACCGATGCGCGCTCGCGCGTTGGCGCCTCCGGCCTGATGCAGGTGATGCCGGCCACCGGCAAGTACGTGGCCGGCAAGATCGGACTGAAGGGCTACGCCCACGGCAAGCTGACCGACCTGCAAACCAACCTCGTGCTGGGCTCGAATTACCTGCACATGATCATGGGCCGCTTTGACGGTTCGCAATTGCTGGCCACCGCGGCGTACAATGCAGGACCAGGCCGCGCGCGCAGCTGGCACAACAGGACCAAGGCTGCGATCGAGGGGGCAGCGTTTGCCGAAACGATCCCGTACTCGGAAACGCGCACCTATGTGAAAAACGTGATGGCCAACGCGACCAATTACGCTGCGATGTTCGAGAAGAAGCCCCAGTCGCTCAAGGCGCGCCTTGGCAAGGTGGTGCCAGTGGAGGGCGGCAGCGAATAACCCTAGGGAGAACAACAATAATGAAAGAGCTTTCAGTTGTCGTATTCGGCGGCTCCGGTTTCATCGGCAGCCACCTCGTCGCCCACCTGGCGGAGCAGGGGTGCCGCGTGCTGGTCCCGACCCGCCGCTACGAGAGCGGCAAGCACCTGATCCTGCTGCCCGGCGTCGAAGTCGTGGAGGCGGACATCGACGATGACGCCGTGCTGCGCCGCCTGGTGCGCGGCAGGGACGCCGCCATCAACCTGGTCGGCATCCTGCATTCGCGCCGCGGCAACCCGTATGGCCCCGATTTCAAACGCGCGCACGTCGAACTGCCGCGCCGGATCGTGGCCGCTTGCGCGGCCGAAGGCGTGCCGCGCTTCCTGCACATGAGCGCCCTGGGCGCCGCTGCGGAGGGACCATCCGAATACCAGCGCTCCAAGGCGGACGGCGAACTGGCCGCGCGCTCGGAGCCGACCGTTGCCGCAACCATCTTCCGCCCGTCGGTGGTGTTCGGGCCGGGCGACAAGTTCCTCAACGTGTTCGCGCGCGTCCAGCGCTTCATGCCTTTCCTGTGGGTGCCCGGCGCGTCGGTCGACTTCCAGCCGGTCTATGTGGGCGACGTGGCGCGCGCGTTCGCGCATGCGCTCATGGACGGCAAGACCCGCCACCTGGTGTACGACTTCGGCGGCCCGACCATCTACTCGCTGGGCGACCTGGTGCGCCTGGCCGGCCGCTACTCCGGCAATCCGCGTCCCGTGTTCGAGATGCCGGTCGGCCTGGGACGCCTGATCGCCGGCTTCCTCGAGCTCCTGCCGGGCAAGCCGCTCATGAGCCGCGACAACCTCGATTCGATGAAGGTCGATAACGTGGTCGACCCGGCCATCCAGCGCAGCACGGCAGCGGCGCTTGGCATCCGCCTGACCGCGCTTGAGGCGGTGGCGCCGCACTACCTGCGCGCCGGCCACCGCTACGACGACATGCGCTCGCGCGCCGGACGTTAAGCGGAGCCGCGCCATGCACACCACCAAACTCGACCCGACCCTGACGCAGACTCTCGACGCCGCCCGCAGTTCCGGCCTGACCCTCGTCATCGGCAACAAGAATTATTCTTCGTGGTCGATGCGGCCATGGGTCGCCATGACAGCGTTCGGCATTCCGTTCACCGAAGTGCGCATCCTGCTCGACCAGCCCGACACCCAGGCGCGGATAGCCGAGTATTCCGCCGCCGGTCGCGTGCCGGTGCTGGTGGCCGGCGAGATGTCGATCTGGGACAGCCTGGCGATCTGCGAATACGTGGCCGAGCAGTTCCCTGAAAAGCACCTGTGGCCGCAAGACGTGGCGGCACGCGCGATGGCGCGCTCCGTGGTCGCGGAGATGCACTCCGGCTTTGCCGACCTGCGCAATGCGATGTCGATGAACATCCGCGCCAGCCTGCCGGGCCGTGGTCGCACCCCGAACTCCCAGGCCGACATCGGCCGCATCTGCGAGATCTGGGAGGAGTGCCTGGCACGCTTCGGCCATCACCGATTCCTGTTTGGCGAGTTCTCGATTGCCGATGCCTTCTATGCCCCGGTGGTGATGCGCTTCAAGACCTATGGGGTGTCGCTGGCGCCGGCGCTGGACGCGTACTGCAAGCGCGTGGAATCGCATCCGGCAGTGGCGCGCTGGATCAGCGAAGCGCTGGCCGAGACCGAGCGCGCCTCCTTCCACGAAGACGAGTCGGCCGAGTGAAAACCTACGTCGTCGGCGGAGCAGTGCGCGACGCGCTGCTCGGGCGTCCGGTCAAGGACCGCGACCACGTGGTGGTCGGCGCGACGCCCGAGCAGATGGTGGCGCTGGGCTTCCGGCCGGTCGGCAAGGACTTCCCGGTGTTCCTGCATCCGCAGACGCAGGAGGAATACGCGCTCGCGCGCACCGAACGCAAGACCGCGCCCGGATACCACGGCTTCGTGTTCCACACCGAGCCGACGGTGACGCTGGAAGAAGACCTGGTGCGGCGCGACCTGACTGTCAACGCCATCGCGCAGGAAGAGGACGGCACGCTGGTCGATCCTTTCGGCGGGCGCGCGGACATCGAGCGCCGCGTGTTCCGCCACGTCTCCGGTGCGTTCGCCGAGGACCCGGTGCGCATCCTGCGCCTGGCGCGCTTTGCCGCGCGCTTCCCCGAATTCACCGTCGCGCCGGAGACCATGGCGCTGATGAAGCAGATGGTCGCGGCGGGCGAGGTCGATGCGCTGGTGCCCGAGCGCGTGTGGCAGGAAGTCTCGCGCGGCCTGATGGAGGACAAGCCGTCGCGCATGTTCGAGGTGCTGCGCGAATGCGGCGCGCTGGCGCGCATCATGCCGGAGCTGGATGCGCTATGGGGCGTGCCGCAACCGGCGGCGCATCATCCCGAGGTGGACACCGGCGTGCACATGATGCTGGTGATCGATTACGCGGCCGAGCGCGGACTTGAGCTGTGCGTCCGTTTCGCCGCGCTGACGCACGACCTTGGCAAGGGCGCCACGCCGGCCGGCGAGTGGCCGGCGCACCACGGCCACGAAGGTCTGGGCCAGAAACTGATCGACACACTGTGCCGGCGCCTGAAGGTGCCGAACGAGTGCCGCGAGCTGGCCATCATGACCGCCCGCGAGCACGGCAACGTGGGCCTCGCGCTGGAGCTGCGCGCGAACACCATGGTCAGGCTGTTCGAGCGTTGCGACGCCTTCCGCAAGCCGCAGCGATTCGAGCAGATGCTGCAGGCCTCCGAGTGCGACTTCCGTGGCCGCGGCGACGACAGCCATGGCTTCCGCAAGCGTCCATACCCGCAGGCTCCGTTGCTGCTACAGGCCCTTGGCGCCGCGCGCGGCATCGACGCCGGCGCCATCGCTGGCCGCTACTGCGATGCGCGCGACAAGATTCCGGAGGCTATCCACCGCGCCCGCGTAGCGGCGGTGCGCCGCGTGCACGATAGCGGCGAAGAGGACGCTCCGGACGGCGAGCCTGCAGTACAATAAGGCGTTGTTGCACTGCACAAATCCGGGTCATCATGACGAACCTGTTCCAGAACCCCTTGCGATACTTCCTTCCCGGCGCTGATGCCGAGGGCAAGCGTCCGCGCCGGACGGTGATGGTCAAGCAGCTCGGTGAACGTGACCGGCACAGGATCCGCAAGCACTTCCTCGCGCTCGACGAAGCCGACCGCCTGCTGCGCTTCGGCAGCAAGCTGAGCGACGACCAGGTCAGGGACTACGTCGACCGCCTCGATTTCCGGCGCGACACCGTCTATGGGGTCTACAACCGCACCTTCCGCCTCGACGCAGTCGCCCACCTCGCGTTCGCGCCGAAGGCTGCCGTGCCGGGCAATTTCGATACCGAGAAAGAGATGATCGCCGAGTTCGGCGTGTCGGTGCTCAAGCACGCGCGCGGGCTGGGGCTGGGCTCCGCCCTGTTCGAGCGCGCCGCCATCCACTGCCGCAACAACGATGTGGACACGCTCTACATGCACTACCTCACGCGCAACAAGGCCATCATGCACATCGCAAAGAAGGCCGGCATGCAGGTCGAGCGCGACTACAGCGAGTCCGAGGCCTACCTGAAGATGCTGCCCGCCAGTCCCGGTAGCGTGCTGCAGGAAGCGCTCCAGGAGCAGTTTGCCACCATCGACTACACCCTGAAGGCGCAGGCGCGCGCCGCTGCCAAGCTGTTCGAGCCGCCCCGCAAGCGGGACCGCTCCTGACCTGCACCCGCTTTACGTCATCCCCGCGGGCGCGGGGATGAGGGCGCTCACACAATTGGCAGCGCGGTGGTGTCCTTGATGCGCTGGAGCGCAAAGCTCGACTTGACGTCTGCCACCGCCGGGTGCGTCAGCAGCGTCTTCATCATGAAGCGCGAGAAGTGGTCCATGTCCTCCACGTGCACCCGCAGCAGGTAGTCCATCTCGCCGGTCATTGCGTAGCACGCCACCACCTCCGGCCAGTTCTCGACCGACTTGGCGAACTCCGCGTGCGGCGTGCTGGCGCTGCTGCTGGCGCTATGCTTTTCCAGCCGCACGTTGACGTAGGCGATCAGCCCAAGCCCGATCTGGGCCGGGTCGAGCAGCGCGACGTACTGCCGGATCACCCCCGCATCCTCCAGCCGCTTGATGCGCCGAAGGCAGGGCGACGGCGACAGACTGACCCGCTCCGCCACCTCCTGGTTGGACAGGCGGCCGTCCTGCTGCAGGATCGCGAGGATCTTGCGATCTGTTGCATCCAGAGAAATCTTTGGCACGAAAACCCCATTTGACGTATATGAGCGCAATATTATTGCTCAAATCGTCCTTTGGCGGGCACGGTTAGCAATTTAATTCTGGACACACCCGACTATACTGTGCGGATAAAAAACTGGAGGGACACATGCAATTCACGCCTTGGGAAAACCCGATGGGGACTAACGGATTCGAATTCGTCGAGTATGCGGCGCCGGATCCGGTCGCACTCGGCAAGCTGTTCGAACAAATGGGCTTTACCGCGATCGCGCGCCACCGCACCAAGGACGTGACCCTGTACCGCCAGGGCGAGATCAACTTCCTGATCAACGCCGAAAAGGACTCGTTCGCGCAGCGTTTCGCGCGCAAGCACGGCCCGTCCGTGTGCGCTTTCGCGATCCGCGTCGACGACGCCGCGTTCGCGTACAAGCGCGCGCTGGAGCTGGGCGCATGGGGCTTCGATAACAAGAACGGCCCGATGGAACTGAACATCCCGGCGATCAAGGGCATCGGCGACTCGCTGCTGTACTTCGTGGACCGCTGGCGCGGCAAGAACGGCAGCACCGGCGGCATTGGCGACATCTCGATCTACGACGTGGACTTCGTCGCGATCCCCGGCGTGGACCAGAACCCGGTGGGCAAGGGCCTGACCTACATCGACCACCTGACCCACAATGTTTACCGCGGCCGCATGGCCGAGTGGGCCGGCTTCTACGAGACCCTGTTCAACTTCCGCGAGATCCGCTACTTCGACATCGCCGGCAAGCTGACCGGCCTGAAGTCGAAGGCGATGACTTCCCCGTGCGGCAAGATCCGCATCCCGATCAACGAATCGTCGGACGACAAATCGCAGATCGCGGAATACCTGCACCAGTATTCGGGCGAAGGCATCCAGCACATCGCGCTGGGCACCGACGACGTGTACCACAGCGTGCAGGAGCTGATCAACGCGGGCGTGCCGATGCAGGACACCATCGAGACCTACTACGAGCTGGTCGACCGCCGCCTGCCGAACCACGGCGAGAACGTCGAAGAACTCAAGCGCATGCGCATCCTGATCGACGGCCATTCCGACGACAAGGGCCGCGAGCTGCTGCTGCAGATCTTCACCCAGAACGTGATCGGCCCGATCTTCTTCGAGATCATCCAGCGCAAGGGCGACCAGGGCTTCGGCGAAGGCAACTTCCGCGCGCTGTTCGAATCGATCGAGCTGGACCAGATCCGCCGCGGCGTCCTTGAGGACACCACCGCCAAGTAATCAAAGGGGACTGTCCCTCAGGGACTGTCCCCGGCCTTCCGTCGCACCGCCACTCAAAAGACAGGGGACAGTCTCATAGGGACAGTCCCCGCCCCGCATTACCGGAGACACAATCATGAACGCACCCCTGGACCCCTCCAAGCTGGAGCCGTCGGACGGCATTTCGCTCGACGACAAATGGACACTGGAGCGCGGCCGCGCCTTCATGACAGGCACCCAGGCGCTGATCCGCCTGCCGATGATGCAGCGCGAACGCGACCTGAAGGCCGGCCTGAATACCGCAGGCTACATCTCCGGCTACCGCGGTTCGCCGGTGACCAGCGTGGACATGACCGCGATGAAGGCGAAGAAGCACCTCGACGCCCATCACATCAAGTTCAACCCGGGCATCAACGAAGACCTGGCCGCGACGGCGGTGTGGGGCACCCAGCAGACCAACCTGTTCCCCGGCGCGAAGTACGACGGCGTGTTCGGCATGTGGTACGGGAAGGGCCCGGGCGTGGACCGTTGCGGCGACGTGTTCAAACATGCCAACAGCGCGGGCACCTCCAAGCACGGCGGCGTGCTGGTGGTGGCGGGTGACGACCACGCGGCGAAATCCTCGTCGGTGGCGCACCAGTCGGACCACATCCTGAATGCCTGCGGCATCCCGGTGCTGTATCCGTCCTCGGTGCAGGAGTACATCGACTACGGCCTGCACGGCTGGGCAATGAGCCGCTACACCGGCCTGTGGGTCGCGCTCAAGTGCGTCACCGACATCATCGAATCGGGCGCCGTGGTGGAGCTGGACCCGGACCGCGTGCAGATCGCCATGCCGACCGACTTCGAGCTGCCGGAGGGTGGCCTGAACATCCGCTGGCCTGATCCCGTGCTGGACCAGGAAGCGCGCATGAACTCGTACAAGTGGTACGCCGCGCTGGCGTACGCGCGCGCCAACAAGCTGAACAAGATCATCTGGGACAGCCCGAAGGCGAAGATCGGCATCATCACGGCCGGCAAATCCTACCTGGACACGCGCCAGGCGCTGGCCGACCTGGGCATCGACGAGCAGGCTGCCGCCGACATCGGCCTGCGCCTGTACAAGATCGGCATGACCTGGCCGCTGGAAGCGGACGGCGTGCACGAATTCGCACGCGGCCTGGACGAAATCATCGTGGTCGAAGAGAAGCGCCAGATCCTGGAGTACGCGCTGAAGGAGGCGCTGTACAACCTGCCGGACGGCGAACGTCCGCGCGTGGTCGGCAAGTTCGACGACACTGGCGAATGGAACAATCACGACAACACCGGCCACGGCGACTGGCTGCTGCCCGCGACCTACGAGCTGAACCCGGCCCAGATCGCACGCGCGATCGCCAGCCGCATCTCGCACTACTGCGCCGGCCACCCGGTCGCGCAGCGCGTGCAGGAGCGCGTCGCCTTCCTGGAAGCGAAGGAGCTGGTGCTCAAGACCATCAACACCCGGCCGGACCCGCAGAAGGACCGCACCCCGTTCTTCTGCTCCGGCTGTCCGCACAACACCTCGACCAAGGTGCCGGAAGGCTCGCGCGCGCTGGCCGGCATCGGCTGCCACTACATGGTGCAGTGGATGGACCGCGAGACCGCGACCTTCACCCACATGGGCGGCGAGGGCGTGACCTGGGTCGGCCAGGCCGATTTCACCAGCGAGAAGCACGTGTTCACCAACCTCGGTGACGGCACCTACTTCCACTCCGGCCTGCTGGCGATCCGCGCGGCGGTGTCGGCCAAGGTAAACATCACCTACAAGATCCTCTACAACGACGCGGTCGCGATGACCGGCGGCCAGAACGTCGATGGCCCGCTCGACCCGGGCATGATCTCGCGCCAGATCGCGGCCGAGGGCGTGAGCCCGATCATCGTCGTCACCGACGAGCCGGAGAAGTACCCGTCGGACTACGCCTGGGCGCCGGGCGTCACCGTGCGCCACCGCTCCGAGCTGATGGACGTGCAGCGCGAGCTGCGCGAAGTGAAGGGCGTGTCCGCGATGATCTACGACCAGACCTGCGCGTCGGAGAAGCGCCGCCGCCGCAAGAAAGGCGAGTTCCCCGACCCTGCCAAGCGCGCCGTCATCAACGAGGCCGTGTGCGAAGGCTGTGGCGACTGCTCGGTGCAGTCGAACTGCCTGTCGGTCGAGCCGCTGGAGACGGAACTGGGCCGCAAGCGCCAGATCAACCAGTCGTCCTGCAACAAGGACTTCTCCTGCACCACCGGTTTCTGCCCGAGTTTCGTGACGGTGGAAGGCGGCACGCTGAAGAAGCCGAAGAAGGCTGCCGCCAGCGAAGCGCCGCCTGCGCTGCCGACCCCGGCGACGCCTTCGGCCGAGCAGCCGTACGGCATCATCGTGACCGGTATCGGCGGCACCGGCGTGGTGACGGTCGGCCAGATCCTGGCTGTCGCCGCGCACATCGAGAGCAAGGGCGCGATCGTGCTGGACATGAGCGGCCTGGCGCAGAAGGGCGGCCCCGTCATGTCGCACGTGCGCATCGCCGCGCGCCAGGCGGACCTTCATTCCACCCGCGTCGGCACCGGCAGCGCGGACCTGGTGATCGGCTGCGACCAGATCGTCACCGCCAGCCGCGACGCGCTGTCGCGCATGGGCGAGGGACGCACCTACGCCGCCATCAACTCCACCGGCGCCACCACCGCCGCTTTCGTCAAGAATCCGGACTGGCAGTTCCCTGGCGAGTCCTCGCGTGGCGCTATTGTTGGTGCGTGCGGTGCGTCCAACGTGGACTTCGTCGATGCCGGCACCATCGCGACCGCGCTGATGGGCGACTCCATTGCCACCAACATGTTCATGCTCGGCTTCGCGTTCCAGAAGGGCCGCGTGCCACTGGCAGACGCGTCGATCATGCAGGCGATCGAACTGAACGGCGTCGCGGTCGGCTTCAACAAGGCAGCGTTCACGTGGGGCCGCACGGCCGCGCACGACCTCGCGTCCGTGACAAAGGCGGTAACGCCTGCCAAAGTGATCGAGTTCAAGCGCAACGAGTCGCTCGAACAGATCGTGTCGCGCCGCGTCGAGCTCCTGACCGCCTACCAGAACGCCGCTTACGCCGCGCAGTACAAGGCGTTCGTGGACGAGGTCCGCGCTCAGGAAGAAAAGCTGGGCAAGGGTGCGCGCCTGTCGGAAGCCGTCGCGCGCTATTTCTACAAGCTGATGGCGTACAAGGACGAGTACGAAGTCGCGCGCCTGTACACCACCGGCGCGTTCGCCGAGAAGGTGGCCGGCATGTTCGACGGCGAGGTCACGCTCAAGTTCCACCTCGCGCCGCCGCTGCTGGCAAAGAAGGACAAGCAGGGCCACCTGGTCAAGCGCGAGTTCGGGCCATGGATGATGAAGGCATTCGGCCTGCTGGCAAAGTTCAAGGGCCTGCGCGGCACGCCGCTGGACATCTTCGGCTACACCGACGAGCGCAAGATGGAACGCGCACTGATCACCGACTACCGCGCAACGGTATCGGCGCTGCTGCCGCAGCTTAGTGTCGACAACCTCGCGCAGGCGGTCGCCATCGCCAGCATCCCGGAAGAGATCCGCGGCTTCGGCCACGTGAAGGAACGCCACGTCAAGGCGGCGAAAGCCAAGGAAGCGTCGCTCGTTGCCGCCTTCCATACGCCGGCCGCTCGCGCCGCATAAGAAAAATGGGGTCAGACCCATTTTTCTTGAATCCGAAATGGGTCTGACCCCATTTTGCGGTTGGGATAGCGAACTGATATGGCGGATTTTCCACACTTACACATTGCTACAAAAGGCTAAGCGGGCACGTCTATAATCGTCCGCGTGAAGATCAGATTCCGCTCGCTGCCGGCCGTCCTGGCAACCGTTGCCACGCTCGCTGCCTGCGGCGGTGGCGGCAGTACGTCGCCCGCCGCCGTCAAGGCTCCACCACCTCCGCCTCCCACTTCGACGACAACGCCGCCGACGGTGCTGCTGTCGTCCGCCAGCTATGCAGGCATGTGTGCGGCGCCGCGTGCTGGTGTCGACAGCGACGGCATGCCATTCACGGATCGCCAGGGCGTGCTCGCGGACGAGAAGAACTTCCTGCGCTCGTGGATCGACGAGGAGTACCTGTGGTATCGGGAGGTACCGGGCAACCTCGATCCGGCCAGCTACCCGACCGCGATCGATTTCTTCAACGTGCTCAAGACGCCGCTGACCACGGCGAGCGGCAAGCCGAAGGACGAATTCCATTTCACCTACCCGAGCGCCGAGTGGGAGCAGCTGCAATCGTCCGGCGTTTCGCTTGGCTACGGCGTCACCTGGTCGCGCCTCGCCAGCTATACGCCGCGCACCTGGTACGTGAGCATGGTCGAACCCGGTTCCCCCGCAGCCATCGCAGGTGTGCGCCGCGGCGACCGCCTGGTCATGGTCGATGGTGTCGACTTCGCCAACGCGAACGGGGCCGACAGCGTGAACCGTATCAACGCCGGCCTGTTCCCCGAAAACGCGGGCGAACTGCACGCGTTCACGCTGGCGCGCACGGACGGCGTGCAGTACACGGCCAGCGTCACCGCGGCCGACGTCGCGGCCACACCGGTGCAGAACGCTTCGGTAATCGATACGTCAACCGGCAAGGTCGGCTACTTAACGTTCAACAGCCACAACGCGGTGGCCGAGCGCCAGCTGATCGATGCGTTCAGCTACCTGAAACAGCAGGACGTGTCCGACCTGGTGCTGGACATGCGCTACAACGGCGGCGGCCTGCTGTACCTGGCCGGCCAGCTGGGCTACATGATCGCCGGTCCGGCGCAAAGCGACGGCAAGGATTTCGAACGCATGATCCGCAACGACAAGCGCGAACCGCTTGATCCGGTACCGTTCGTCTCCACCACACTCGGCTTCCCCAGCCCGAACCCGGTTCCTGTCGACCAGCCGCTGCCCTGGCTTGGCCTCAAGCGCATCACCATCCTGACCACCAGCGACACCTGTTCGGCCAGCGAAGCGGTAATCAACGGCCTGCGTGGCATCGATGTCGAAGTGAACATCGTCGGTGCGCGCACCTGCGGCAAGCCGTACGGCTTCGTACCCAAGGATAATTGCGGCACCACCTACTTCGCGATCGAACTGCAGGGCGCCAACAACAAGGGCTTTGGTGACTATGCCGACGGCTTCGGTGCCACCTGCACCGTGCCGGACGACCTCTCGCGTCCACTGGGCGACCGCAGCGAAGGCATGCTGTCGGCGGCGCTGCGCCTACGTGAAACCGGCCAGTGCGACACATCCACTGTCCGTGCGCGGGTGATGCCACTGGAGCTGGTGCGCCACCCGGCGCTGGAAGTGGGCATTCTCGACCGCTAGGCGAAGGGGCGGCGGGGCGCATATATAATCGCACTCGCCTTTACTCAACCTGGAGAAGCCCTGATGTTTCGTACCGCGTTCGCGCTGGCGTTGCTGGCCGCCGTCCCGGTGGCGCATTCCGCCACCGCCCTGACCACCATTTCCGAAACCTCGGGCTTCACGCGTACCGGCCGCTACGACGAAGTGCTGCGCCTGTGCGAATCGTTCCAGGCCGCTTATCCGAGACAGGTAAAGTGCTTCGAGTTCGGCCGCACGCCGGAAGGACGCCCGATGATGGCGCTGGCTGTCAACAACGGCGGCGCGCTGACGCCGCTGGCAGCAATCAAGCGCGGCCTGCCGGTCGTGTTCATGCAAGGCGGGATCCACGCCGGCGAAATCGACGGCAAGGACGCGGGCTTCCTGGCGCTGCGCGAGGTGCTGGAAGGACGCCTGGCAAAGGGTGCGCTGGACAAGCAGGTGCTGGTATTCGTCCCGGTGTTCAACGTCGACGGCCACGAGATGTTCGGGCCATGGAACCGTCCGAACCAGCGCGGCCCGGTGGAGATGGGCTGGCGCACCACCGGCCAGAACTTCAACCTGAACCGCGACTACGTGAAGGCCGATTCGCCCGAGATGGCCGCAATGCTCAGGATGGTCAACGCGTGGGATCCGATTGCCTACGTCGACCTGCATGTGACCGACGGCGCCAAGTTCCAGCACGACGTGTCGGTGCAGGTGGAGCCGGTGTACGCCGGCGACGAGCAGCTGCGCGCGGCCGGCCTGAAATTGCGCGACGGCGTCCTGGCCGATATCGCGAAGAAGGGCGCGATGCCGCAGCCGTTCTACATGTCGTTCGCGGTGAACGACGATCCGATGTCCGGCTTTGTCGATGGCGTGTCCGATCCGCGCTTCTCGACCGGCTACTTCCAGTTGCGTAACCGCATGGCGATGCTGGTCGAGACACACTCGTGGAAGGACTACCCGACCCGCGTGCGCATCACCCACGACACCATCATCTCGACGCTGGAGCATATCGCGCGCCACGGCAAGGAATGGCAGCAGATCGCGCGCGACGCCGACATCCGTGCAAGCAAGCTGGCATCGTCCCCGCTGACCTACAAGACCACCGACAAGGCTCGTATGATCGACTTCAAGGGCTATGAGTACACCCGCACGAAGTCGGACATCTCCGGCGCCATGATGACGCACTACGACGAGACCCGGCCGAAGGTGTGGCGCGTGCCGGTGCGCGACGAGATCGTACCGGACCTGCAGGTGGCGGCGCCTGCGGCCGGCTACATCGTG
>DASWYE010000010.1:0-9620 GCA_036405115.1 Telluria sp. | reverse complement strand
CAATCGAGCGCCAGCAATTGCACGCATTCTCGACCAAGTACAGCGGGCGCAATTTGTGGGTAGCGGTGGCCAGGCTGGTGCTGGTATTTACGCTGCTCGGGCTCGTCCTGCACATCTTCAAGAGCGAAAAATTCGGCGTGCTCGAAGCGATAGTCGCTGGTAATGCGATTGGCTTTGGCCTGGTCATGGGCGTGCTTGGAGTGTGGTTCAACTCGCGCAAGATCTCGGAACGGAAAATGCGGCTGGTGGCCATCGTAGTAGCCGCGGCCACCATCGGATCCTTGATCGGCGCCACTGCGGCGATGATCGAAAAAGGAAAACCGCTCTCCTTCATGCTGGAGCAGCTCCCGCTCGTCGCACTTCGCGTGGGCCTGACGACTGGCGCGGCGATGGCCGTGCCGCTTTTGCTGCTCACCTGGATCCGGGTCCGCCAGTCGGAGCTGCAGGCGCAGCAGCTGCAGGATGAGGCGGAGCGCGAACGCCTCGGGCGCGAGGTCAGCGAGTCGCAGCTGCGCCTGCTGCGCGCGCAGATCGAGCCGCATTTCCTGTTCAATACACTGGGGGCAGTGCAGCAGCTCGCAGAGAAGGGAGCGCCGCGAGCCGCCGAACTCACAGCGAACCTGATCGACTTCCTGCGCGCCAGCATGGCGGAGATGCGCAGCGAGCAGGTCCCCCTGTCATCCGAGTTCGGCCTGGTCGAGTCCTACCTCAAGGTGATGAAGACGCGGCTCGGCGAGCGCCTGGATTTTTCGGTCTCTCTTCCGGCCTTGCTGGAGAGCGTGAGCGTTCCAAGCATGATCCTGCTGACGCTGGTGGAGAACGCGATCAAGCACGGCATCGAACCGTCGCTGCGTGGCGGCCAGGTCGAGGTGTCGGCCCTGCGCGAAGGCACGCGCATCCGAATTCGCGTTGAGGATACGGGTGTGGGAATGAATGAGCTGCCCGGCGGTGGCAACGGACTGGAGAACGTGCGGCGCCGCCTGCAACTGGCGCACGGCGAGGCCGCAGCGCTGGAGCTGCATGACGGGCAGGGCCACGGCTTCGTGGCGGACATCCTGCTTCCTGCGCCAGTCGAACACAAGGTAAACCCATGACGACAACAGTGCTGGTGGCTGAAGACGAGCCATTGATGCGCGAGCGCCTGCTTGCAATGCTGGAGGTGGCGTGGCCGGAAGCGCAGGTGGTGCTGGTCACGGAAAACGGCAACGACGCGTGGGACGGCTTCCTCGAACATGAGCCGGACGTGGTCTTCCTCGACATCCGCATGCCGGGCCTGTCGGGTCTCGAGGTGGCGGAACGCATCGGCAAATCGGCGCATGTCGTCTTCGTTACCGCGTATGACCAGTATGCGGTGGAAGCGTTCGACAAGGGCGCGGTCGACTACCTGCTCAAGCCTGTACAGGCGGACCGGCTGGGAAGGGCCATCACGCGCATCCGCGAAAAGATCGGCCAGCCGCCAGCCGACCTGGGCGACATCCTGCGCCAGTTGAAGTCCGCGATTCCGGGCGCCCAGCGCGAGCGCATGAAATGGATCAAGGCGAACGTCGGCAGGCAGATCCGCCTGATCGACGTGAACGATGTGCTGTTCTTCCAGTCCGACACCAAATACACACGCGTGGTGCTGGAGGGTTCGGAAGCGCTGGTGCGGATACCGCTCAAGGACCTGCTTGGCGGACTCGATCCGGACCGGTTCTGGCAGATCCACCGCGGTACGCTGGTCAACGTTAACGCGATCGCAGCGGCGGAACGGGTAGACGCGGAGCGGCTGCAGGTGCTCCTGCGCGGCTGCGACGAGAAGCTGGTCGTCAGCCGCAAGTTCGCCCACCAGTTCCGCGATTGAGCCATGCGACTGCCTTGAACTGAGCAGGATCACGCCGTTCGCCCGCAAAGTTTACGGGGCTGCGTTCGCTTGATATTGTTGCATGGGGGCAACAATGTCGCGCGCACGCGGCCCCGTGGTGCGATGGAGGGCTGGCGCATGAGCAGTCTCGTCTTCGAATAACTTCTTCTTAACTGAAACTTGGTAAAAGTTACAAGCTATGATGGGAGCGCGAGGTATTGCTCTGTCAACTCGAAGGACTCTCATGAAATTGCATTCGATCTGCCCGGTAGTCGTCGCATTCCTTTTCGTTGTCCAGGCGGGACAGGCCGCAGAGGGCCCGCAAAAAGGCAGCGCAACAATCGCTCTTGAGAAAATACGATTTGGCGAGGCGGCCCCGTTTCCAGGCGCATTCGCCATCTCCGCCGACGCCAGCACCGCCGCGCATATATCGAGTACCGGCGACATATTGGTTTGGAACCCGCTCAAGACCGTTCTGCTGGAAACCATTCCGGCAGACGGTAGAAAGCCAGGCGCGATCGCCTTGAGCGCCGACGGGCAACGCATCGCGATTGGCTACGTTGATTCGAAAGTGGCGCTTCGCTCGCGGCGCGATCGCAAGGTGATCGGCGAGTTCAGCGGGCATCGCAGTGGCGTGACCGCGCTCGCATTTTCACCGGATGGCCGTTGGCTGGCCAGCGGCAGCGTGGACGGGACCACCCGGCTCTGGGAGCTGGCTAGCGGACGACAGGCGCGGCTCTTCGATTCGAAGCTTGAGGGCATGGGCGACAGTGGCGGCACGGTTGTCTCGCTCGGCTTTTCCGGCAATGGCCGCGCCCTGGTCGTCAACGAATGGTACAGGTTTCATTACGACACCGAACGTGGCGTCACGATCTGGGATATCGCCGATGGTATCGAAATATCGACGCGGGAAGTTTCTCCTCCCAATAATGGAGATGAAATTCGCGCGGGACAGGCCGTAGGGGGCAGCGGCTGGATCCTGGCCTATGCAGGCAGCGATGCCCTGATGGTCGAGCGCCTGGATCAATGCGGACCGGCGCGCCAGCTGCCTTCCAGCCGCTACGCGGACACTACCGCAGTCGACCCGCATGGCCGCTGGATCGCGGCAACCTACGACCAGCAACTAAGATTCTACGGTACGACCGGGGGGACGGGAGCCCAAGCCATTGCCTTGCCCTCGAGCGTCATCTCCGTTGTGCCGCACCCCGACGGCCGCTCTGTATTCGCGCTCATGACCAATGCCGGCAACGTTGGATATTTCCAGCATGAACGGGATGAAGACGCAGCGTCAACCGGCAGCCCGATCTATCGCATCCGCGTCCCCCAGCCACTTGTGGCAATGGCTCCGCTGGCGATAAAGGCCGATGCAAGCCATTGCGGACCGTCCGCGGCCGCGCGCAAGAGCCAGGAATTCCGCGTGCCGAGCCAGCCTGCTCAATTGAAGCTCACGGCACAGCTCAAGATCGCGACCCCTGCACCGCTCGATCCTCCTCGGGAGCTCCATTTTTCGAAGGACGGCTTGCTCTATGTCCTGCACCATGACTACGGGCGAGGGCGCGGCGGTGTGGTGGTGTGGAATCCGAAAACAAAAGCGCCTTTGCGCGCGCGCTTCACGAAGGGGGCCGGGGCCGTTGATTCGACCCTCCGGCTGCGGGAGGGTTGGGCAGAGAGTTCGGAAGTGCTGCGCGACCTTCTGACAGGAAAGGAGATACTGCGTTTCGGTCCGAACGAAGGTTCGGTGCGCGCATCCGACCCGGACACAGGCGAGGTATATCGTTTCGCAAACGGACATGTCGAACGTTATGCGGCCGATGGCAAACGCCTGCGGGATCTCGACGCAAGGGGGGAGGTGGTATCTCTCGCCGCCCGCAGCGGACGCCTCGCGGCACTGGATGTGAATGGCAGCGTCCAGGTATGGGACATGCAAGGACCGGGGCAGCCGAAAACATATCAAACAGGGGTCACGCAAGATGGCGAGTGCATGATAGAGCCACCGGCACTGTCTTCTGATGGTCGATATTTGCAAGTGGCCGAAGCATGTGGGGAAGGGCGAACGGAATATAGCCTGTTCCGCCTCGGCACGGGGGCGCGGTTCGCGGTGGGCCCCTTGCTCGCACCATTCCCGGCACGCTCAAACCGCGGCGTCGTTGCGGATACTCGCCCTCATCATCTCGTCGTCAGGGATTTTGACACAGGCGAAATCATGGCCCGCCTGCCGCGTCACGAGAGCCTCCACACCGGAGGCAGCTACGAGCCGCTTGTCGCGGCCATTAGCGACGACGGCAGGCTGCTGGCGAGTGCATCGTACGACGGCCTGGTGCGGGTGTGGGATCTCGACGCGCGGCAGATGCTGGGCAATGCGCGTGTCGGCGCTGCGGTGCTCTCGATCGCGTTCGATTCAGCGGCCCAATCCCTCGCTGTGGGTGCGAGCGATGGGAAAATATCCGTGTTCCAGGTCCCGGCGCGCAATTAGCGAATGCCCGCTGGAGCGTGGGGTGTGTACCGATGTGGTCGTGCGTGCGTATCGCAAGCTGGGTATCGACCTGCCGGCGCTAGCGCGCCTGACCACCCTGAGCGCGCGTTTGCCAGCGCGCCGTGCTGTAGCGAGTAAGAATTCACGGTGCCTGAGCGGGCGACTTCATCGTGACTGGCGGGATTGCGTAGATGACGATCGGCTGTTGGGTCGCCGGCTGTGCTTTCGGCGTTGCGTGGTTTAGCACGAAGGTGATGATGGTGATCGCAGCCATGCTAATCGCAAGCATTACCCCAACAATCCACCGGATCGCATTATCGATGTCACGTTTCGTCTCGATACGATATTGGTTGAGGTCTTGCCGCAGAACCTTCACTTCTGTATCGATGTGCTCGCAGGTACGTTCCAGCCGCTCGCACGTAGCGTCAAGCCGATCGAATCGTCTGAACGCCTCGGCTGCGAACGCTTCCAGTTTTGTCACGCGCTCTCTCATGGATCCATCGTAGCCGTCGCCACCACCCCCGTCAAAGCCGGTACGATTGGGCGCTTCGTCGGGTTCGTCTGAATCGCTTTTGACTGGATGCATGGTCATCGTTTCGCTGCGCAGCATGATCCGCTATTGTGAGGCCGATGCCGTTCTTGTCACTTGCGTTAGCTCTGGAAAGGCGCGCTGGGGCGTTGCGCTATAATGGCGGCCCGGCCGCAGGGCCCGGCTTTGTCCGTTCCGCTTTCCTAAGAATACCCATGTCCTCCGATACGCCTACCAACGGCCAGGGCCGTCCGATGCTGTACGACCCGACCGAACACCGCATCCGCAGCTTCGTCACCCGCGCCGGCCGCCTGTCCACCGCACAAGCGCGCGCGCTCGAAGAGCTGGGCCCGAAATACCTGATCGAGTACGCCAAGTCGCCGCTCGATACCGCGGCCGTCTTCGGCCGCAAGGCCCCGGTGATCCTGGAGATCGGCTTCGGCATGGGGAATACCACCATCCACATCGCCAAGGTGATGCCGGAGAAGGACTTCATCGGCGTGGAAGTGCACACGCCCGGCGTGGGCAGCCTGCTCAAGCAGATTGGCGAAGAAGGCATTAGCAACCTGCGCGCAATCCAGCACGATGCGGTCGAGGTGCTGGACCACATGATCGCCGACGGTTCGCTCGCGGGCGTGCACGTGTTCTTCCCGGACCCGTGGCACAAGGCGCGCCACAACAAGCGCCGCCTGATCCAGCCAGAATTCGTGGCCAAGCTGTGCGCCAAGATCGCACCCGGCGGCTACCTGCATCTCGCCACCGACTGGGAAGACTACGCGATCCAGATGCTGGAAGTGCTCAGCGCCGAGCCTGCGCTGCAAAACACGGCGGATGGCTACGCGCCGCAGCCGGCCTATCGTCCGCTGACCAAGTTCGAGAACCGTGGCCTGAAGCTGGGCCACGGCGTGTGGGACCTGGTGTTCGTCAAGCGCTGAGCGGAGCCATCGCGCAGGCCCGGCGCGTGCATCGTCAGGGCTTGTAGATGCGAACGTAGTCCACTTCCATACTGACCGGGAAGATCCTGTCGTCCACCGGCCCGCCGAGGAAGCCGCCGATGGCCAGGTTCAGGATCAGGTATTGCGGATCGTCGAACGGCCACTTGCCCGTGTCGCCGTCCATCGGATTCCTGAATTTGAAATAGTTGACGTTGTCCACGCCGACCATGATCTGGTTGGCATCCCAGGTGAGCTGGTAGTTGTGGAAGGCGTCGCAGGCGTCCGGCACTTCGGTGTGCACGGTCTTTTGCGTCTTGCTCGGCCAGTTGTAGATGCCGGTATGGATGCTGCCGAACACATCGCCCACCTTGCGGCCAGTGTGCTCCATGATGTCGATCTCGCCCATCTCCGGCCAGCCGCCCTTGGTGCCCAGGGTCCAGATGGCTGGCCAGGTACCGGCGCCGCACGGCAGCTTGGCGCGCACTTCGACAAACCCGTAGGTGAATTCGTAGGTGCCGCGCGTGAACAGGCGCGCGGAGGTGTAGCGCTGCCCGCCGTAGTCGGGCGCGTCGGTGAGGCTTTCCTTGTGTGCGGTGATCACCAGCTTGCCGCCCTTCACGCGGCTGTTCTTCAGGCGTGCCTGCGCGTAGTACTGCAGCTCCTCGTTGGCCCATCCAGTCTTGTTACGGCCTGTGTCATAGGCCCATTTGGCGGGATCGGGCAGGCCGTCCTTGTCGAATTCGTCCGCCCAGGTCAGCTTCCATCCCGCAGGTACGCCGCCGGGTTCCCGCACCGCCGCGTCAGGCGTGGTCGGATCAGGCGCGCTGACGGGCGCGAGCCGGGCCTCGGCCGCGCTGGCCGACAGCGCGAGCAGCGCGCCCAGGATGACAGTCGATGTGCTCTTCACAGGGTCTCCTTTGCTGGTATTTTGAGGGATTGGAATCGTTTCCATCCGACCATACTATACCACCCTTGCTGCGGCGGTCCGCCGTGACACGGCTACGCCAGTTGCGTGATCAGGGAGATGATTTCTTCGCCGTAGGAGGCGAGCTTCTTGTCGCCCACGCCCGACACGAAGCGCAGGTCGTCCAGCGACACCGGCTTCGCCTTGGCGATCTCGCGCAGCGTCGCATCCTGGAACACCACGTACGCAGGCACGTTGTGTGCGCGCGCGGTTTCGACCCGCCACCAGCGCAGCTTGTCGAAGATCGCCTGCTCGACCGGCGACAGGTCGGTCTCGGTATATCCCTTCGGCGCCGCCTGGCGCTTCTGCTTCACCGGCTTCTGGTACTGGCGCAGCTGCACCTTCTGGCCGCCCTTGAGCACCGGGCGCGCCGCGTCGGTCAGGCGCAGCGCGCTGAATTGTTCATGGTCCACCGTCACCAGGCCAAGCGCGATCGCCTGGCGCAGGATCGCGCGCCATTCCTGTTCGCTGCGGTCCGCGCCTATTGCGAACACCGACAACTGGTCGTGGTGCCATTGCTTGATCCGTTCGCTTTCCATGCCGCGCAGAACGTCGATCACGTGGCCCGCGGCGAAGCGCTGGTCGACCCGGTAGATGGTCGACAGCAGCTTCTGGATCGGCACGGTGCCGTCGAAGGACACCGGCGGCATCAGGCAAGTATCGCAATTGCCGCACGGGCCTGACGACTCGCCGAAGTAGCCGAGCAGGCGCATGCGGCGGCAGCTGAGCGTCTCGCACAGGCCCAGCATCGCGTCCAGTTTCATCGACAGCACCCGCTTGAAGGTCTCGTCGGCCTCCGACTCGTCGATCATGCGGCGCTGGAGCACCACGTCCTGCAAGCCGTACGCCATCCATGCGGTGGCCGGTTGGCCATCGCGGCCCGCGCGCCCGGTCTCCGGGTAGTAGCCTTCGATCGACTTGGGCAGGTCCAGGTGCGCGACAAAACGCACGTCAGGCTTGTCGATGCCCATGCCGAACGCGATGGTTGCCACCATCACGATGCTTTCCTCGCGCAGGAACTTCGACTGGTTTGCCGCGCGCTTGGCGTGGTCCATGCCGGCGTGGTAGGGCAGGGCGCGGATGCCGTTCTGCTGCAGGAATTCGGCGGTCTCCTCCACCTTCTTGCGCGACAGGCAGTACACGATGCCGGCGTCGTCGCCGTGCTCGCCGGTGATGAAGTCGAGCAGCTGCTTGCGGCCGTTGGCCTTCTCGACAATCAGGTAGCGGATGTTGGGACGGTCGAACGAGGACACGAACTGGCGAGCGTCTTCCAGCTGCAGGCGCATCGCGATCTCGGCGCGGGTCTGCTGGTCGGCCGTTGCGGTGAGGGCGATGCGCGGCACGTCCGGGAAGCGCTCGTGCAGGATCGACAGCTTGATGTACTCGGGGCGGAAGTCATGGCCCCACTGCGACACGCAGTGCGCCTCGTCGATCGCGAACAGCGCGATGCGCGAGGACTCGAACAGCTCCATGCAGCGCGGCGTCATCAGGCGTTCCGGCGCCACGTACACGAGATCGAGCTCGCCCATGCGCACCTGGCGCTCGATGCGCATCGACTCTTCGAAGGTCTGGGTCGAATTGAGGAAGGCCGCGCGCACGCCCACTTCGGCCAGCGCGTCGACCTGGTCCTGCATCAGCGCGATCAGCGGCGAGATCACCACGCCCACGCCATCGCGCAGCAACGCCGGAATCTGGTAGCACAGCGACTTGCCGCCGCCGGTCGGCATCAGCACCAGCGCATCGCCGCCGCTGCCGACGTGTTCGACGATGTCGGCCTGCTGGCCGCGGAAGGCCGGATAGCCGAACACGGTCTGCAGCTGCTGGACCGCGCGCGCGCTGATATCGGTAGTCATGATGGCTTAGTGCGCCCAGTCAACCAGGTTGTAGTGGGCAGTGACGAGGATGACGATGCCAAACACAATACGATACCAGGCGAAGATCGTGAAGTCGTGCGAGCTGATGTAGCGCAGTAACCAGCGCACGCACAGGAATGCTGAAGCAAACGCGGCCAGACCGCCGATGCCGAACAGCGGCAGGTCGGACATGGTCAGCAGCTCGCGCTCCTTGATGACCGAGTACACCGTCGCTGCCAGCAGGGTCGGGATCGCCAGGAAGAAGGAAAACTCGGTGGCCGCCTTGCGCGACAGGCCCAGCAGCATGCCGCCGATGATGGTCGCGCCCGAGCGGCTGGTGCCGGGAATCAGCGAAAAGGCCTGCGCCAGGCCCACCTTGAGCGCGTCGGAAATGCGCATGTCGTCCACGCTCTGGATGCGCGCGTTCGCCTCGCGCTCCTTGCCGTTGCGCTCGACCAGCCAGATGATGATGCCGCCGACGATGAACGCGATCGCCACCGGCACCGGCTGGAACAGCGCGTCCTTGATCATCCCGCTCAGGAAGAATCCCAGCAGCGCGGCGGGGATGAAGGCAACAATCAGGTTGATGACGAGACGCTGCGCCTTCCGATCATGGCCGAGCCCGGCGATCACCGAACCGATACGCGATCGATACTCCCAGATCACTGCCAGCATGGCGCCGGCCTGGATGGCGATATCGAACACTTTCGCGGTTTCGCCCGTGAACCCGATCAGGCTGCCGGCCAGGATCAGGTGGCCGGTCGACGAAATGGGCAGGAATTCGGTGAAGCCCTCCACCAGACCCATGATGATGGCTTGAAGCGCGAGAGTGAGATCCATGTAAATCGTGTCGTTATGCAACCGCAATCGAACGGCTGAGGTACTGCGTAGCGGACCGGAAGCTTACCACGCAGCAGCCCCGCCCAGCCGTATTCCGTCGCTTTCAACCCAAAATCCAGGGAATCCGCGCACACCGGCGCCCGTGATCCCAGCGAACGCTGGGATCCATGCTGAGCCGCCCCATCG
>DASWYE010000009.1:0-10913 GCA_036405115.1 Telluria sp. | reverse complement strand
TACCGTCATCCCCGCGAACGCGGGGACCCATGCTGAAGCTGTATTCCGAATCAGTATGGGTCCCCGCATGCGCGGGGATGACAGGTGTGCGGTTTATTGGGTCACCGGATTTGGCTTGTTCGGGTTCAGGCCGTACTTCACGATGGCCTGCTCCACCACGCTGGTCGAGATGATGCCTTCGTCAGCGAGCGACTTCAGTGCGGCCACGGTGATGTAGTAGCGGTTCACCTCGAAGAACTCGCGCAGCTTCTCGCGCGAATCGGAGCGGCCGAAACCGTCCGTGCCGAGCACCTTGTAGTTGCGGCCTGCCGGCATGAACGCGCGGATCTGCTCCGCGAACATGCGCATGTAATCGGTGGTCGCGACGATCGGGCCGGAAGTCGGCGCCAGCAGCGAGGTCACGTACGGCACCTTCTGCTCGCCGTTCGGATTGACCAGGTTCCAGCGCTCGGCGTCCTGGCCGTCGCGCGCCAGCAGCGTCAGCGACGGTGCGGACCAGACGTCGGCGGCGATGCCCCAGTCGTCCTTGAGCAGCTGCGCGGCTTGCAGCGACTGGTGCAGGATCGTGCCGGAGCCGATCAGCTGCACGCGCGCCTTGGCATTTGCGTCGCCTTCCTGCAGCAGGTACATGCCCTTCAGGATGCCCTCTTCGCTGCCCGGCTTCATGCCAGGGTGCGCGTAGTTCTCGTTCATCAGGGTGATGTAGTAGAACACGTCTTCCTGTTCCTGCATCATGCGGCGCATGCCGTCCTGCATGATGACCGCGACTTCGTGCGCGAAGGTCGGGTCGTACGGCATGCAGTTCGGGATGGTCGCCGCCATGATGTGGCTGTGGCCATCTTCGTGCTGCAGGCCTTCGCCGTTCAGCGTGGTGCGGCCGGCGGTGCCGCCCAGCAGGAAGCCGCGTGCGCGCATGTCGCCCGCCGCCCACGCCAGGTCGCCCACGCGCTGCATGCCGAACATCGAGTAGAAGATGTAGAACGGGATCATGATGCGATTGTTCGACGAGTACGAGGTCGATGCCGCGATCCACGAGCACATGCCGCCCGCTTCGTTGATGCCTTCCTGGAGCACCTGGCCGGCCTTGTCTTCACGGTAGTACATCACCTGGTCGCGATCGACCGGCTCGTACAACTGGCCTTGCTGGCTGAAGATGCCGATCTGGCGGAACAGGCCTTCCATGCCGAAGGTGCGCGACTCGTCGACCACGATCGGGACCACACGCTCCTTGGTGTTCTCGTCGCGCAGCAGCACGGCCAGCAGGCGCACGAAGGCCTGGGTGGTCGAGATCTCGCGGCCTTCCGGGGTTGGCTCGAGCAGGTTCTGGAACGCCGACAGCGGCGGGATCTGCAGGCCCTGGTCGGCCTTCTCGCGGCGCTGCGGCAGGTAGCCGCCGAGGGCCTTGCGGCGCTCGTGCAGGTACTGCATCTCGGGCGCATCGTCGGCCGGCTTGTAGAACGGGATCTGCGGCAGCTGCTCGTCGGAGATCGGGATGCCGTAGCGGTCGCGCATCTCGCGGATCGCCTGGTCGTCCAGCTTCTTGGTCTGGTGCGCGGTGTTGCGCGCCTCGCCGTACTTGCCCATGCCATAGCCCTTGATGGTCTTGACCAGCAGGACGGTCGGCTTGCCCTTCGCTTCATTGGCCTTCTTGAAGGCGGCGTAGATCTTGTGCGGATCGTGGCCGCCGCGGGTCAGGCGCCAGATGTCGTCGTCGGTCATGTTGGCAACCATCTCCAGCAGCTTCGGGTGCTTGCCGAAGAAGTGCTTGCGCACGTAGGCGCCGTCGCGCGCCTTGTAGGTCTGGTACTCGCCGTCGACGGTTTCCATCATCACCTTCTGCAGGATGCCTTCCTTGTCGCGCGCCAGCAGCGCGTCCCAGCCCGGGCCCCAGATCACCTTGATCACGGTCCAGCCGGCGCCGCGGAAGTCCGCTTCCAGTTCCTGGATGATCTTGCCGTTGCCGCGCACCGGGCCGTCCAGGCGCTGCAGGTTGCAGTTGACCACCATGACCAGGTTGTCGAGGCGTTCGCGCGCGGCCATGCCGATCGCGCCCATCGATTCCGGCTCGTCCATCTCGCCGTCGCCGCAGAACACCCAGACCTTGCGGCCTTCGGTATCGGCGATCGAACGCGCGTGCAGGTACTTCAGGAAGCGCGCCTGGTAGATCGCCATCAGCGGGCCCAGGCCCATCGACACGGTCGGAAACTGCCAGAACTTCGGCATCAGTTTCGGGTGCGGGTAGGAAGACAGCCCCTTGCCGTCGACTTCACGGCGGAAGTTGACCAGCTGGTCTTCGGTGATGCGGCCTTCGAGGTATGCGCGAGCGTAGATGCCCGGCGAGGAGTGGCCCTGCACGTACAGCAGGTCGCCGCCGTGGTCGCCGTTCGGGCCGCGCCAGAAGTGGTTGAAGCCGATGCCGAGCATGTTGGCGAGCGAGGCGAACGACGCCAGGTGGCCGCCGAGGTCGCCGTCGGCGCGGTTGGCGCGCACCACCATCGCCATCGCGTTCCAGCGCATCCACGAGCGCAGGCGCTCTTCGAACTCCAGGTTGCCCGGGCAGCGCTCTTCGAGGTGCGCCGGGATCGTGTTGACGTAGGCGGTATTGGCGGAGTACGGCACATCGGCGCCGCGGCGGCGCGCCAGGTCGACCAGGCGCTCCATCAGGTAGTGGGCGCGTTCCGGACCCTCGTTTGCAATAACGGCTTCGAGCGCATCGAGCCATTCTTTCGTTTCCAGCGAATCCGGGTCGTTGGCTTGCGCGTTCACCTGGTCGAGTTGAGCTGACATCGATGCGTCTCCTATAAATTGCGTCAATTATTCACGAGTGCCTGTGTACTAAGTGCGAAGATTCTAACAGTGTTCGCATCTGTTTCCAAATTGCGATACGGCATTTCATATGGTGAAACATGGGGCTGTCCTACGCGCCAAGGCGGCAGGGACAGTCCCCTCCCTATCAATTTATAATGCTGATTTCCTTCTAACTTTTGCCCGCCCATGCCAGCTCAACTGATCGACGGAGTCCAACTTTCCCAAAAACTGCGCGGCGAGATCGCCGAACGCGCCGCCGCCCTCACGGCCAAAGGCCGCCAGCCCGGCCTGGCGGTGATCCTGGTCGGCGAGGATCCGGCCAGCCAGGTCTACGTGCGCAACAAGATCAAGGCGTGCGGCGATGTCGGCATCCGCTCGGTGTTCGACCGCTATGAGGCCGACCTCTCCGAAGCGGCGCTGCTCGAGCGGATCGCGGCGCTGAACGCGGATCCGTCGATCCACGGGATCCTGGTGCAGATGCCGCTGCCGAAGCACATCGATCCGACCAAGGTGATCGAGGCGATCTCCCCTGCCAAGGACGTGGACGGCTACTCGGTGCTGTCGGCCGGCGAGCTGATGACCAACCTGCCGGGCCTGCGCCCGTGCACCCCGTACGGCTGCATGAAGCTGATCGAGTCGACCGGCTTCGACCTGCGCGGCAAGCACGCGGTCGTGATCGGCCGCAGCAATACCGTCGGCAAGCCGATGGGGCTGCTGCTCTTGCAAGCCAACGCCACCGTCACCATCTGCCATAGCGCGACCGCGGACCTGGGCTATCACACCCGCCAGGCCGACGTGGTGGTGGCGGCAGTCGGGCGACGCAACACCCTGACCGCTGATATGGTCAAGCCTGGCGCCATCGTGATCGACGTGGGCATGAACCGCGACGACCAGGGCAAGCTGTGTGGCGACGTCGATTTTGCGGGCGTGAAGGAAGTGGCGTCGCACATTACGCCGGTGCCCGGCGGGGTCGGACCGATGACGATCACCATGCTGCTGATGAATACGATCGAGTCCGCCGAGCGCGGCTGATTCGTCATCCCCGCGAATGCGGCCCCCCCCCCTGCTGAGGGGCCGAAGCCGCGCAAGCGACATCGGCGCCGATTGACTCACCATGGGTCCCCGCCTGCGCGGGGATGACGCACTTGAGGATGAATTTGAAATGAACGCTGAGAACAACCCGCTGCTCGACTTTTCCGGACTGCCGCGCTTCGATACGTTCAAGCCGGAGCACGTCACGCCGGCCATCGAACAGCTGATCGCGCACGCACGCGAGGTGGTCACGCAGCTCGAAGCGCCGTCCGACGATGTCACGTGGGAGAACTTCGTGATCCCGCTGGAGGAAGCGACCGAGCGCCTGGGCCGCGCGTGGGGCGTGGTCAACCACCTCAACAACGTGGCCGATACGCCCGAGCTGCGCGCCACCTACAACGAGAACCAGCCCAAGGTCACCGAGTTCTGGACCGAGCTGTCGCAGAACGAGGCGCTGTTCGCCAAGTACAAGCAGCTGCGCCACGGCGCCGCATACGAGCAGCTGTCGCCGGCGCGCAAGAAGATCATCGAGAACGCGCTGCGCGACTTCCGCCTCGGCGGCGCCGAACTGCCGCCCGAGAAGAAGAAGCGCTTCGCCGAAATCCAGGAGCAGCACGCCGCGATCAGCACGCGCTTCTCCGAGAACGTGCTGGACGCCACCAACGACTACAAGCTGCTGGTGCCGGACCTGGCCGACCTGGCCGGCGTGCCGCAGGACGTGATCGACGCGGCCCGCGCATCGGCGGAAAAGGACGGCAAGGCCGGCTACCAGTTCACGCTGCACTTCCCTTCCTACTTCCCGCTGCTGCAGTTCGCGGACAAGCGCGAGCTGCGCGAGACCATCTACCGCGCCAACGCCACCAAGGCTTCGGAGCTGGGCACCGTGTTCTCCGAGCTCGAAAAGTGGGACAACACCGGCAACATCGCCCAGCTGCTCAAGCTGCGCGACGAGGAAGCGCGCCTGCTCGACTACCGCAACTTCGCCGAGGTGTCGCTGGTGCCGAAGATGGCGCAAAGCCCCGAGCACGTGATCGAGTTCCTGGAGGACCTGGCGCGGCGCGCGCGTCCGTACGCCGAAAAGGACCTGGCCGAGCTGCGCGAGTTCGCGCGCGCGGAGCTGGGCCTGGAAGAACTGCACGCATGGGACATCGCCTACGCGTCCGAGAAGCTGCGCGAAAAGCGCTATGCATTCTCGGCGCAGGAGGTGAAGGAGTACTTCCCCGAGCCGAAGGTGATCGAGGGCCTGTTCAAGCTGATCGAAGGCCTGTTCAACGTGGCCATCCAGCCGGACGTGGCGCCGGTGTGGCACCCGGACGTGCGCTTCTTCCGCATCGAGCGCGACGGCCAGCTGATCGGCCAGTTCTACCTCGACCTGTATGCGCGCGAGGGCAAGGGCGGCGGCGCCTGGATGGACGATGCGCGCGGCCGCAGGCTGGTGTCCGGCGGCGAGGTGCAGACTCCGATCGCCTACCTGACCTGCAATTTCACGCCGCCCGCCACGGTGGACGGCGTGGCCAAACCGTCGCTGTTCACGCACGATGAAGTGATCACGCTGTTCCACGAGTTCGGCCACGGCCTGCACCACATGCTGACGCAGGTGGAAGAGCTGGGCGTTTCCGGAATCTCCGGCGTGGAGTGGGACGCGGTGGAGCTGCCATCGCAGTTCATGGAGAACTTCTGCTGGGAGTGGGACGTGGTGCGCAACATGACCTCGCACGCCAGCACCGGCCAGCCGCTGCCGCGCGGACTGTTCGACAAGATGGTCGCGGCCAAGAACTTCCAGTCCGGGATGCAGACCCTGCGCCAGGTCGAGTTCTCGCTGATCGACATGCACCTGCACTTCGATTTCGACCCTGCCTCGGAGCGCACGGTGCAGCAGCTGGTGGACGATGTGCGCGAGAAGTTCGCGGTGATGGTGCCGCCCGCGTTCAACCGCTTCCAGCACTCGTTCGGGCATATTTTTGCCGGCGGCTATGCGGCAGGTTACTATAGCTACAAATGGGCCGAGGTGCTGTCGGCGGACGCGTACGCCGCGTTCGAGGAAGCGGTGGAAGCAGGCGGCGGCGACCTGTCGGCGGAAACCGGCAGGCGCTTCCAGGAGGAGATCCTGGCGGTGGGCGGATCGCGCCCGGCGCTGGAATCGTTCAAGGCCTTCCGCGGACGCGAACCGAACATCGACGCCCTGCTGCGGCACAGCGGCATGAAGCAGTAACCGGCGCCAAGGGGGCAGGTCCGCCCCCGGCTCTTTGTTCGAACGCAGGAGACGCATGAAACGCACGACCTTATTGATGACCGCCACCGGCGTCGCCCTGCTGGCCGCCGCCGCTGGCAACGCGCTCGCGCAGCAGGTCTACAAATGGAAGGACGCCCGCGGCGTCACCCATTACAGCGATACGCCACCGCCCGCGCGCGACCAGAAGAAGGTGCAGGTGAAGTCGTTCAGCTCGGGCGGCGGCTCGGTGGACGTCCCCTACGCGCTGGCGCAGGCGATGCGCACCGCCCCGGTCACCATCTACACCACCGCCGGTTGTGCGGCCTGCGACATGGCGCGCAAGGCGCTGGCCGCGCGCGGCGTGCCCTACACGGAAAAGACCGTCACCTCGGCGGCGGACAGTGAGCAGCTCAAGGCGGCCGGCGGCGCCAACCAGCTGCCATTCATCATGGTCGGCCGCACGCGCCTGACCGGCTTCGAAGCGGAAACGCTGACGGCGGCGCTGAATGCTGCCGCCTACCCGAAACAGCGCGTGGTCGGCCCCGAATTCCGGCTGGCAAACGTGGGCCCGGCGGCAACGCCGCCACCGGCGCCGCCCAAGCCGGAAGTGTCCGAAGAAGCACCGCAGGTACCGCCGGCACCCGCGTTCCAGTTCTGACATGACCCGCGTCGATTTCCATACCAATATCCCTGACAAGGTGGCCTACGCGTGCCGCCTTGCGCGCAAGGCCTATGGCGCCAGCGGCAAGGTGGTGTTGCTGGCGGCCGACGAGGCGCAGGCCGCCCAGCTCAACGATGCGCTATGGACCTTCTCGGATACCGACTTCCTGCCGCACGTGATGGCGGGCGATGCGCTGGCGGCGCAGACGCCGATCATCGTCACGGCGTCGATGACCGCGCCGCTGCCGCACACCGACATCCTGGTCAACCTGGGCCAGGCGATTCCCGATGGCGTGGACCGCTTCGCGCGCGTGTTCGAGATCGTTTCGACGGACGAACAGGATGCGCAGGAAGGCCGCAAGCGCTATGTCGCCTACAAGAAGCAGTCGTATCCCTTGACCCATTTCGTGGCGGGCCAGTCATGAGCATCCAGCACAGCGCGTTCGATTCCAGCATTCCGGTCCTGACCGAAGTCATCGACGAGAACGCACTCGCGGCCGAGCCGCCAGCGACGCCGCCGGCGGGCGAATTCGAAGCGCGCGCGATGCAGGACTGGACCGATGCCGAGTGGGCTGTGCTGGAGCAGCGCCTGTCCGAACGCATCCTCATGCAGCTGCAGAGCCGCACCGACTTCGTGCTGGAACAGCGCGTGCGCGACGCCATGGCAGACGTGCTGCAGCACGCCCTGAAGAGCCTCACCGCCGAAATCCGCGACGGCCTGCACGACACGCTCGAGAAGATCGTCGCACGCGCCGTGGCGCAGGAACTCACCCACCTCAAAGCGCTACGCAAATAAGAAAGCAGCAAGAAATGAACAATCGCAGTGCACTGATCAAGGTCGTCCCGCTGGTCGCGCTGATCATCGGCGCATTCCTGTACATGCGGCCGAACCAGGCCAAGTTCTACAACGACGAGACGCTGCTGACCAAGGCGAGTGAAGCGCGCGACAAGGCGCTGCGCGGGATGCCGTGCGACGAGATGAAGTTGGCCGAGCGGGTCGATTCGCCGCCGGGCGCGGTGCGCCTGTACGTGTGGGAGTGCCTGTCGCGCAGCGCAGAGAGCCGCGAAGTGATCGTCAAGATCCTGAATGACGGCGAGACGCAGACAGTCACCAACCCGCTGGCCTGCCGCAACGACGCCGACGCCGCCAGCAAAGGCTACCTCTGCGCTTCCGCCTGAACCTGCGAACTGTCCGCCCAGCGTGCTAAAAAAAATGCCGCCCCGCTCACGCGGGACGGCATTTTCATTTGGAGCCGCCAGTCCTTACGGGACGAGGCTGAAGTTGACGCCGGCCTGCGGCTGGGTGGAGACGTCCACCGCGTCGACGGTCTTGGTCGCGTAGCCGGTGGCCGATGCGTCGACCCGGTACTTGCCGACGCCTGGCGTCACCGTGCTGGCGGCGCTGAACGCGAGCGGCAGGGTTGCCGACCAGGCGGCGTACTGCGGCGCGGCGACCGGCAGCTTGTCGATGGTGTACGCGCCGGTGGCCAGGTCCGCGCCCTTGTAGCGGATCGTGACAAGCGGACCGGATGCAAAGCCCTGGCGCGCCGCGACGTACGCAGCTTCGGTGGTGCTGGCCGGGGTGAGCGTGACGGCGCCGCCGATCGAGGACTGCGCGCTGTCCGCCATGGTGATCGGCGCGGCGCTGGTCGACAGCGAGGTGTTGCTGCTTTCGGATGCCACCGGAACGGCGCCGATCACGGTTGCAGCCTTGTCGTCGGCGGTGATGACCACGTCGTAGTTGCCCGGCGCCAGGCGCGCCAGCATGAATTCGCCGGTCGATTTCGGCGCCGTCGCGGCGATCACGTTGCCGTTCTGCTGGGCGGTAATGGTCACGTTGCTGGTAGCCAGCGCCGGGGCGATGTAACCGGAGATGCCGTTGATCGCGGTCGGGATCACCTTGATCACGGGCTTGAGCGCATAGCGCCCGGTGCCGCCTTTGGTGACGACCGACTTGCAGGCGTCGAAGTCGAGCACCAGGTCGACCTTCTCGCCGGCCTTCACCTCGAACTCGTTGACCAGCTTGATGCCGCTCTGGATCGCGCTTGGCGTATCGAGCGTGACTTCGCTGCCGCCGGTCGGTACGACCGAGTTGGCCAGGCCGTTGCCGGTATTGGCGTCCAGGACCAGGCGCAGCTGGCTGTACTTGCCCTGCTCCAGCGGGGTTTGGCCGAGCGGCTCCAGTACGCCGTTGGTCAGGTTGAGCAGGTTGATCTTCTTCGCCGGGCTGAGGACGATGTCGGTCCAGCCGGATTCGGTGTCGCCGGCGGTGGCGCTGCGGTGCACGCGCACCTTGTTGACGGTGACGTTGACGGCGTCGAAACCGCAAGCCGGTGCATCGGTCAGCGACACGCCGAGCGTGCCCATGGTGGTCACCGGCGGCGCGCTGCCGCCGTCTCCGCCGCCGCCGCAGGCGGCCAGGGTTGCCGCCAGCGCCGCGCCTGCCGCGAGACCGAAGGTTTTGCTTGATTTTTTCATGGCTGCCTCATAAGTAATTAGTGCGTGTCGGAGTTCCGAACTCCGTGTATGCATAATAAATGCTCTAGAGCAACTGACAAGCCGCGCACGATGGCCCTGAAACATTTGCTTACTCGCATTACAAATTGCGGCAAGGCCGCGTTGTATTCCAACATCGGCACGCCATGAACCGGCGCCTTCCCGGGGCCGATAGCGCAAAAAAAAACGCGCCCATCAGGCGCGTTCTTGTATTAACCGCGAGGTTAATTATTTCTGGGCCATGATCCACTTGACCAGTGCTTTTGCCTCGGCGTCCGACACTTGCGGGTTGGCCGGCATCGGGATCGCGCCCCAGGAACCGGAACCGCCCTTGATGATCTTGGCCACCAGCTTGTCTTCGATGCCCTTCTGGCCATTATATTTGGCGGCCACGTCCTTGAACGAAGGGCCGACCAGCTTGGTTTGCACCGCGTGGCAAGCCATGCAGTTCTTGGCCTTGGCGATGTCGGCGCTGGCCAGCGCGCTGCCCGAGACGAGTACGGAAGCTGCCGCGAGTACCATCACTACTTGTTTCATTGCATATCTCCTTAGAAATCCACTGCAGGCATTGTACATCGTTACGACTTCACGGGAGGTGCCTTGTTTCTCCACAGCTACAGCAATTTGTAATATGCTGTGACACGTTAAGGAGCCGTCCCATGTTTCTGATCATTCTCATCGTGGCCCTGGTGGGCCTGCGCTACTTCGAAGTGTGGCGCTTTGCCGAACTGTCCTGGTGGTACATTGTCGGGCTGATGGTGTTCGCCTTCATCTGGTTCGAGTTCATCGAAAAGGCACTCGGCCTGGACAAGAAGAAGGAGCACAACGTTGACGAACAGCGCCGCAAGGAGCGCGTCAAGAAGGCATTTGACAAGAAAAAATAAGCCCACGAGTAGAATTCACCGGATGACGAAAAACCTATCGATCCCTGTGCTGGCCATGGCCGCAGCAATGGCAGCGCCGGCCGCGCTGGCCGCCGACCTTCCGTCGCTGGGCAGCGTGCACGGCGGCCTGAGCGTGCCGCGCCCGGCCACCATTCCGGATGGCGGCTGGTTCACCTCGGCCGAACTGGGTGCGATCAGCACCACTGGCAACACCACTGGCACCTCGGTCAGCGGCAAGATCGAAGCGCGCCACGAGCTGCCGCGCTGGAGCAACGAATACAACGTCAGCGGCTTCTTCAAGCAGGACCAGGTGATTGACGAAAATGGCGAGCGCCAGCGCGTGACTTCGGCCGAGCGCTATGCGCTGTCGGCCAAGGCCGCGCTCAAGCTGCTGGGCGAGGGGCGGCGCGCGTTCGCGCTGGCCTCCCACGTCAACGACAAGTTCGGCGCCTACACGCGCTACACCACCTTCGCGGTCGGTCACGGCTCGCAGTGGTATCACACCGACGACAAGACGCTCGACGTGGAGGTCGGCCCGGGCTACTTCAACGGCCAGCGCGAGGACGGCGAGTCCGAGAGCGGCGTCACGGTGCGCGGCGCGGCGCGCTTCCGCTGGGAGGTGAGCGAGTCGGCACTGTTCGCGCAGACCGTCAGCGTGGAACGCGGCACCTCGAACATGCGTTCGGTGGCCGAGACCTCGCTCAGCACCCGGATCAACGGCTCCATGCAGATGAAGGCGGCGTTCAGCGCGCGCAACGACACCAACGTGCCGCCCGAGAAGCGCAATACGGATACGCAGACCTCGCTGACGCTGGTCTATT
>DASWYE010000008.1:0-7162 GCA_036405115.1 Telluria sp. | reverse complement strand
GCGTAATCCATGTCCATCTCGTCGCCCAGGAGCACCCGTGTGAACTCGCGGCCGTTTTCGGTGCCCACGATCGGCGTGTCCAGCGGCGCGCCCGCGGCGGCCAGATGGTCGGCGCCCAAGCGCTGGCCCTGTACCGTGAGCACGCCGACGCGCTTGCCGGGAGGCAGTAGCGCCTGCACCAACGGAATCTGCAGCAGCGACGAACTCGCCACCGGCACGCCCGAATGCGCGGCCAGTTCCTTCTGGAAGATGGAGAGGAAGCCGCCGGTGGTCGTGATCCCGTCCGCGCCTTCCCGCACCAGTTCGGCCGCAGCCTCCAGGAAAGCGGGCCCGAGTCCCTTGCCTTTCTCGTGCACAACAACGCGTGCCGTCGCCCCTTTGACCACCTTGTAGAGGACAGGGAAAGGCCAAGTGGCTGCGTGGCCCGTGTCACCGGGCACGCGCGGCCATTTCGTCTCCAGCATCAGGATGCCGACGCGCGCGCCATACACCGTCTTTCCGCCCCGCGCTTTCCTTGAAATCATAGATCTCTCCTTCGTTTGCAAATTTGAAAAACCGGGCGCCTCACTTGGGCGAAAGGTCTACTACCTTTGACAGGTTGCGCCAACGCGCAGCGTCCTCGGCGATCATCTGTTGGAACTCCTTCGCGCTGCCACCCTTGATTTCCAATCCTTGAGGCTCCAGCCGATTCCTGATGTCCTGGGTACGCAGCAGCCCGTTCACCTCCCGCGCCATGCGCTCGACCACCAACTGCGGAGTACCTCGGGGTGCCATCAATCCGATCCACAGCTTCGCGACGACCTGCGGGAGTCCCGCTTCGGCAAAAGTGGGTACATCGGGCAGCGACTCGAGGCGCTTCTCGGCCGCCACGGCGATCGGGCGCACCTTTCCGGCCTCGACCAGGGGACGCGCCGAACTCACGTAAGTGAACAGCAGCGACACGTGTCCGCTGGCCAGGTCGGGCAGGGCCGCGCCGGCTCCTTTGTAGGGCACCGGAGTGACCTTCACCTTGGCCTCCTTGGCCAGCAGTTCCATGGCTAGGTGCGACACGCTGCCCGAGCCCGTGTGCGCGAAGTCCAGCGAGCCGGGCGCCGATCGCGCCTTCGCGATCACGTCATGCACGGTGCGGTACGGCGAGTTGATGTTGGCGTACAGCACGGCCGAACTGTCTGCGATGTGGACGATTGGGACCAGGTCTCGCTCGGGGTTATAGGGAAGTGAGGCGTAGACGAAGGGCGCCACCGAGATCTGGCCGTTGCTGGCGAGCAGCAGCTGGTAGCCGTCGCTCGGCGCCCGCGCAATCTGCTGGGTTGCGATGGTTCCTCCAGCGCCGCCCAGGTTCTCTATCACCCAGGGTTGGCCGACGGCACGCTGGAAGGCCTCGCCCAGTGGTCGCCCCACGGCATCGAGCGCGCCGCCGGCGGCGAACGGGATCATCACGCGGATCGGCTTGCTGGGATAGTCGCCCTGGGCGAGCGCCACCCCGGCGGATATTGTCAGCACGCTGGCGATTGCCAAAGCGGCAGCACGGCGAGACGTCACATAAACAGAATTCATCACTAGGTACTCCAGGCAAATTGCGTTGCGCCTCTTCGTGAATCGCTTCACATCACGGGCATACTGTGGCAACTTCCTGAGCATCAGTCTTGCGATGTTTTGGAACAGGTCCTTTCCGTTTCGGAAAGGACCTGCCCCAAGTTCCGCCCGTTCCCGCCATGTCGCTCGTGCTAAACCTCGACCTGATCTCACTGCGAATGTTCGTGCTCGTTTGCGAGGCTGGCAGCCTGACCCGCGTGGCGCAAACGGAGGCGCTCGTGGTGTCGGCGATCAGCAAGCGCATCGCGCAGTTGGAGGACCGTCTCGGCGCCCGCCTGCTGGACCGGCGTCTGTCGGGCGTCGTCCCCACACCGGCGGGCTTGACGCTCCTGGAGCACGCGCGGGCGATGCTCGTGATCGTGGATGACATCGAGCGCGATATCGTCGTCGGCGCGCGCCTGCCGCGAGGGCAGGTGCGGGTGTTCGCCGCGGCCGCGGCGCTCGCTGAGCAGGTGCCCGACGATGTCGCCGAATTCCTCAAGGAACCTGCGCACGACGGCATCCGTGTTTCCGTCGAGGAGCGGCTTAGCCACGGGGTGATTGAGGGCGTTCGCAGCGGAGCCGCCACGCTGGGGATCTGCTGGGATGTCGTGGATAGCGGCGATCTCCACACTGCACCGTATCGCACCGACCACCTCGGTGTGGTGGTGACGGACGATCACCCGCTGGCCGGGCGGGCGAGCGTTAGCTTCGCCGAAACGCTCGCGTACAACCACATCGGCCTGCCGGCAGCCAGCAACTTCCAGACGACATTGCGAGACGCGGCTCGCGTCTCGGACCAGGTGCTTCACTATCGGGCTGTCGTGGAGACCTTCGAAGCCGCCGCGCGGCTCGCGCGCGCTGGCATCGGCGTTGCCATCGTCCCGCGCGAGGTCGCTCTCAAGAATCTCCCGGCGGCCACGTGCGAACGCGGCTTCGTGCCACTGGCGGACAGCTGGGCGCAGCGGCGCTTCATCGTCTGCTGCCGCAACCGGGATCAACTGAGCACCGCCGCAGGCCGGTTGTTCGACTTTTTGACCTTACGCGCCTCAGACCGTCCTTCAGTGCAGACACCGCCATGAGCAGGCGTCTGTGACAAGATCGGGGTGTGATCAATCTTCGCCAGGTGGAGTGCTTCTATGCTGTGATGCGCACCGGCTCGGTGACACAGGCCGCGCGCCTGCTCAATGTCACACAGCCGGCTGTCAGCATCGCGATCAAGCAGCTGGAAAGCCGGCTCAAGCTCAAGCTGTTCGAGCGCAGCGCCGGACGGCTGCACGCAACGGCGGAGGCCAAGGACCTGATGCCGGATCTGGCCGAGATCTTCGTGCGACTCGACGCCATCGAACGGCGCAGCCAGGACCTGGCGCAGGGCGTGCGCGGCAGCCTGTCAGTGGCAGCCACCCCGCCGCTTTGCGACGGGTTCGTCGTCAACGCCGTCGCGCGCTTCCTGCGCAGCCGGCCCGACGTGCGCGTGTCGATCCAGGCAACGCCGTCTTCGATGGTGGTGGACCGCATCATCAGCGGCGAAGTCGACGCCGGGGTCGTCTACGAGCCTGTGCTGAGCGCCGCCGTCCAAGTCGAGGAACTCGGCCGCGCCAGCATCGGCTGCCTGGTGCCTGCGCGCCACCGGCTGGCGCGCAGGCAATCGATCACGGCCCAGGACCTGGAAGGCGAGCGCCTCATCTCCTACCTGCCGCAGGCCTTGCTGCGGCCGTATATCGACCGCGTCATGGCCGGCGGACCGGCGCCAGCGGTGCAAACCGGCGCGTCCTCCACCGCCATCGCGCTCGTGATGGAAGGCGCCGGCATCGCGCTGGTGGAGTCGGCTCTGTTCCAGGCGCGGCCGCTGCGCGGCCTGGTGCTGGTAGCCATAGCGCCGGCCACCAGCCTGAAGGTGCTGCTGCTGCGGCCGCGGCCCGCAGTGCGCTCACGTGCGCTGGACGAATTGGTGCGCGAGTTGCGCGCTGTGTTTGCGGGTCCTTAACGGTGCGCCGGGTTCCCCCCGCTGGGGCATAAACGAGATTTATGGACGACACCGATCTTCTAATTTGCGTGGACGACTCCGGCTGCGTAAGCTGGACCTCAAAGGAGGCCACATGCCTAATCCCGCAACCACCGAACTGGCAGGCGCACAAGCGCTGCTGAACGAATCCATCGTCATCGACACCCTGGGCGGCGCCGTAGTCCACCCGACGCCGTATGTCGCCGACGGCACCTACGAGGACAACATGGTCGGCGTCGGCTGGAACGTGCTGCACGCCTGCCTGGTTTCGGAGCCCTCGTATTCGCCGAGCTTCCACCGGTTGCTGATGGCGGTGTACGAGAACCTGCTCAACTTCGAAATGAACCCGAAGGCGCGCCACGTGCAATGCGTAGACGACATCTTCGAGGCCAAGCGCAACGGTCAACTGGGCGTGATCTTCGGCGTGCAGAACTCGTCGTGGATCGAGCAGGAGCGCGAGCGCATCCGCATCCTCTACAAGCTGGGCCTGCGCACTCTGCAGCTGACCTACATGGAGCGCAATTGGGTCGGCGACGGCTGCCTGGAGCCCGAGAACCGCGGCTTGACCAACTTCGGCATGCAGGTCGTGCGCGAATGCAACCGGCTGGGCATCGTGGTGGACTGCTCGCACGTGGGCATCCAAACCACGATGGACGCCGTGCGCGTCTCAACCCAGCCGATCGTGATCTCGCATACCGCCGTGCGTGCCATCACCGAGAACCCACGCTGCGTCACCGACGACCAGATGAAGGCCGTGGCCGACAAGGGCGGCACCATCGGCATCACCACCTTCTCGCCATTCATCCGCTCGGACCGGCAGCCGACGCTGGACGACTACCTGAACCACTTCGACTACGCCATCGACCTGATCGGCGAAGACCACGTGACTTTTGCCACCGACTGGTTCGACGGCAAGACCAAGGTGAACTGGGCCACGCCCTGGTACTACCCGGAGGTTACCCAGGGCAAGCAGTACGACGGCTTGGGCCTGATCGGCTTTCGCACCCGTGCGGAGTTGGTCAACGTGGTCGACGGGATGCTCAAGCGTGGCTACAGCGCGGAGCGCGTGAAGAAGCTGCTGGGGGCCAACTTTATTCGTGTCCTGAAAGAGGTGTGGAAATGAAAATGCAGCGTGCTCTTCTCACCGTGGTCCTGGCCTGCGCCTTCGCGCAAGGCGCCGCCGCCCAGGCCTGGCCGACCAAGGCCCTCAAGGTAGTCGTGCCGTTCTCCGCCGGCGGCTCAACCGACGTGGTGGCGCGTATCGTCGCCGACAAGCTGTCGCCGCGCCTGGGCCAGCCCGTGGTGGTGGACAACAAGGCGGGCGCGGGCGGCTCGATCGGCTCGGACTTCGTGGCCAAGTCGCCGGCCGATGGCTACACGCTGCTGGTGGGCACCAGCAGCACCATGGCGATCGCGCCGCACGTGTACACCAAGCTGCCCTACAGCCCCACGCGTGACCTGACGCCGGTGACGCTGCTGGGCACGGCTGACATCATGGTCGTGGTCAACCCGACGAGGGTGCCCTCGCGCAACATCCGCGAGCTGATCGCCCATGCCAAGTCCAACCCGGGCAAGCTCAGTTTTGCCTCCGGCGGCAACGGCTCCATCTCGCACTTGCTGGGCGACTACTTCAAGTCGATGGCCAAAGTGGACATGGTCCACGTGCCCTACAAGGGAGACGCGCAGATGGTGACGGACCTGATCGGCGGCCAGGTGGACATCGCCTTCGGCACCGCCGTCGCCTTCCTGCCGCACCTCAAATCGGGCAAGTTGGTGGGGATCGCCGTCACCAATCCGGTGCGGTCGCTCAGCATGCCGAACCTGCCGACGGTAGCGGAGGCGGGTGTTCCCGGCTACGAGGCGGTACAGTGGTTCGGCATTGTCGCCCCGCAGGGCACGCCGGACCCGGTGGTGAAGCGACTGAACACGGAACTTCGCGCCGTGCTGGCAATGCCCGACGTTCGCGCGCGCTTCGCAGAACTGGGTTTCGACGTGGTGGGCAACTCGGTGGAGGAGTTCGCCGGCTTCATTCGCTCCGAAGACCAGAAGTGGAAGAAGATTGCAGAGATCTCGGGTGCCAAACTTGACTAGCGCGGACCAAGGCCGCATCGCCGTCATCATCGGGGCCGGCTTCGCCGGCCTCGTGACGGCGGCGCACCTGGTCCAGCGGGGTGTGCGCGTGACGCTGGTCGATCCCGCGCCGCCCGGGGAAGGCTGCTCGTTCGGAAACGCCGGATGCCTCAGTCGCGCGTCCATCGTGCCCCTGGGGTTGCCCGGTGTGTGGAAGAAAGTGCCGGGCTATCTCATGGACCCGGAAGGGCCGTTCCGCATCCATTGGGGTTATGCGCTGCGCATTGCGCCATGGATGCTGAGCCTTCAGCGCGCGAGCCGCCTGGAGCGGGTGAACCAGATTGCCGATGCGCTGCAACCGCTGCTGGACCCCTGCGTCACTGAATGGCGCAAGCTGGCCGCCTGGGCCGGCGTGCCGGAGCTGATCCGGCAGGACGGCTACGCTTTCGTCTACGAGAGTGAGCAGGCCTTCATGGCCGACCGACTGGGGCGCGACTTGCGCAGCGCCCGCGGTGTGAAGATGGAAATCCTGCGGGGGCCGGAGATTCGCGAGTTCGATCCCGCACTCTCGCCGCACCTGACCCACATGACGTTGATGCCCGAGCAGGGGCATGTGCCCAACCCAGGACGACTGTCCTCCGCCCTGGCGCAGGCGCTGCGCGCCGCCGGCACCAGCTTCGTGGAGGCCAAGGCCACCGGCTTCGACACCGAGGGCGGCCGCGTGACGGCCGTGCGCACGACGGCTGGTCTGCTGCCGGCCGATGCGGTGGTGGTGGCCGCGGGGGCCTATTCCCGCCCACTGGCCGCCGAGCTTGGAAACGACGTGCCGCTGGAAACCGAGCGCGGCTACCACGTGATGCTGCCCACCGCGCAGGGCGTGCCGCGCATCCCCGTGTGCTCGGGCGAAGGCAAGTTCTTCGCGACGCCGATGGAGACGGGACTGCGCATCGCCGGCACGGTGGAACTGGCCGGCCTGGAACGCCCGCCCAACTTCGCCCGCGCCGACGTGCTGCCGAGCATGGCCAGGCGCATGCTGCCGAAAATCGACGAAGCGGTCTCCAGCCGCTGGATGGGCCACCGTCCCTCGCTGCCCGACTCGCTGCCCGTGCTGGGCCGCTCGTCGCGCTACGGCAATGCCTTCTTCGACTTCGGCCACGGGCATGTGGGCCTGACGGCCGCACCGCGCTGCGGCTCGGTCATAGCCGACCTGGTGTGCTCGGGAGAGACCGACCTGAACCTGGCGCCATACGCGGCCAGCCGGTTTGGCTGAGGACTGCTTCCGGGCCAGTAGCGGAGTTGTAGCCGGGCGTTGAGGGCAACAAGGAACTAAAACAATATTCTGAAGCAAACGCGCAGCCCATAGTCTTTACAGGGGTCTCCTCGTTTTCAGTGCAATAAGTGACGGTACGAAAAGCTAGCACTGGCGCGGAGGTGGTGTTGGTAGATCGTTGATTTCATTGACTTTCCTGTTCACTTTCAAATCTGCGATTCGTGGCGTCAAACCGTGGTCGG
>DASWYE010000007.1:0-7723 GCA_036405115.1 Telluria sp. | reverse complement strand
GGGGACAGTCCCCTGGCGGGGACAGTCCCCGGGAGCCGCTTACTGCGCCGGACCGTCAGCTGGAGCGAATACCATCTTCCCGTCTTCGATCCGGAACGATCCGACCGCCCGCCCCGGTGAGGGATTTGGCGCGAGTATGGTGCACTGCCCGGTTTCAAAGGTCCAGGATTCGGTGCCGGACGTGAGCGTGTAGGTATTTTCGCCGTCCGCGTGCAGCGTGAGCTGGACGTCCGGCGCTACTTTGGACAGCTGGAACCGGCGCTGGCATTCGGGCAGGCGCGCCGCCAGGATCGAGAGGTCCACGCTGTCATCCCAGAAGTACTGCTGTTCCGCGCGCACGCTGACCGTGTGCTCGTTACCGCTGATGTAATACGTGGCCGAATCGCGCACGCAGCCGGCGAGCAGGAGCGGTAACAACAGGATGGGGGCACGGCGCATGTTCGGCAGGTGAAGTTGGTTTGCGAACAGTATAGATTCGTACACCTCACCAGTCCACACCCGCCGTGATCGCTCCGAAGGTATGGCTGAACACCGGCCGCTCCGAGCGGAACTCCTTCGACCGGCGCGTGACCTTGACCTGCACGAACCACGGCCCGTGGCTGGACGTGCGGGTGCGCGGCAGGTCAATCCGCATGCCCACCGCCGTCTCGCCCACGAGGGGGCGGCTGTCCACCTCCGGATCGTCGCGCCCGAGGCGGCCGTCCAGGAACACGTTGTACGCCACCGCACGCAACTCCGCACTTGCGAAGGTCGTACAGCGCAGCCATTTGAACAGGCACACCACATCGAGCGGTGCCGCCCGCCTCGCCTTGTTCTGGATGCCGGTCGGGCTGCCGACGACGCTGGGCAGGTCCTTGCCGAGCGCGATCGCGATGCCGGCGGCGGCATGCGTCATCACGTTGCCGAGCGCGACCCGACCGTAGGCGGCCGTGCGCACCTGCATGCCATTGCCAAAATCGGCGCCGAGCGCGCGCAGGGCCCAGCGCTTTTCCGCAGTGCCCATCAGCCCGAGCGAACCGCCGACCTGGTTGTCCCAGCCCTGCGGCGGAGGGATGTCCATCAGCTTGTGAACCACGCGCTGCGACTGCTCCGCCAGCGAAGCGCTGCCCGTCACGCCCACCAGCCACGCAAGCGTGGTGAGCGACATCTGGTCCGGCGCCTCGAAGGTGTAGCTGCGCTCGTAATACAGCAGGCCGGCCCACGGCCTGTCGAACGGCTGCGGGTGCGACTCCTGGATGTTCATCGGCGTGTACATCAGCTGCCCGAGATGGTGTGCATTCGACTGCAGCGGGGCATCGGCGCAGCGGAACAGCGCGCAGGCGCGGCGCGCCCATCCCGGCCGGTCGCCGCCCGCATCGGACAGGGTGAGCTGGATGCCGTTGGTGTAGTAGCGGTCGGTGTCGTAGTAGCGGTCGTTCTCGGAGGTGACGTACTTGCCGGACGACGCATGGGCAATGGAGGAGCCGGCGCACAGCGCAAGCAGGAACGGCACGATTGGCGAACAGCGCCGCATGCGACCTCCGTTTGGCGGAATGACACACGGAGTCTATGCCCTTGCATTTAAGACAGTTTGCGCAATGTCGACTCGAGCAGGATGTTCTGGCGCAATAGCGGTGGCTGTCTGTTGGGCAAGATCAACGCTGGCCGTGTGCTAATCGGCAAAGATCTGACCTCATACCTTTTTCCACGGGAACGATGGACAGCCTGTTGCCATACTACGAGCGCGAACTGGGCTTCCTGCGCGACGAGTGCAAGCAGCTCTGCGAGCGGTATCCGGCGCTGACGGGCATGCTGGGCGGCCCGGGCGGAGGGGAGAGTGCCGACCCGCTCGTGGAACGGATCATCCAGGCGCTGGCGATGCTGGCCGGCCGCGCCGCCAAACGGCACGACGACGGCTATCCCAGGCTGACCGAGGCAATCCTCGGCTCGATCGAACCGGCGCTGCTGCGGCAGTTCCCATCCAGCACGGTAGTCCAGTTTCTGGCCGGCGAGGGTGCCTCGCCTGCGCTGATTGCGCGCGGTACGCAGATGACATCCGAACCGGTGGACGGGGTAAAGTGCACGTTCACCACTGTGTATGACGTTGCACGCGGGTCGTTCAACATCGCCAGTGCGGAGTTCACGCCGGACATCGGAGCGCCCGCCGCGGCGAGCCTGCCGCAGGAGGCCAGCTCCCGCATCAGCATCGGCTGGAACAGCCTGCAGCAGGATACTCCGGCGCGCGTACGCGTGTTCATCGACGGCGACCGCTCGTTCAGCGCCACGCTGCGCGACACGCTGTTCCTGAATGCGATCGCCGCATACGTCGTCCTCCCGGGATCGACGCGCTGGATCCGCCTGCGCGCAGTGCCGCTGCAGGCCGTCGGCTTCGAGGACGCGGAAGCGATGACGCCGACGGATGACCGCTCCCATCCGGCCTATCGCCTGCTGACGGAGTTCTTTGCGTTCCCCGAAAAGTTCAACTTCCTCGACATCGACCTCGCAGCGATCCTGGAGGAGGCGCCGCTGGCGCGCAACGGCGGCACGCTGCACATCGTGCTGCGCGACGTGGCGCTCGATTCGGACCGTGCGCGCATGCTGTCCGGGCTGACCGCCAGGCACCTGCAGCTGGACTGCACGCCGGCCGTCAACCTGTTCCTGCGGCCCGGCGTGCCGATCACGGTCACGAACACCGCGCCCGACTACATCCTGAGCGCCGACGCGAAACGGCCGGACGCCTACGACATCGTTGCCGTGCAGGCCGCGCGCACCATCGACACCAGCCACGGCGCGCCACAGGTAACCGAGCTGACGCCCTTCTACAGCACCCGCTACGCCCAGCCGGATGCGCCGTACTGGGTGGCCAGCCGCGACTACTCCGGCGACGCCGGCGTCGTGCGCCCGCCGCTGCGCATCGCGCTGGTCGATCAGGAGCTGGAGCCTTCCCGTGCCAGAGTGCGGACGATCTCCACCGAGCTGCTGTGCTCGAACGGCGCCTTGCCATCGATGCTGGTGTGCGGCGCGCAGGACGGCGACCTGATGGCGACCGGCAGCTTCGGCACCGCCCGCGTCCGCCTGCTGCGCAAACCCACGCTGCCGGCCATGCCGGCCAGCGGGCGCGGCACGCACTGGAAGCTGGTGTCGCAGCTGGCGCTGGGCAGCAGGCCGCTCACCAACCTCGGCCTGCGCGAATTCCAGGAAATGCTGCTGTTGTACGACCTCTCGCACTCCGCCGCCGTGGCCAGGATGGTCAACGGGATCACGCACATCAGCTTTGCCAAGGCGATGGACTGGGTGCATGAGGATGCGGTGTCCTCGATGATGCCTGGCGTGGAAATCCGGCTAGCGATCGCGCCTGAAGCGTTCGTGGGCACCGGCGTGCACGTCTTTGCCCAGGTGCTTGACCGCTTCCTTGGCATGTACGGGCAGCTGAACATGTTCACCCGCCTCGTCGTCACGAGCGAAGACGGGCGCGAGCTGGTGCGCTTTGCACCGCGCTGTGGAAAGGGAATCGCCTGATGCACGAAATATTCGACGAACCTGCCCGGTTCGACTTCTTCCAGGTGGTGCGCGAGATGGAGCGCACGCTCGCCGCAGCAGGCGCCGACCCTGCCACCGCGGTACGCGATCACATCCGCTTCCCTAACAGTACGTCGCTGGGAGCCGCTGCGGGCGAGGTGGCGGACCTGTCCGTCGAAGGCGTGGGGCATCCCACGACAGTGCACGAGCTGGTGCAGGCCATCAGAGCGGGCGACATTCCGCGGGTGCGCATTACGCCTACCTTCATCGGCATGCTGGGCGTGCATGGCACGCTTCCTCTGCATTACACCGAAGCGGTAAACGACGCTGGCGCCGCCGGCCTCGGAGAGGCGCGGCTCGCGTTCCTGGATGCGCTGTCGTCGCGCCTGGTCAGCCTGTTCTACGAAGCGTGGAAGGCCCAGCGATTCGAACTGGCCGCGGACGGCGACAGCGCCGCGATCCGTCCGCGCCTGCTGGCGCTGGCCGCCTCGCAGGGCAACGAAAACCTTTCAGAATGCGTACGCCGGCTCGAAACATATTACGCGGGACTGCTGCGCCACCGGCCGGTTTCCGCGGTGGTGATCGAGCAGGTGCTGTCGCACTATTTCGACATGCCGGTGGAAGTGCAGCCTGGCGTCCAGACCCGCCACCCGGTGCCCGCCCCGTTCCAGGCACAGCTTGGCGGCAGCACCCTGAGCGCTTCCAGTCCGTGCGTGCTGGGGTCGCACATGCACCGCCGCGACGTGCGCTGCGCGATAGTGCTGCATCCACAGACGCGTGAAAAGGCGCACGAGTTCAGCCGCCCCGGGCCGGGTGCGCGCGAGCTCAGGAAAGTGCTCGGCCTGTTTGCCGTTTCCACTACCGAGTTCGAAGTCTCCGTCGTCATCGCGAAGGAGCAGGTGGAGGGAGCGCGGCTGGACGGCACGTGCGCGCTGGGCCTCAACAGCTATCTGCTATCCGGCCCGGCCATGCAGGACCGCGCCGACATGCGCTACATGGTACGTCCGGGTGAAGGAGTGGATACCGATGAACCTCATTAACGACATCGCCGCACTCCTCGCCGGCGACTGGCAGGGCCAGCGCCTGCTGCGCCTGGACTTCCCGCGCGAGGACGGGCCAGCCGCGCGCATGCTGGTCAACTCGATCGACGCGGAAGAAGCGCTGTCGCGCGACTTCGCCTTCCACGTGGAGGTGCTGTCGGACGACGCGAACATCCCGATCAACGCCGTCATGGGCCGCATGGTCACCATTTCGCTGGTGCGCGACGACGGCACGCTGCGCTACTTTAACGGCTACGTAACGCAGTTCGGCTTTACCAAGACCGACGGCGGCTTCGCGCATTACCGCATGGTGCTGTCGCCGTGGCTCGCCTTCCTGCGGCTGCGCCAGGACTGCAGGCTGTTCCAGAACATGAACCTGGTCGAGATCTGCGACAAGACCTTCGAGAACTACCTGCAGCGCGACTTCCAGTGCCGCCTGATCCAGCAGCTACCCGACATCACGCTGGCGGTGCAGTACAACGAGACCGACCACAACCACATCCACCGCCGGCTGGAGGACGCGGGCCTGTTCTACTGGTACGAGCACCGCTACGACGGCCATACGCTATGGGTGTCGGACGACAGCACCTATGCGAACCCGCTGGACGGCGACGCATCGACCATCGAGTATCGAGCCGAATCCGGCTCCATCGAAGACGATGGCATCAGCCACTGGATGCCCGCGCAGGTGGCGTGCCCGATGCAGTCCACGGTCGGCAGCTACAACTTCAAGCACGCCAGCGCTGCAAACGCGGAAGGCAGCGCGCTGTTCGACCAGGGATCCGTGCCGCAGCATGAGGTATTTGAAAGCACCGGCGCATATGGCTTTGCCGATCCGACGGCCGGCGAAGCGCTCGCGCAACGGCGCATGGACCAGCTGGCAGTAGAAGCCAGCACGGTTACGACGCGGGGTAATCACCGGGCGCTGCAACCTGGACGCTCCTTTGCGCTGGCCGGACACTTCTTCAGCGAGGGCGATGGAGGAGAACACCTGGTCGTATCGGTCCGCCACGTCGCATCGAACAACTACCAGAACAACGACACATCGCGATCCGAATACGCCAACGAGATGAAGTGCGTGCGCAAGAGCGCGCACTGGCGTCCGCCGCGCGGCTACCACAGCACCGATACGCGGATCTACGGTGTGCAGACCGCCACCGTCGTCGGCCCGCCCGGAGAGGAGATCTACACCGACGAATACGGGCGCGTGCGCGTTCAATTCCATTGGGATCGCGAAGGTAAAACCGATCCCACCAGTTCACCTTGGATGAGGATTGCAACGACTTGGGCTGGCTCGCAGTTTGGTCAAGTAAATTTGCCGCGCGTAGGGGATGAGGTACTCGTCCAATTTTTAGAAGGGAACTGTGATCGTCCGCTCATTGTTGGGGCGGTGGTCAACACAAAGCGCATGCCAAATTGGTAGTTGCCTTCCCAGAGAGCCCTATCAGGATTACGCAGCAACGAATTAAAGGCGGCAAAGCGGGGAAACCATCTTCTGCTGGACGACACACCAGGAGAAATTCAAGCCCAGCTCAAGAGCGATCACCAGCACAGTCAGTTATCGCTCGGCCACATCAATAGGGTCGAGGATAACTTGGGGCGGAAGGATGCGCGGGGGGAAGGGTGGGAGCTTCGCACAGACGGCCACGGCGTAGCCCGTGCCGCCAAGGGTCTGCTGATCACCACTGAAGCGCGACCGTCTGCCAGTGGAGCGATGAAAGACATGCGTGAAACCCTGCAGCGCCTGGACGTAGCTCAGCAGTGCCACGACTCCTTGACTGATTTGGCTCAGCAGAATGGCGCGCAAGACTCCCAACCTGACGCGGTCCTGGCGATTAAGCGTCAAACGGGCGAAGTAGCTGGCGTTAGGGGACGCGCGGGTGGAGAACTAGGCGCGCCGCATTTAATCCTCGCGAGCCCGGCAGGGATTCATTCCAGCACTGCAGGAACTACCCACTTGGCCAGCCTCCAGCACACAGCTCTGACCAGCGGGAAAAATCTTTCCATCGCCACTGGCGAAGGTTTTTTTGCCAGCGTGCGGAACGCTTTCAGAGTCTTCGTTCACAAGGCAGGGATGAAGCTGATTGCGGCAGAGGCGAACATCGACCTGCAGGCCCTTTCCGACAGCATCAGCCTGCTCGCAAAACTCAACATTACGCAGACGGCGAACCGCATCACGATAACGGCAAAAGAGGAGGTGGTGATCAGCGGCGGCGGTAGCTACGTCCGATACAACGCCGGCGGCATTGAGCATGGCACTACCGGGAAGCACCTTTACCATGGGGCATCCCATGAGTTTTTGGGTCCCAAAAACGTGGAAATGGCGATAAAGATGCCTTCGGTGGTGGACGTCGCTAAAAAGGGGATGGCGGTTTTTCATCTAGGCAGCCATCCCGCAGCGCTCGGAAAGGCCGGGGCTGGACTACCTTTCAAGCTCTCAAGGAATGGAGCTGTTGTGCAAGAAGGGCACGTCGACGAACAAGGGAACATTTCAGTTGAGCACGAGCTCGATTCCGAATCCGAATATGAACTGGAATTGCCGAACGGCCAGGTATTCACCATTCAATCCGCCGAATCGTTAGAAAGACATGAGGTCAGCGCAGGGATGGGGTACCACGGTTATTCACTTGGCGGCGGCGACCCCACTAGTGATCGCAAGTCCCTGGAGGATGACAGGCTTCTTTCCGACCCATCCTTCGATGTTCACCCCGTTGATAACACTTCATCGATGTGAGTAGCACCTTGCTGTTCCAGGAAAGCGGGATGCTCTTGCCCCGACGAGTGTCCCGCCTGTAGCGCATCAGGTTGAGAAAACTATACGAGGTTCGCATGGGTAGCATGGACGAGAATAAGAAGCTGTACAAGCAAATCCTGTCGTATAGCAAGACGACTCCGCCATACCAGTGCCTCGCACTACCGTGGTGGGTGCAGACTCCCAAGCGGCGATACCATCCGCGCCATCGGTGCGAAATCGAGCCTCTCATTTGCGGAAAGAACGTATTTGAAAAAATCCATGACGACATCGGGGCCGCAACCCGCAGCGTCGACATCATCACTTGGGGTTTTGATCCGGGAATGGTGCTCAAGCGCGGCTCCAGCGCTGAAGATGGAAAGCGCTACGGCGACCTGCTGTTGGAGCTGGCTACGCGCAAGACGAACCCCGTAATGGTCCGGTTGCTGGTCTG
>DASWYE010000006.1:0-8147 GCA_036405115.1 Telluria sp. | reverse complement strand
CGCTGCTGGCCGCACGGGCCGCGCTGTTCTGCGGCGCCGGCCGGGTGTTCGCGCTGTTCCTCGACGAAGGTCCGGCGCTCGACGCGGGCCAGCCGGAGCTCATGTGCCGGAGCGCCGCCGGGTTCGATTACGGCTGCGCGGTGACCGTCGCGGGACCGGGACTGGGAACGTCGCCGGAAGCGGTGCAGGTGCTGCTGCGCGCCCTCGACAGCGCGCACGGCCTGGTGCTGGATGCCGACGCGCTCAACCTGCTGGCCACCAGCAGCGACCTGCAGCAACGGCTCGGCGCGCGCGGCAACACCATCCTGACGCCGCACCCGCTGGAAGCGGCGCGCATGCTCGGCATGACCAGCGCGATCGTGCAGGCCGACCGAATGGCTGCCGCGCACGAACTGGCCAAGCGCTTCAACGCCACCGTCATCCTGAAGGGCGCCGGCAGTGTCATCGCGCACGGCGAAGCCATCGTCATCAATGGAACAGGCAATCCGGGACTGGCCACTGCGGGCAGCGGGGACGTGCTGGCGGGGCTGTGCGGCAGCCTGCTGGCGCAAGGCTGGCCGGCGTGGGAGGCGGCGCTGGGCGCGACCTGGATCCACGGCCGCGCCGCGGACGAACTGGTGGCACGCGGCGAAGGCCCGATCGGGCTGACCGCGGGCGAGCTGCCGCGGGCCGCCCGTGCGATGCTCAATACGCTGTCGGGACGATCCGGCCAGCGGCAATCGTGATGGTGCGGCCGCAGCGGCGAGCGATCGACGGGTCGTGCGTGACCAGCACCAGGGTGGAACCGCGTTCGCGGTTCAGCTCGAACATCAGGGCGATGATCGCTTCACCGGTGGCTGCGTCCAGGCTGCCGGTGGGCTCGTCCGCGAACAGCAGCGGCGGTTCGGTGACGAAGGCGCGCGCCAGCGCAACGCGCTGCTGCTCGCCGCCGGACAGGTACTTCGGATAGTGCTTCAGGCGTTCCGACAGGCCGACCCGGCCGAGCATCGCTGCGGCCTTCTCCTTTGCCTCCGGATCGCCGCGCAGCTCCAGTGGCAGCATCACGTTTTCCAGCGCGTTCAGGTGCGCCAGCAACTGGAAGGACTGGAACACGAATCCGAGTTCCGCCTTGCGCAGCGCTGCGCGCCCGTCCTCGTCCAGGGCGAAGATATCACGGCCGTTCAGCATGACCTTGCCGGTGGACGGGGTATCCAGTCCGGCCAGCAATCCGAGCAGCGTCGACTTGCCGGAACCCGACGCCCCGACGATCGCAAGCGTTTCCGCCCGTTGCACGGTAAAATCCACATGGTGCAGGATGGTAAGCTCGCCGCTCGCGTCGGCCACCGTCTTGGACAGATTGATAACTTCGATCGCGCTGTTTGAGCGCGCGTCATTCTCCGCCAGTGGGCGGGATAGTCCTTCTTCGATGTCACGCATGCCTGATCTTTTCAAAAAATTTGTGATTCGCTCGTTGCTGCTGCTGGTCGTTGTGCTTCCGGCAAGCGCCTATTCTGCACCAAAAACCGTGCTGGTGCTCGGCGACAGCCTCTCGGCCGAGTATGGACTGGCGCGTGGCGCCGGTTGGGTGGCGCTGCTGGAGCAGAAGCTCAAGGCCGCGAAGATCGATGCGGCCATCGTCAACGCCAGCATCAGTGGCGAAACCAGCAGCGGCGGCCGCACACGGCTGCCCGCCCTGATCCGCCAGCACCGGCCGCACGTAGTGGTCATCGAACTGGGCGCCAACGACGGCCTGCGCGGCCTGCCCGTAGCCGCGGCCGAAGCCAACCTGCGCGCCATGATCGAACTGTCGCAGCAAAACAAGGCCAAGGTGCTCCTGATCGGGATGCGCATGCCGCCCAACTACGGGCGCGATTACACCGAGCGCTTCGCCGCCGTGTACGGAAAGCTGGCAAAGGAATACAACACCGGGCTGGTGCCGTTCATGCTCGACGGCGTCGCCGAGAAGCCCGCGCTGTTCCAGCCGGACCGGCTGCATCCGGCGGCGGCCGCGCACCCGATCATCCTGGCCAATATCTGGCCGCAATTCTCGAAACTGGTCACCACGCGATGAAGTATCCGGCTCTGCAGCTGTTCAGCCAAGTCCTTCCCGAGCTCGACAGTTTTGACGCCATCATCGATGTGCGCAGCCCGTCCGAGTTCGCGCTCGACCACCTGCCCGGCGCGGTCAACTATCCCGTGCTGGACGACGCCGAACGCGAGCAGGTCGGCACCCTGTACAAGCAGGTCAATTCGTTCGAGGCCAAGAAGGTAGGCGCGGCGCTGGTATCGAAGAACATCGGCCGGCACATCGAGGAGCACCTGGCGGCACATCCGCGCGACTGGAGGCCGCTGGTGTACTGCTGGCGCGGCGGCAACCGCAGCGGATCGATGGCGCACGTACTGGCGCGCATCGGCTGGCCGGCGGTGCAGCTCGACGGCGGCTACAAGGCCTACCGTGCGCACATCAGCGCCGACCTGGCTGACGCGCCGCAACTGCCGTTCCGGGTCGTCTGCGGGACCACCGGCAGCGGCAAGAGCCGCCTGCTCGAAGTGCTGGACGCGGCCGGCGCGCAGGTGCTGGACCTGGAAAAGCTTGCCGCCCACCGCGGCTCGGTGCTGGGCAACCTGCCCGACGAGCCGCAACCGAGCCAGAAAATGTTCGAGTCGCGGATCTGGGATGCCTTGCGCCGGTTCGACCCGGCACGCCCGGTGTTCGTGGAATCGGAGAGCAAGAAGGTCGGCAACCTGCGGGTACCGGATGCGCTGATGGACACCATGCGCCAGTCGCCCTGCATCGCGCTGACCCTGTCGCTGGAGGACCGGGTACGGCTGCTGATGGAGGATTACAGCCACTTTGCGGCCAGTCCGGACGTGCTCAATGCGCAGCTCGACCACCTGGTCAAGCTGCACGGACGCGACAAGATCGACGCCTGGCATGCGCTGGCCAACGGCGGGCGCATCGAGGAGCTGGTGGCGCTGCTGCTGGCGGAGCACTACGATCCGGCCTACCTGCGTTCGATCGACCGCAACTTCGTCAAATACGGCGATGCGCTGCCGCTGGAGCTGCCCGGCATCAGCCCCAATCACTTCGCCGCCGCTGCCCAACACCTCCAGCAACTGCCCGCCTAACGCTGTCATCCCCGCGTGCGCGGGGAGTCATTTCGGGCAATGCCCGGAATGACGGCATGCGACCTGCAGGCGCAAAAAAAAACGGCATCCATTGGGATGCCGTTCTTGTATTAGCTGACTCGCTTATTGCGCGGCCGGCGCCGGCGCCGTCACCGGGCGCTTGATCTTGACGTTGGCCTTCTTCTTCAGCGCTTCCATGAAGCCGAAGGTTTCCTGTTGTGCGAGCACGTTGCCAATCTGCTGCGCTTCGGCCTTGCGGCGCTCGACGTCAGGCGTCGCCTGCTGCACCTTGTTGATGCGGTACAGCGCGTAGCCCTGGCCCGGCACTTCCACGCCCACGTATGCCGGCAGCTTGCTGGTGTCTGCCTTGAGCACGGCGATCGCGCCAGCCTGGTTGAACGGCGGCTGCTGCGTGCGCGTCACCAGCTTCGGCTCGCCGAAGCCGGTCGCATCGCCGGACGCCTTGACGGCGGCCAGTTTCGCTTCGCCCGCGGCTTTCGCCAGGCGCATCGCTTCTTCCTGCAGCACGCGTTCGCGGATTGCAGGAGTCACCTCGGCCAGCGGACGTACGGTCGCCGGCTTGTACTCGACGATACGGCCCGAGATCATGGTGTTCGGTGCCACTTCGACCGCTTCGGTGTTGCGCTTGTTCTTGATCGTGTCTTCGGAGAACAGGGCCTGCAGGAACTTGGCGTTGTTATACGGCGCCGTACCGGCTGCCTGGTTCGGCGTACGCGACACGTTGCTTGCGGTCTGCACCTGCACACCAAGCTTGTCGGCGGCCGGTTTCAGGCTGTCCGACTGTTCGTACACGGTGTTGGTGAACGCCTCGGCCAGCTCGGAGTACTTGCGGCCCGCTTTCTGGTTGCGGATATCGGTTTCGATCTCGCCCTTCACTTCATCCAGCGGGCGCACGGTGGCCGGCTTGATGTCGGTGACGGTGATGATGTGGTAGCCGTATTCGGATTCGACCAGGTCGCTGATCTGGCCTTGCTGCAGCGCGAAGATCGCATCTTCCACCGGCTTGACGAAGGCGCCCTTCTCGGTCACGCCCAGGTCGCCGCCGACTTCAGCCGAGCCCGGATCCTGCGAGTTCTCGCGCGCCAGGCGGGCGAAATCGGCCGGATTCTTGCGCAGCTGCTCCAGCAGTGCACTCGCCTTGGCGCGCGCTGCAGTCTTCTCGGCCGCCGGTGCATCCTTGGCGGCGTTGATCAGGATATGGCTGGCGCGGCGCTGCTCTTCGGTAGTGTAGCGCTTCTTGTTCTGGTTGTACTGGGCGGCCACTTCCTCGTCGCTCACGGTGACTTTCGAGCTCACGGCCGAATTGTCAAACACGACGTACTCGATGCGCGCCTGCTCGGGAACCTGGAACATCGCCTGGTTCTTGTCGTAGAAGGCTTTGACCATCGCATCGGTCACCTTGACCTGCGACGCGTACTGGGCTGCCGGGAACAGCATCTCCTGCGCCTCGCGCTCCTGCTCGCGGATGTCCGACAGGCGGTCCGACACGGTGCGCGGCGCGAAGCCGGTGCGCTCGATCGAGCCGGTCACCTGCTCGAACGCGAGCTGGCGACGCACCAGCTGGTCGAGGCCGGCGGTGGTCAGGCCCTGCGCTGCTGCTGCGGCCTTGTACTGGTTGACGTCGAACTTGCCGTCATCGCCGACCAGGGTCTTGGCGTAGAAGCCGGCCAGCGTGGCATCGTCCACCGTCATGTGGTTGCTGTCGATTTCGGCTTCCAGGGCGCGCTGGGTGATCAGGCCGTCCAGCACGCGCTGCTTTTCTTCGGGCGTATCGACCATCTTCGGGTCGAACTGCGCGCCGAGGGCTTCGCGGTAGCGGTCGATCTGGTCACGCTGGGCGTTTTCGAATTCGACCTGGCTGATCTTGCGGCCGCCAACGGTGGCGATCGTGTCGGCAGCGCCGCTGGTATCGTAGGTGTTGACGCCAACGAGGACGAAGGACGGGATGATCAGCAGGAGCAGCACTCCCATCATGAGCTTCTGGTGGGTGCGAACAGTTTCAAACATGGGCAGACAATTCTGTTGAGTGAGTCACATTGAAAAAGGCGATCAGCGATCCGCCTCCAGGGGTGCCAGCGCCATCTGGATCAGCACCTGCTGCCTTCGGCCGGTTTGGCGAAAGTGGCGCTGGAGTATAGCATGGGGTGGATTTGCATTCCAATAATACGGCGTCCGCGCGCAGGGCAAGCCGAAATGGCGCACCAGATAAAAAAAATGGCCCGCACAGGCGGGCCATCTTCTACTTTCTGGCGGAGCGGACGGGACTCGAACCCGCGACCCCCGGCGTGACAGGCCGGTATTCTAACCAACTGAACTACCGCTCCAGAAACCTTTGCAATCAGCGACGAGGCATCGCTGAAAGAACATTAGTTTACAGCATCTTTCAAAGCTTTACCAGCTTTAAATTTCGGAACCTTCGCCGCTTCGATCTGGATGGCTTCCCTGGTGCGTGGATCGCGGCCGATGCGCGCTGCGCGTTCGCCGACGGAGAAGGTGCCGAAGCCCACCAGCGTAACGCTGCCGTCGTTGGCGAGCGTGGTGGTGACTGCGTTGAGCATGGCGTCCAGTGCGCGCGTTGCCGATGCCTTGGTGATATCCGCCGACTTGGCGATCTCTTCGATCAAATCTGTTTTGTTCACTACGTATCCTTGGGAGAAAAAACCGCAGCGCGTATTAAACTCGGCGCGCGCATTTCGTGTCAAGCGCGCTGCGAAAAATGCGACAGGCGTGCGCCATGCATTAGCGCAGCACGGCGAGCTTGGCCTTCTTGCCGCCTTTGTAGGTGGATAGCGTGAGCGCGCCATGCTTGACGTCGCCGGCGCTGTCGAACTCGATCGTGCCGGTGACGCCCTGGTAGCGGATCTTCTTCAGCGCCGGCAAGTATTTTGCCGGCTCGGACGACCCGGCTTTCTGCATCGCGGCGGCCAGCACCATCACCGCGTCATACGCGTACGGCCCGTAGGTCTGGATGTCGCTGTTGTACTTGGCCTTGAAGCGCGCGACGAACTCGCTCATCACCTTCTCCTGCGCGCCGTCCACGCCGCCAGCTTCTGCGCACAGCACGTTCCCGTCGCGCATGCCGGCGCCGGCCAGGCGCGGCAGCGCTTCGGTGCAGATGCCGTCACCGCCCATGAACCTGGTGCTGATGCCGAGCGATTTCATCTGGCGCAGGATCGGGCCGGCGCTGGCGTCCATGCCGCCGAAGAAGATCAGGTCCGGTTTGGTCGCGCGGATCGTGGTCAGGATCGCGGTGAAATCGGTCGCCTTGGTATTGGTGAATTCGCGCTTGGCGATCTTGACGCCGCGGTGGCTTGCCCGCGCCGCCTTCACGAACTGGTCGGCAACGCCCTGCCCGTATGCGGAGCGGTCGTCGATGACGGCGATATTGCGCGCTCCCAGCTGGTTCACGGCATAGCGGCCCAGCGCGGAGCCGAGCATATTGTCGTTGGCGACCACACGGAAGGTGGTCGGGAACCTCTGTTTTGTGTACGCCGGCGTGGTGGCAGACGGCGACACCTGCGGGATCCCGGCCTGGCGGTAGATGCGCGATGCAGGCACCGTGGTGCCGGAGGTGACGTGGCCGACCACGCCGTTCACGCGCGCATCGACCAGCTTCTGCGCCACCGCCGTGCCCTGCTTCGGATCGGCCGCGTCGTCCTCGCTTTGCAGCTTGAATACGACCTTCTTGCCATTCAGCGTGACGCCGCGGGCGTTCAGGTCTTCTATGGCCAGGGCGGCGCCGTTTTCCATGGCCTTGCCGAGGTGGGCGATTTCGCCGGAGAGCGGGCCGGCCATGCCGATGGTGACGGTTTGCTGGGCGTGGGCCATGCCGGCCAGGGCAAACATGGTGAGGGGGACGAGGTGTTTGATGACGGTCATCGATTGGGGTCGTGTGATCGGGAATGCACAACAATAACATGAGTTAAGGCCGTCATCCCAGCGCCAATGCGGCACTCGGCCGGGATCCATGCTGGGGTGGCTGAGCCATTCGTTTCGTTGCAGACGCTCAGTATGGGTCCCCGCGTCCGCGGGGATGGCGGGGGTGATGCTGAAGCGAGCGAGAAAAAAAAGCGCCCCGGGGGGCGCTTTCGTGGACTGCATGAAGATCAGTGCTTGACGACGTCGGTGGCGCCGTCGGCCGGCGCAGGCACCGGGACCGCTGGCGCGGCCTCGACCACAGGCGTCGGCTGGCGTTCCAGCGCGACTTCCAGTACCTTGTCGATCCAGCGTACCGGCACGATCTCGAGCTTGTTCTTGACGTTGTCCGGGATTTCGGCCAGGTCCTTCACGTTCTGCTCAGGGATCAGCACTGTCTTGATGCCGCCGCGGTGGGCCGCCAGCAGCTTTTCCTTCAGGCCGCCGATCGGCAGGACTTCGCCGCGCAGGGTGATTTCGCCAGTCATCGCCACGTCCGCACGCACCGGGACGCCGGTGAACACGGACACCAGCGCCGTCGTCATCGCGATACCTGCGGACGGACCGTCCTTAGGCGTCGCGCCTTCCGGCACGTGGATGTGGATGTCGCTCTTCTCGAACTGGTCCGGCTTGATGCCCAGCCGCGCGCCACGCGAACGCACCACGGTGCGCGCCGCTTCGATCGACTCCTTCATCACTTCGCCCAGGGTGCCGGTGCGCACGATGGCGCCCTTGCCCGGCATCTGCACCGCTTCGATGGTCAGCAGGTCGCCGCCCACTTCGGTCCATGCAAGGCCGACCACCTGGCCGATCTGGTTCTCCTTCTCGGCCACGCCGAAGTCGTAGCGCCGCACGCCCAGGAACTTGTCGATGTTCTTGTTGGTGACGACGACCTTCTTCTCGCTCTTCTTCAGCAGCAGCATCTTGACGACCTTGCGCGCAATCTTGGAGACCTCGCGCTCGAGCGAACGCACGCCCGCCTCGCGGGTGTAGTAGCGGATGATGTCGCGGATCGCCGATTCGGACACCGAGATCTCGCCTTCCTTCAGGCCGTTCGCCTTGATCTGCTTCGGCAGCAGGTAGCGCTGCGCGATGCTGGTCTT
>DASWYE010000005.1:0-2647 GCA_036405115.1 Telluria sp. | reverse complement strand
CGTGTAGCCGGGCTTCAGGCTTTCGTTGGCCCAGCTCGAGAACAGGCCGCCGGTGGTGCGCTTGATCGCCACCCGCAGGCACTTGTCCTGCACCGCCGAGCAGATCGAATACGAGCGGCGCACGTCGTCCTCGCCGATCTGCGTGCGCAGCGTCAGGTGCTGGCCCTGCTGGTAGGCGAAGGACTCGGCCAGTTCGACTGGCACCTCGAAGGTGACGGAGATGGTATCGCGCGTCTCCTGGCGCACCGTGGACACGGTCAGTGGATAGAATTTGCTCATGGTCGGCCTAATGGCTCTTGAAATAATCGAATGGTTCGCGGCAGTCCAGGCACTTGTACAGCGCCTTGCAGGACGTGGAACCGAACTGGCTGGTGAGCTGGGTGTTCGACGACCCGCAGTTGGGGCAGGCGATCGCCGGCTCGTCCGCGCTGCGTCGGATCAGCGCGCTGATGTCCACGACCTTTTGCGCGGGCGGCGCGATGCCGTAGCCCTTCAGTGCGGCCTTGCCCTTCTCGCTCATCCAGTCGGTGGTCCACGCCGGCGACAATCTGGTCTCCAGGCGCACATGATCGAGGCCCGCGCGGCCCAGCTCCTGCTTCACTTCCTGCGCAATCACTTCCATCGCGGGACAGCCGGAATAGGTTGGCGTGATGGTGACGACGCACTCGTCGCCGTCAAAGCGCACGTCGCGCACGATGCCGAGATCGACCACCGAGATCACCGGGATCTCGGGGTCCGCGACCGATTGCAGCCGATCCCACACCGCTTGCACGTCCATTACCACTCGGCTCCTGGATAGGCGCGCTGCAGGTACTGCATCTCGGCCAGGATGTAGCCGAGGTGCTCGGTGTGGCGGCCTTGCTTGCCGCCGCTTTGCATCCAGGCGTCCGGCGGCAGCATGGTCAGGGTGGCTTCCTCGAACACGCGCGCCACATGGTCAAGGAAGGCGGCGCGCAGGCCCGCAGCTCCAGGCGCCACACCCTGCTCCACCATCGCGTTGTCGATGGCGTCATACGTGAACATCTCGCCGGTGTATGGCCACAGTTCGTTGGCGGCGGCCTGGATCTTCGCGTGGCTCTCGGCCGTGCCGTCGCCAAGGCGCACCACCAGGTCGCTGCTGCGGCGCAGGTGGTAGGTGACTTCCTTGACCGACTTCTCCGCGATCTCCGCGATGCGCGGGTCGCCCGACTTGAGCAGTCCCTGCATCAGGAAGTAATGCCAGGTGTCGAAGTAGAACTGGCGCATGGTGGTGTCGGCGTAGTTCCCGTTAGGCTGCTCGGTGATCAGGAGGCAGCGCATGTCGTGCGCGTCGCGCAGGAACGCCAGCTTGTCTTCGTCGCGTCCGCGGCCTTCCAGCTCGCCGGCGTACGACAGCCACAGGCGGGTCTGGCCGAGCAGGTCGAGCGCGACATTGGTCAGCGCCATGTCTTCTTCCAGCGCCGGGCCCTTGCCGCACCATTTGGACAGCTGCTGCGACAGGATCAGGGTCGAGTCGCCGAGGCGCAGCAAATATTCGAACTTTGCGTTATCCACGGCCGCGCTCACAGGTTCTTCACTTCTTCCGGCATCGGGAAGAAGGTCGGGTGGCGGTACACCTTGCTGTTGGACGGCTCGAACAGCGGCGCCTTGTCGCCAGGGCTGGAGGCGACGATGTCGGCGGCGCGCACGACCCAGATCGACACGCCTTCGTTACGGCGCGTGTACACGTCGCGCGCGTTGTTGATCGCCATTTCGGCGTCCGAAGCGTGCAGGCTGCCCACGTGCTTGTGGGCCAGGCCGTGCTGGCTGCGGATGAACACTTCCCACAGGGGCCATTCTTTGCTCATTGTCTCTCTCCGTTCTACTTAAGCTGCCTGCTTCTTCGCGGCCTGCTTGTCCGCGTACGCGACCAGCGCGTCGCGGAACCATTCGCCGTCTTCATATGCCTTGACGCGGGTGCGCAGGCGCTCCTTGTTGCATGGGCCGTTGCCCTTCAGGACATTCTGGAATTCGGCCCAGTCGATGGTGCCGAAGTCGTAGTGGCCGCGCTCCTCGTTCCACTTCAGGTCCGGGTCGGGCACGGTCAGGCCGAGGAATTCGGCCTGCGGCACGGTCTGGTCCACCATGCGCTGGCGCAGTTCGTCGTTGGAGAACAGCTTGATGCGCCACTGCGCCGACTGCGCGCTGTTGACCGACTCCGCGTCGGACGGTCCGAACATCATCAGCGACGGCCACCACCAGCGGTTGAACGCGTCCTGCGCCATCTGCTTCTGCTCCGGCGTGCCGCGGCACAGCGCCAGCATGATGTCGTAGCCCTGGCGCGCGTGGAAGGACTCTTCCTTGCATACGCGGATCATGGCGCGCGCATACGGGCCGTACGAGCAGCGGCACAGCGGGATCTGGTTGATGATGGCCGAGCCGTCGACCAGCCAGCCGATGGCGCCGATGTCGGCCCAGTTCAGCGTGGGGTAATTGAAGATGCTGGAATATTTCGCCTTGCCGGAATGCAGGTCGGCCAGCAGGTCGTCGCGCGACACGCCCAGCGTCTCCGCGGCGGAATACAGATACAGCCCGTGGCCGGCCTCATCCTGGATCTTGGCCAGCAGGATGGACTTGCGCTTCAGGGTCGGAGCGCGCGTCACCCAATTGCCTTCCGGCAGCTGGCCGA
>DASWYE010000004.1:0-16182 GCA_036405115.1 Telluria sp. | reverse complement strand
GTCGGTCTCGCTCATGCCCGCGACGTCGCGCCCAATCAGGAAGTACTGGCCCATGGTCGGTGTGTCGAGGCAGCCGAGGATGTTCATCATGGTCGACTTGCCGGAGCCGGACGAGCCGATGAACGCGACGTAGTCGTTGCGAGCGATTTGCAGGTCGATGCCATTGAGCGCGGCAATGGTCTCTCCGCCCATCTGGTAGTGCTTGGCAATACCTTCAAGGCGGATCAGCGGGTCGGAATGGCTCATGATGCCTTCTTTTCCGTCGTCGCCTTGCCGGCTGCCGTCGCTGCCGTGACCTGGTCGCCGTCCTTCAGGAAGCGCAGCGTCTTGTATGGTCCGGTGATGACCGACTCGCCCGCCTTCACGCCGCTCAGGACCTCCTGCTGGCTGTCATCCGAAATCCCGATCGTCACCACCCGCTTCTCGGCCTTGCCGGCCTTGTTGACGAACACGTGGTACTCGGTCTTGATCACCGTCTTCTTGCTGCCCTTCTTCGACGAGGACAGTTCGGCATAGTCGTCGTTGTTCGACATGACAGCCTGCAGCGGGACCGCCAGCGATTTTCCGCTGCCTGCCGTGTAGATCTCGGCGCGGCAGGTCAGGCCGGGACGCAGCGCCAGGCCCTTGGTATCGACCAGCCGGACCTTGATGCTGTAGGTGCGCGACAGCGCGGCGGTGGCGTTACCCTGCGGCGCCGCCTTCGGCGACAGCGGGATCTCCTGCACCTGGCCCTTCAGCGCGGTGTCGGGGAAGGCTGCGGTATGGATCGCGACTTCCTGGCCCACGGCGATCTTGGCGATGTCGGTCTCGTCGACGTTCACCTCGGTGATCATGGAATCGGTATTCGCGATCGTCATCAGGCTCGAGCCGGCGATGCTGACCTGGCTGGCGACCGCCGTTTCACCGACCTTGATGTCCATCGAGGTGATGGTGCCGGAGATCGGTGCGCGCACCGTGGTCTTGGCCAGCTGCTCGTTCTGCAGCTTGAGCACCGCCTCGGCCTGTTGCAGGCGCGCGCTGCTGTTGCGCAGCTCCATCCGCGCGCTGTCGAGCGCGTAGCGGGCGTCGTCGATCGCGGAGTCGGCCAGCATCTTCATCTTGTGCAGCTCGAGCTTGCGCTTGTACTGGCTCTCCTGGTTGCGCAGGTTGAGCTGCTGCTGCTCGATGTTGATGCGCTGCTGGTGCACGGCTGCCTGCTGCTGCGCTACCTGCGCGCGGTAGGTCTGGTCGTCCAGCACCAGCAGCATGTCACCTGCCTTGACGCGCTGGCCTTCCTTCACGTGGATCGAACTGACCTTGCCGATCACTTCTGGCGACAGCAGCACCTGCTCTTCATAAGCCAGGTGGCCGGATGCCAGGATCGACGAGCGCACTTCACGGAAGGCGACCGCTTCGGTCTCAACGGTGCGCGCGGGCTCGCCGCGGCTCATTTTTGCGATCAGCGGGATGGACAGCAGTGCTGCCACCCCGAGCCCTACGATAAGCTTTTTACGTTTCATGCTGCCTTGCTCAGTGCATAGGCCAGCCACAGGCCGTAAATGACGATGTATGGCGCCACGACCACCTTGACCGCCGTTGCGCGCGAAGTCTTGGCCCAGATCTGGTAACCGACGACCTGCAGGAAGATATTCCAGAAGGTCAGCAGCGAGATGCTCTCAAGAACACCCGCCATCGCGTGCGCCGGCTCGTAATGGAAGACCAGCTGGTTCAGCGTCAGCGGGTTGAGCGCCTGGAACATGACCTGGTTGTTCGAGGCCAGCAGGATCTGCATTGCGCCGAGCGGGAGCAGGATCAGCATCGGCACCGAGGACCACACTGCCAGCGAGAAGCCCTGGCCGAACGTGAACGGCGAGTTGCGCACCTTGCTGACGATCAGCAAGTACAGCGACGTGAGCGCATACGCCACGAGGTAGAAGATCACCATGCCAACGATGGTGACCGCGGTCAGCGTGCCGAGCGCCATGCCGCCGGCTTCGCGCTGCCTGTCGCGCACTGCCGGGTCTTCGATCGCGTTGAGGAACTGTTCCTGCAACCAGGCGTAATCGACGAACTGGTAGTACCAGACCGCGATGATGATCCCTGACAGCATCACCAGCAGCAGCGGCAGCCAGGTCGAGCGGCGCGTTTCCAGTTGTGCAAAGGTGGCGGAAGGTTCATAGAACATGCGCGCCACTGCGCCAAACGAAGAGCCGCTCGCGGCGGTCGATTTCTCAGCCAATTCCATTATTTTTTTCCTCGAAGTTTTGGATGTATATATTTTTGTTATTGCCTTCGAGAATAGCACACGGCCTGTCGGTATTGCTAGGCCACCAACTCTAATTCCGCTTTTTAAAATTGCCGCAAACTGCGGGGAGGGGAGGGGAGAAGGCGAGCCCCGGCGCGCTGGGCCGGGCTCGTAGGAGGAGCGGAAGTGGGGGAATGAGGAAGCGCCGGCGGCGGCGCCCGTTCAGCCTTCCGGATAGGCCTTGTCGATTGCCTGGATGATGTCCTTGCCCTTGCTGGCGACAGTGTCGTAGCGCTCATACAGCTGTGGATAGGTCTGCATGCGCTTCAGCAGGCGCTTGCCTTTGGGCGCCGTCAGCGCGCGCAGGCGGCCTTCCCGGGTGTCGGCGTCGTCGATGTTTTCTTCCAGGTAGGCGGTCAGGCGCGAATTGTGGTACTTCCAGCCCCCGAACGACAACTCCGCTTTCGGTATGTCGAACTGGTACAGCGACACGATCTTCTGCAGCAGGTCGGCGTCTTCGATATTGATCAGCTTCCCGCTGGACTTGAAGCCCTCGTAGCGGCTCACCTGGGGAACCAGGAAGCTGTTTGTCGAGATCATTTCGTAAGCGGCGTCGAATTTCGCTGTATCTGGCGGTGTGGCCGGGTCGAGCGAGGCCAGGTAGCGGTAGTTCTCGTCAAATTTGTGGTGTGACTTGACGACGCTATCGATCTGCTCGAGGTCGCTCTGGATGTCGCGCTTCAGGCCATGCAGGAAGCTCTTGACCTGCTGCTGTTCGTGCTGGTGTTCGCCGAGGCCATGCAGCCAGAAGCTGAGGGTCACCGCAAACACGATGATGAAAATTTCCAGCGCGACTTCGCGCAGTTTGTGGCCGAGGCCGTGGGAGCTATCGCCGGCGGCCTGGATGGCCTTCTTCGTGTGCTTTGCGACTTCCTGAACTGCCATTGCCATCCCTTGTTGTTCAAAAAACAGGGATGGTATACGCGGGCCCGCCTTTTGTGTAGGGCCCGGTCCAGGCTATGGCGCGGCGCCGGTGGCGGGCAGGGAGGTCAGCAGCACGGTGGTGATGGCGCCGTTCGGGCCGACGATCAGCTGGTACAGGCGGTCGTATTCGTTGTCCGCGATGTCGGCGCCGGGTACGCCGCCGAACAGGCGCACCAGTTCCGGCAGCGTGTTCGAGTGCCCGACCACCAGCACCGCGCCGTCCTGCGCTTTCACTTTTTCCACCAGCGCCTTCGGAGCCGAGGGATCATAGGTTTGCACTTCGAGGCCGCTGCGGGCGGCAAGCGGTTGCGCGGTCTGTTTCGTGCGGTTGGTCGTACTGCTGTAGATGCTCGCGATGCCGGCCTTCTGCAGGATGATGGCGATGTTCTCCGCGCGCGCCTTGCCAGGCCCGGTCAGGTCCGGGTCCTTGCTGTCCGTGGCCTTTTCCGCGTGCCGCACCAGGTAGATCATCGATGGCTCGGCCAGCGCGGCGGTCGGCGCCAGCATGGTCAGCGTGAACGATAGGGCAAGCAGGAGGCGCGCGGGCAGGTGCATGGTCAGCCTTTACAGTCGTTGAAGGAATCATGCCAGTCTAACGTCCATTGACGCACCAGCACAATCTCCGGATTTCGCCGATTCAGGCGAGGATGTCGGTGGCGCGGTGGCCCGCCGGTACTCCCTGGATGATAAACACGGTGCCGCAGCTGTTTTCGGTCCTTAACGGCCTGATTGCCTGGTAGGCCGCGGACTGGTACCAACGAGACGCAAGCTCGAGGTCGGGGAACTGGACGACGATCAGGTCGCCCACCGGTTCCCCCTCCATGCGCACGACCGGACCGCCGTGGATGATGTACTGCCCCCCAAAAGGTGCGAGTGTCGCGTCGATCTGCGCGAGGTAGGCGCGGATCTCGTCATTCAGGCGGGTTTCGGAAAGGATGGCGACGGCATAGGCTGGCATGGTGGACTCCGGTCTGGTTGGCTTTGATGCTGCGATTGTCGGCGGCGCGCCGCTCCCGGTCGATTACCTCGCACGTAATCGACCGGGGGCGCAGGCGCCGGGACAATCATCGTCATCGCAGTCGTCAACACGCGACCGCGACCGACCACACTTTCAAGGAGATTCACATGACCGCATCGATGCTTCACACTCCAGCCGAAATTGCCGCACAATATGTCCGCGTCTGGAACGAAAACGACCCCGCCCGCCGTCGCGCAATGATCGATCACGCATTCACGCCACAAGTCAGCTACGTTGACCCGCTGATGCAGTCGGCCGGGCAGGATGGCCTGGATGCGATGATCGCAGCGGCCCAGGCGCAGTTCGGCGGCTTGCGCTTCACCGTGGCGGGCACGCCGGATGGCCACCACGACGTGGTGCGCTTTGCGTGGTCGCTCGGCGAAAGCGACACCGGGCCGCTCGCCTCCGGCACCGATATTGCAGTGGTGGCGCCGGACGGGCGCATTGAACGGATCACGGGCTTCCTCGACAAGATGCCTTCCTGAAGTAATCCGAATGGAGACAGCATGGACCAGCAAGAGCCTGCGCGTCAGGTTGCGCGCGCGAACAGCATCTTCACCGATTTCGCCCCTGCCTTGCGCTACTGGCGCGACAAGCGTGGCTTCACGCAGCTCCGGCTGTCGACGGAGAGCGGCATCTCGCAACGGCATATCAGCTTCCTGGAAAGCGGCCGATCGCAGGCCAGCCGCGAGATGGTCCTGAAGCTGGGGATCGTGCTCGACATCCCGCTGCGCGAGCGCAATGTCATGCTGCTGGCGGCGGGCTACGCACCCGCATACCGGGAACGCCGCCTGTCCGATCCCGAACTGGCGCCGGTGAAGCAGGCACTGGACTTCATGCTGTCCCAGCAGGCGCCATATCCCGCGCTGGTGGTGGACCGCCTCTGGAACCTGGTGATGGCCAATGCGCCGGCGGCCATGATGATGGGCTGGCTGCTCGGGATGCCGGAGGGCGCACCGCTGCCAGGGGAAGGCGTCAATGTGCTGAAGCTGATGCTCGATCCCGAGGGGGTGCGCAAGCACCTGCAGAACTGGGAGGAAGTCTGCGCCGACCTGCTGCACTGGATCCGGCGCGAGGCGCTGGGAGATGGTCCCGGCAGCGAGGCGGCCAACCTGCTGGCCGGACTGACTGCCTTACCGGGGGTAGGCGATGCGATACGCCATGCCAACCCGGACGCGCGTTCCCTGCCATTCCTGCCGATGAAGATACGCAAGGATGGCGTCGAACTGAACCTGTTCACGTCGATCGCCACCATGGGCACGCCGCACGACGTGACGGTGCACGAGCTGCGGATCGAATCGTTCTTCCCGGCCGACGACGGCACCTCCCGCTGGTTCCGGGAGCGCGCCGCAACGCAGCCGGCGCCTACAGCGGCTTGAGGGAGATGGTATTGAAGGTGGAGGTCGGCGTGGAGCATGGCTCCTCGTCGAATGCGATGTCGCCCAGCGGGTTCGCGACGCCATCGGCCTTCAGGTCCGTGAAGCCGAACAGGTCGCGGTCCATCAGGTGCGACGGCACCACGGTCGACAGCGCGGAGAAGATGTTCTCCACCCGGCCCGGGTGCTTCTTTTCCCATTCGCGCATCAGCGCCTTGATCTGCTTGCGCTGCAGGTTCTCCTGCGAACCGCACAGGTCGCACGGGATGATCGGGAACTGCTTCACTTCGGCGTAGCGTTCGGTGTCCTCTTCCTTCACGTAGGCCAGCGGGCGGATCACGATGTGCTTGCCGTCGTCCGATTGCAGCTTGGCCGGCATGCCCTTGATCTTCGCGCCGAAGAACATGTTCAGGAAGAAGGTCTCGAGGATGTCGTCGCGGTGGTGGCCCAGTGCGATCTTGTTGCAGCCCAGTTCATCGGCCACGCGGTACAGGATGCCGCGGCGCAGGCGCGAGCACAGCGAGCAGGTGGTCTTCCCTTCCGGGATCACGCGCTTGACGATGCTGTACGTGTCCTGGTTCTCGATGTGGAACGGGATGCCCAGCTTTTCCAGGTAGGCCGGCAGCACCTCGGCCGGGAAGTTCGGCTGCTTCTGGTCCAGGTTCACCGCGACGATGTCGAAATTGATCGGCGCGCGCTCGCGCAGCGTCATCAGGATGTCGAGCAGGGCGTAGCTGTCCTTGCCGCCGGACAGGCAGACCATCACCTTGTCGCCGTCTTCGATCATGTTGAAGTCGCCGATGGCCTGGCCGACCAGGCGGCACAGGCGCTTGTGCAGCTTGTTGTTCTCCAGCGCGATCTTCTCGGCTTTCTTCGGGTCGAGGATGTCCTCTGCTACTGCGTTCATTTCTTAATCCTTGATCTGGAATACTTCGACGCCGACGCCGTCGCAATCGGGATAGACGTCCGGCTTCATGGTCGATACGCACACGGCGCGCACTTTCGGATGCGCCAGCATGGCGCGCGCGACGTCGTCGCACAGGGTCTCCTGCAGGTGCACGTGGCCTTGCGCCATGCGGCGCGCGATGGTCTCGCGCATGAAGTCGTAGTCGACCACTTCCTCGAGCTGGTCCGCGCTTGGCGTGGAGACAGCGAGCGGGATGTACAGGTCGACGTTGACGAACACGCGCTGCTCGCCCTTCTTCTCGAAGTCATGCACGCCGATGTTGATCATCACCTCATAGTTACGCAGGAACAGGCGACGGCAATCGGCAAGCTTCGGGTGGTGCAGGGCGGACAGCATAAGGGCCTTTGAGTGTTGAATACGTTATTTTGCGAGGAACATCACGTCGCGCTGGAGCGGCACCAGGTGCTGGCCGCCATCGACCAGCAGTGTGGTGCCGGTCACTGCGCGCGCCGAGGCCGCATACACCACCGCGTCCGCGATGTCGTCCGGCAGGCTGGAACGGCCCAGCGGCGTGGCGGTGTGCGCTTTCGCGAAACCTTCGCCGGTCTGCTCGCCCGACACCATGGTCAGGCCGGGTGCGACGCCCACCACGCGCAGCTTCGGCGCCAGCGCCTGCGCCAGCATGGTGGTGGCCGTATGCAGGGCGGCTTTCGACAGCGTGTACGACAAAAAATCCGGATTGAGATTGTACAGCTTCTGGTCCAGCAAATTAACCACGCAGGCCTGCGATCCTTCCGGCGTGGCCGCGTGCAGGGCCTGCGCCAGCAGCAGCGGCGCTGCGAGGTTGGTGCGCATGTGCGCGTCCAGCAGGGCCGGCGAGAACGCCTGCGCGCTGTCGTATTCGAACAACGATGCATTGTTGACCACACAGTGCAGCGCTCCCAGCGCATCCACCGCGCGCGCCACCAGCTGCGTTGCCTGCTCCGCGTCGGCAAGGTCGGCCTGCAGCAGTGCCGCGCGCCGGCCCAGCGCTTCGATCTCGCGCGCCAGCGACCGCGCTTCGTCCTGCGCGCTGCGGTAGTGCAGCGCGAGGTCCCAGCCGGCCTGCGCCAGCCCGAGCGCGATCGCGCGGCCGATCCGGCGGCCGGCGCCGGTGACCAGGGCAACGCGGGGAAGGGCTTGCCGGTTCATGCTGGCGCTCCGTCCTCCGGCTCGCCGCGCGAGAACCACAGCACGGCGGCCAGCAGTACCACAAGGCTCAGCACCGACGCCTCGATGCCCCATGCGTCGCCGGTCAGCCATTGCACTTCGCTGTCGAACACCGGATGCCAGATCGAATCGAAGGCCAGCTTGCCGCTGATCGAGAAGCCGAGGGTCTGCAGCATCCAGTTCCAGCCGAGGTGCAGGCCGATCGGCATCGCCAGGCCGCCGCTGCGCAGCATCACCTGCCCGAGCAGCAGCGCGGCCAGCACCAGGTTGGCGCTGGCGATGGTGCTCAGTTCCGGCGGCATGGTTTCCTCCATCGGATGGGCCAGCAGGAACACCACCGCGAACAGGCCCAGGGCCCAGCGCCGGCCCATGCCGCCAACCGTGCGCTGGAACGCGTAGCCGCGGAACAGCGTCTCTTCGAACAGCACGGCGCCGGCCATGAACAGGCCGGTCTTGACGATGTCGATCACGCTCACCTGCGGCGCCATCTCGAAATGCAGCCCACCCAGCGCGACCACCAGCAGCGCGGTCGCCAGCACCAGGCCGGCGCCATAGGCCATGCCGATGCCGAACTGGCGCAGCGCACGCGGCGACACTTCCAGCCCGACCTGGGCCAGCGGGCGCCGTTCGAGCCGCATGAACAGCCAGGTCACGCCCAGCACTCCCAGGGCGCTCAGGTAGACCTCCGGGAACCAGTACGCCACATGCTCCGGCAGTTCGCGGCTGGCTGCAATGAGTACCGCCACCACGATCACGGACAGCAGCAGGAAGGCGACCACGCGCCAGCCATTGCGAACCGTGCCTTCTTCATTCACGAATATCGATGCCATCCGAATCCTTGTCATTGATGCACCCTTCCTGGGTGGCACGTGCGCATTTTACCCGTGCGGGGCCAGCCGCAACCGGGCTGCCTGCGCCGATTGTTTACAATGTCGTCCATGTCCCTGCCCGTACCTGACCACGACGCCCAAGCCGCGTCCACGCAACTTGCCGACCTGATCGCCGCGGAAATCGCCGGCGCCGGGGGCGCCATCGGCTTCGACCGTTTCATGGAGATGGTGCTGTACGCGCCGGGTCTCGGCTATTACAGCGGCGGCTCGGCCAAGCTGGGCAGCAGCGGCGACTTCACCACCGCACCCGAGATCACGCCGCTGTTCGGCGCCACGCTGGCGCACGTGGCGGCGCACGTGATGGCGCAAAGCGCGCCGCACGTGCTGGAATTCGGCGCCGGCACCGGGCGGCTCGCGTTCGACATCCTGACCGAGGCGCGCGATGCCGGCATCGTCATCGAAAGCTATTCGATCATCGACCTGTCCGGCGAGCTGCGCGCGCGCCAGCAGGAGCTGTTGCGCAATTTCCCGCAGGTGCGCTGGCTGGAGCGGCTGCCCGGATCGTTCAGCGGCGTCGTGCTGGGCAACGAAGTGCTGGACGCGATGCCGGTCCAGCTGCTCAAGAACAGCGGCGGCGCCTGGAGCGAGCTGGCGGTGACCGTACAGGACGGCCGCTTCGCTTTTGTGCCGCGGCCGCCGTCGGCGGCGCTGGCGGCACAGGCCGCGCGCCAGTTGCCCGACCCGGCCACGTTGCCGGACGACTACACCACCGAGGTGCATGCCGCCGGCGCCGGTTTCATGGCGTCGATTGCGGCCATGCTGCGCGCGGGGCAGGGTGCGGCGATCCTGTTCGATTACGGCTTCCCCGCGCACGAATATTATGTGCCGCAGCGGATCGGCGGCACCCTGATGTGCCACTATCGCCATCACGCGCACCCCGATCCGTTCTACCTGCCGGGCCTGCAGGACGTCACCGCGCACGTCGACTTCACGGCGATGGCGCTGGCGGCGCAGGAAAATGGCCTGGACGTACTGGCCTACATGAACCAGGCTTCGTTCCTGCTGGCGGCCGGCATTGGCGAGCTGCTGATGCGCTCCGACCCCGCCGACGCCATGCGTTTCCTGCCGCAGGCCAACGCCGTGCAGAAGCTGGTCTCGCCCGCTGAGATGGGGGAATTGTTCAAGGTGCTGGTGGCCGGCCACGGCGTCGCGTTGCCGGAGCAAATCGCGCGCGCCGACCGCAGCATCCGCCTCTGACTTGCAAATGTTGCATCTGGGACACATTAGAAGCTATGCTGTTCGCAAACTGGCCAGATTTTGCCAATCGGCTATCATGAAAAGAAAACAGCGACTTCAACCATGGCCAAGATCCACACACACTATGACAACCTGAAGGTTGCCCGCCAGGCACCGCAGGAAGTCATCCGTGCGGCCTACAAGGCGCTGTCGCAGAAATACCATCCTGACAAGAATCCGGGCGACGAGAAGGCCGCGCGGATCATGGCGATCGTCAACACCGCCTATGACACGCTGTCCGATCCGGTGCGCCGCAAGGAGCACGACGACTGGATCGCTTCGGAAGAGTGGGAAGTGGAGTGGCTGGAGAGCACCCACCAGGACGAGCGTGGCCGCCAGCAGCAGCAGGAGGTGGTACAGCAGTGGCAGCCGGAGCCGGAAGAATCCGGCAAGCGCTACCGCGCCGCGCGCGACCCCAAGTGGTGGGGCGCGATGGTGGTCGCGGTCGCGGCCGGATGCGTTGGCGGCGTGCTGCTGTCGTCCCAGCCGCAGATACTGCCGGAGATGCTGGCCGGCGCCCAGGCTCCGGTCGCCAGCGCCAATGCGGCCAGCGTGCCGCGTCCCGAGCCGGCGCCAGTGGAGGAGGCGACGGAGCCGGACACCTGGGCCATGGACATCGCCGGCAAGGGTGGCCAGCCGCCGCGCACCAGCCCTGTCCGTGCGCTGGGCGTGACCCAGCTGGTGATCCCGGCCGATGCGCCGGACTGCGACCAGGACCTGCGCGCCTTGCAGGCGCCCAACGGAGCGCCGTGGCCCGGCCAGACCGGCTATATGGAAGGCTACCCGGTTGCCAACGAAGGCAGCGAGATGCAGCTGGTGATCGACAATTCGGGCAATCCGGTGCCGGTTTTCGTCAAGGTGTATGACCTGGAGCGGCATGCCAACGTGCGCCACCTGTTTGTGCGCGCGCGCGAATCGATGACGGTGGACCGGCTGCAGGCGGGGAAATACGAGGTGCGCTACCAGAACGTGGAGGTCGGTGCGACCGAAGCGGAATGCGTGGGGCGGCGCAGGCAGTTGCAGCAGGCCGATGCCAGCGCCCTGATGCCGAACGCCCTGCCCGCGGAGTAACGCCGTCATCTCCGCGAATGCAACGCGTCATCCCCGCGAACGCGGGGACCCCTGCTGAATCAATCGAAGGAACAACTGGCGCCGCTCATGATACCCGGCAGGGGCCCCCGCGTGCGCGGGGGTGACGGTGGTGCGCAGGCGCTACTTGCGCGTGGGTGTTACCGGGGATTAAACCGCCAGGTTTTCCATCAGGCCCATCTCGCCCGACGACATCAGGCGGTCGATGTCCACCAGGATCAGCATGCGCTCGTCCAGCGTGCCCAGCCCGATCATGTACTGCGAGTCGAACGAGGAGCCCATGTCCGGCGCCGGCTTGATCTGCTCCGGGGTCAGCGTGGTCACGTCGGACACGCTGTCCACCACCATGCCCATGATGCGGCCCTTGATGTTCAGGATGATCACGACCGTGAACTGGTCGTACACCGGGGTGCCCAGGTTGAACTTGATGCGCATGTCCACCACCGGGATGATGATCCCGCGCAGGTTGATCACGCCCTTGATGAACTCCGGCGCGTTGGCGATGCGGGTGACCGCTTCGTAGCCGCGGATTTCCTGCACCTTGAGGATGTCGATGCCGTATTCCTCGTTGCCCAGCTTGAAGGCCAGGAACTCCTGGCCGTTGCCGAGATGCTCCGCGCCGTCGCGCTGCGAGTCCGATGTCATGTTCATTTCATTTCCTTGCGAGTAAGCTGTCGGCGCCACGCACGGCCGCCATTTGTTCCACTAGGGTAACAGAACACGCAAGCGAATACGAGCGGCGGGGCTGCAAAAAGCCGCTCCAGGGCCCGGTTTCATGATCGAAAGTTAAACAGGTGTCGCGCCCGCCCATCACTTCGGGCCGCACTGATGATGAAAGCGTCCCGCCGCACTACAGTATTTCATTGCCGTGCCGTAATATACTCGGGACGGAGATCACCCCGACCGGGAAAATCAAGGCGCCAGGATGTGAGTGGGCGCTATCATGGAAAAGATTGCAATGACTGTTCTTGACGGCCTGACCGCACTGATTATCGAGCCGCATGCCGGGATGCGCGCGAGCATCCACAATATGCTGACCCTGTGCGGCCTCACCAAGGTCGAGCATGCCGGCAGCTCCAACGCCGCGATCAAGCACCTGGGCCTGAAGCAGTTCGACATCATCCTGTGCGAATACGACCTCGATGGGGGGCAGGATGGCCAGCAGCTGCTGGAAGACCTGCGCCACCACAAGCTGATCAACCTGGCCACCATGTTCTTCATGGTCACCGCCGAGGGCAATTACAGCAAGGTCGTGAGCGCGGCCGAACTGGCGCCGACCGACTATATCCTGAAGCCCTTCGCCGCCGACCGCCTGCTGGAGCGGCTGGCGCGCGCACTCGACAAACGCAACGTCTTCATGCCGGTGTACCGGCTGATGGAGTCGGGCCAGCCGCGCCGCGCGATCGAGGCCTGCATCCAGGGCATGCCGGCCAACCCGCGCTACGCCATCGATTTCCTGCGCCTGCGCGCCGAGCTGCACATGTTCCTCGGCGAGCCGGCGGAAGCGGAGCCGATCTACCAGCAACTGTACGAAGCCAAGGCCATCGCCTGGGCGCGCCTGGGCCTGGCCAAGACCCTGTTCATGCGCGAGCGCTTCGAAGAGGCGCAGGACATGCTGCAGGAGCTGGTCGGCTCGAACAACAAGTTCGTCGATGCCTACGACTGGCTGGCCAAGACCCACGCCGCGATGGGCGACATCGCCAAATCGCAGCAGGTGCTGACCAATGCGGTCGCGGTCTCGCCGCACGCCGTTCGCCGCCTGCGCACGCTGGGCGAGACCGCGCTTGAGGCGGGCGATGTCGACACCGCCGAGCGCACCCTCAAGCAGGTGGTCAGCAAGGCCAAGTATTCGGAGTTCCGCGACCCCGAAGACCACGTCAAGCTGGTGCAGACCCTGGTGAAGAAGGGCGACCCGGTACAGGCCGCGGCCGTGATCCGCGACCTGGAAAGGTCGTTGAGCGGGCAGCCGAACACGCCGGCATGCAGCGCGATTTCCTCGGCCATGCTGCACGAATACACCGGTAACGAAGAGCGCCTGGAAGAGTCGCTGGGCCAGGCGCTGGCCGCCTGCCGCGATGCGGTCGGACTGTCCGACGGCGTCAAGCTCGAACTGGCTCGCACCTGCCTGCAGAACAACAAGGAAGAGGGCGCCACGGAGGTGATCGGCAGCGTCATGCGCAATGCCGGCGACAACGCGGCGATGGCCAAGGCGATGGCGGTACTTGAGGAATCCGGACGCGGCGAGCTGGCCACCGTGATGGCGCAGCAGGCGCGCCAGCACGTGGTGGACCTGGTGGCGAGCGGCGCGGCGCGGGCGCGCGAGGGCGACTTCCGCGGTGCGGTGCAGCTGATGCTGGAAGCGGTTGCCAAGCTGCCGGACAATCCGCAGGTGGTCTTCAACGCGGCCGTCGCGGTGCTCAAGTGCCTGGAGAACGAAGGCTGGGACGAGCGCCTTGGTCAGCAGGCCCTGTCGCTGATCAACACCGTGCGCCGGCGCGATCCGGTCAACCCGAAACTGCCGGCCCTCGACGGCTTGCACACGCAAATTCTGAAGAAGTACCGCAAAGTGGCTGTGGACGCGTAAGATGCATTGCCGGGGCGCGGCTGCGCGCCCCTCGTACGAACCACCCAGAATAACCACATGCTCCAGGACACCCATTCCAGAGCGCCGGCCGATAGCCGGCGCGTGCGCAGCGCGCTGCTGAAAAAAGTCAACGGCGACGACGAGATGTTCGCGCTCGGCAGCTCGATCGCACGCGTGATCCAGATGGCGTCGTCGGACGACCAGGGCACGCAGGAGCTGGCGTACTATGTGCTCTCCGATGTCGCGCTGACCCAGCGCATCCTGCGCCTGTCCAACACCGCGCAGTACCGCCGCCGCGCCGGCACGCCCGTCACCACCGTGTCGCGCGCGATCTCCCTGCTGGGCTTCGACAACGTGAAGACCACCGCGCTGGCGATGCTGCTGGTGGATGCGCTGGCCAACAGCGCGCACGCGAACAGCGTGCGGATCGAGCTCGAGGCGGCGCTGTGCGCCAGCCTGGTGGGGCGCGAGATGGCGCGCAACAGTTCCTACCAGGGCGCCGAAGAGGCGTCGATCAGCGCGCTGTTCAAGAACCTGGGGTCGCTGCTGGTTGCCTCCCACGAGCACGAGCGCTACCGCGAGATCAACCTGATCATGGCCGACGGCAAGCACACGCTGGGGCAGGCCTCGCAGATGATCCTCGGTTGCAGCTATGACGCGCTGACCGAGGCGGTGCTCAGCGAATGGAAGATCCCGGACCAGATCGTGCGCTCGCTGGTGGCGCCGGGCGCGGGCGCGCTCAAGCCGGCCGCCAACCGGGCCGAGTGGATGCGCCAGGTCGCGGCGTTCAGTCACGATGTGGCGCGCCTGATGGGCAAGAGCGCCAACCCGGCCGCCTCGAACGGGGCGCGCGAAATGCTGGCGCGCTACGGCGCTGCGCTCAACCTCAAGCCGGAGCCGCTGGCCGAGCTGTTCGCGGTGGTGCAGGACGAGATGAACGCCATGCTGCAGAGCATGAACATGGAACGCCAGCCGCGCGTGGCCGAGCAGCCGGAGGATCACGGTTCGCTGCCCGACTTCCTGCAACTGGCGACGATGGACTCGGCGCCGCAGGCGAATCCCGGCGCCTACCCGAGCGGCAAGCCGAAGAACGCGCACGACCTGCTGCTGGCCTGCGTGCAGGACGTGACCCAGCTGCGCGCCTCCGGCAAGTGCACCGCCAACGACGTGATCCTGGCGGTGCTGGAAGGGCTGTACCGCAGCCTGGGCTTCCGCTTCGCGACCGTGGTGCTGAGGGACGCGCGCAACATGCAGTACCGCGCCCGCGTGTCGTTCGGCGAGCGCCATGCGCAGGTGCAGCCGGAGTTCGTCTTCCCGCTGCAGCCGACCCGCGACATCTTCCACCTGTCGATGGAGAACGATGCCGACCTGACCATCGCCGACGCGTTCACGCAGAAGATGCGCGAGCTGCTGCCGGCGTGGTACCGCAAGCTGCGGCCGGAAGCGCGCAGTTTCGTGGTGCTGCCGCTGGTGGTGGCCGGCGTGCGGATCGGGCTGTTCTATGCCGACCGCGACACCACCGCGCCGGAGGGCATCTCGCCCGACGAGGCCGCGCTGGTCAAGGCGCTCAAGACGCAAGTCATCGCCGCCCTCTCGCCGTAACCGTCATCCCCGCGCACGCGGGGACCCCTGCCGAGCGCGCATAAGTGACGCGCCAGCCCTGGCCGCTACCTCCGTCATCCCCGCGCACGCGGGGACCCCTGCCGAGTGCGCAAGTGAGGCGCGCCCTGGCTCAACTCCGGTTATTCACTATGGGTCCCCGCGTTCGCGGGGATGACGGTGGCTGCGGGGGTGACGGTGGCTGCGGGGATGACGGTAGCTGCGGGGATGACGGTGGCTGCGGGGATGACGGTGGCTGCGGGGATGACGGCGGTTCTACGAAAAGTGGCGATGGAAGTAAAAATCACCCTTGTCGATCTGTCCCCGAGCGTTTACAATTTCGCCCCGAAGCGACGGTCAACCCTTTCAACGGGAGTTTGTCCCGGTGAATTAGGTTGACAGTTTTTTTTTGTTGCTTCATACTCTGCGGTTCCTTGCAGGGTGGGGTGGCCGAGTGGTTAAAGGCGGCAGACTGTAAATCTGCTCTCTCTGAGTACGCTGGTTCGAATCCAGCCCCCACCACCAAAACGCGCGGACTGTAGTGCGGAAGTGAATTGAATGACCTCGCGGGTGTAGCTCAATGGTAGAGCTGAAGCCTTCCAAGCTTATGACGAGGGTTCGATTCCCTTCACCCGCTCCAGTTTCAAATCAGCCCTTGTAGCTCAGTGGTAGAGCACTCCCTTGGTAAGGGAGAGGCCACGTGTTCAATCCACGTCAAGGGCACCAGAATTCGCATCAAACAAGTAGCAAGTTTCAATCGACATCGTCAGGCAGTGCCTGGTCAATCTCATCTAGTTAGGAGTCTATAATGGCAAAAGAGAAATTCGAGCGGACCAAGCCGCACGTGAACGTCGGCACCATTGGCCACGTTGACCACGGCAAGACCACCCTGACCGCTGCGATCGCAACCGTCCTGTCGAAGAAATTCGGCGGCGAAGCTAAAGCATACGACCAGATCGACGCTGCTCCAGAAGAAAAAGCACGCGGCATCACCATCAACACCGCGCACGTCGAGTACGAGACCGCAAACCGTCACTACGCTCACGTTGACTGCCCAGGCCACGCC
>DASWYE010000003.1:0-7992 GCA_036405115.1 Telluria sp. | reverse complement strand
AGCAGGTCCAGCACCAGCGCCGTGTCGCCGATGTCGCCGCGCACGAACAGGTGGCGCGCGTCGCCTTCCAGCGAAGCCAGGTTCTTCAGGTTGCCGGCGTAGGTCAGCTTGTCCAGGTTGAGCACGGGCTCGTCCGATTGGCCGAGCCAGTCCAGTACGAAGTTGGATCCGATGAAACCGGCTCCGCCAGTTACCAATAGCATGATGTGTCTTCTAAAAAATTGGTTGATCCGGGTTAGAGCTCAAGATCCGGGGACGGTCCCTTTCAGGGACAGTCCCCTTTCCGCCGGTCGCATTCGGGTTACGGACGGGTTTTTCGCTTTTCCTTCATGCCGTAACGAAGGTAATGTTCGGCCGGGTTGACACCTGCAGCGGCCACGTCCGGGTTGGCGAGCAAGTACTGTGCTGGATCGAACTCTTCGCTCCACTGCTCGCCAGCGGCGGCCATCATGTTGGTGAACCGCGGCGCAATCGCGCGGCCGGCGTACCGGTGCGGGACGACTTCGCCCGTGACGATGTTGGTCAGGTCGCGGAAGTCGATGCGGCCGTAGAACGGGTCTGACGTCATCGGCGTGTAGTACGCGCAGTCGTCAAAGAAGTAATGCGTCACCTGAGACCAGCGCGTCTGGTCCTTGTCGGCCTGGCGCATCCCGCCGTGCATCAGGTTGGCCAGCCAGATCAGCGCCTGCCCTTTGCGCGCCAGGAAGTGTTCCGGCTTTGCGTCGTTCGCTTCCACCAGCGCACGCCACATCGGTTCGTAGATCGCCTGGCTCGGCATCTCGCACAGCTCGGTGGCGCAGCGGCCCATGTGCTCGTTGGTGTAGATGGGCCACTTGTGGCTGCCCGGGTAGTACATCAGCGGGCCGTTTTCCATCGTCACGTCTTCCAGCGCGACCCATACGCCGCACATAAAGCGCTCCGGCGCGGAACTGAAGTGCATCGAATCCGTGTGGTAGTGCTGCTGGGTGCCGACCGGGAAGTTCAGCGTCTGGAACGGCCACGCCTTGCGGCCGTATACGCGCGTGAGCAGGTCGATGATGTGCCGGTTGCTGGCGAGAAGGCGGACGTTCTCGTCGAACTTCCAGGCGTCCTGCAGGCGCAGGCTGATGCCGTGCGGGTGGCCCACATCTTTCCAGTACTGGAAGTTGAATTGGCTGTGCAGGTCGTGCTTGATCGTCTCGGCCATGCGCTCGAAATCCGGCTCGGGGAAGTCGATCACGGCGTAGCCTTTGGTGAACAGGTCGGTCGCAACACGGCGAGTTTCCGCGTCAAAGTCGCTGTGCTTGAGGATCGCGGCAAAGAACGGCGATTCGACGTGCGGCACGCCCGGCAGCGGGTTGATAAAGCTGGACTGTTCGCTGGTGGTGGTGGTTTGCATGGTGGTTCCCATCAGGTCCGGGACTGGAGCCAGGCGCGGAACTCCTCGCCCACTTCGGCGTGCGCTTCCGCCAGGTCCACGGTAGCTTGCAGGAAGCCCAGCTTGCTGCCGCAGTCGTAGCGCTTGCCGTCGTAGCGGTAGGCGAAGATTTTTTCACGGCGCAGCAGGCTGGCGATGCCGTCGGTCAGCTGGATTTCGCCGCCAACACCTGTGGTCACTTTTTCGAGTTCCGCGAAGATGCCTGGCGTAAGAATGTAGCGGCCGGCCACGCCCAGCGTGGATGGCGCTGCCTCGGGAGCGGGCTTTTCCACAATGCCGTGTACGTTGACGAAGCCATTGCGCACTTCGTCGCCTGAGACGATGCCGTAGCGGCGGGTGTGCTCGCGCGGCACGTCCTGCACCGCGAGGATACTGGTGCGCCACTCCTTGTACTGGTCCACCATCTGCGCCATGATCGGGCGCGAGCCGACCATCAGGTCGTCTGCCAGCAGCACGGCGAATGCCTCGTTGCCGATCAGGTCGCGCGCGCAGAGCACGGCGTGGCCGAGGCCGAGAGCGCGCGGCTGGCGCACGTATACGCAGCTCATGTCGTCCGGTGCGATAGAGCGGGCCAGCGCCAGCAGGTCGGTCTTGCCGGCGTTTTCCAGCTCGCACTCGAGTTCGTAGGCGGTGTCGAAGTGGTCTTCCACGCTGCGCTTGGTGCGGCCGGTGACGAACACCATCTGGCGGATTCCGGCCGCATACGCTTCTTCGACCGCGTACTGGATCAGGGGCTTGTCCACCACCGGGAGCATTTCCTTGGGCGAGGCTTTGGTCGCTGGCAGGAACCTGGTTCCCAGGCCCGCGATGGGGAAGACTGCCTTGCGAATGGTCCCGTTCGTCATGGCGAGGGTCTCTTGTAGTTATGGAAAGATTCGGAATTTTACCGAGTATTTCTTTCCAAAAAGTCACCAAATATTGCCGATGCGATAACTTGTCGGCAGACCGGCTACGGGCGGGGGGACGGTCCTGAAGGACGGTCCCCGAGGTCGGAACTTGGCGGAATCGGCCATGTTATGGCTGATTCCGCCAAACTATTCAGAGATGGGGACGTACCCCATTTTCATGGGTTAAGAGCGGGGGACAGTCCCCAAGGGGACAGTCCCCTTCTCTGCTCATGATATCGCGCAAAAATTGAGTTGGCGTTAGGAATCAAACTCGGCAGCACCTCACCTTTGCCCGAGCGCTATCATGAGAACTATCCGCTGGCAGTTGCTTGTCGCCGTCGCCATGTGTCTGGCCGCTTCCGCAGCAGCCGCCCAGACCAAGGCCGAGATCGATGCGGCCAAGGCGGCGCTGGACCTCAAGGTGTACCAGGCCACCGCGGATGCACTGATCGCGCAGCGCGAGGCGGAAGCGCGCAAGGCCACGGCGGAAGCGGAACGCGCCGAGCTGCTGGCCCGACTGCCGCCCGCGTCGAGCAAGGCGCTGGCTGGCGCGGCCGATGTGTCGAAACTGGGCGCAGCCGGGCTGGTGAAGGCCTTCGACCTGGCGCGCGAGCTGGCGCCGGAGGTATGCGGTGCCCTGCCCGCCGATGCGAAAACGGTCATCCATGATCCGGCCTCCATGCAGGGCGTGGTGACGGCGCGCATCGTCAACGACGGTATCGCGCACATGAACCGCAGCCTGGAGCAGCAGGCGCGCGAGCTGCAGGACGTGCTCGACAAGCACACGCCCGCCGGCACCAAGGTGGAACGCATATCGGCGCTGGGCCTGGCGGCGGTGCCGGCGATCGTGCGCGCGGTGGCGGACATCACCTCGCTGTTCAAAACGGATGTGACGGCGCAGGGCATCGCGTATGGCGATGGCGCGCGCGAGCTGTTCACCACCGCGCTGGCGCAGGCCTGTCCGGACAAACTGATCGGCCTGGGCAGCGGCTACCTGGGCGAGCTGGATCCGGCCCGCCACGAGCAGCTGGTGGCGCGGGTGCGCGCGCTGGTCCTGTTGCGCGGGCAGAACGCCAGCCGCGTCGCCGCGATCGAACGTCTGGCCGATGCGGCCAAGGGCGACCTCAAGAAGGAGCTGGGCCGCGTGGCGGACAGCGCGGAAGAGCTGCTGGAGGCGGTGGACACCTTCGTCGAATCGCTCAAGGTGGGAGAAGCCAGCGACAAGAGCCCGCTCTACAACGCCGCGCGCTACCTGGGCTATGCGAACCGCGTGCGCAACGCGCTGGTGCTGGACTTCGACCTGCGGCTGGAGGGGTTGACGCTGGTGAAGGACAACCTGTTCACCGGCCAGCACCTGCGGCTGTCGGGCGTCGCCTTCCTGTGGTGGCGGCTACACGAGTCGGACGGCCGCCTGCGCGCTGCCAACGCCGTGCGCCGCATCACCCGCCCGGTGTCGGTCGACCTGCGCGGCTCCGACCCCGCCCCCGACTTCTGGACCGGCCACCGTCTTCCCCGCGCAAGCGGGGACCCCTACTGAGCTGGCAACACCTACCGATGCTCAAGAACCGCGACGGTGCCGCTTCTGCGCCGTAAGCACAGTCCCCCAGCTTTGCGCCTATTCGTCGATCGCGGTGACCGCGACAATGCGATACTCGAACGGCTCGTCGTCCGTGTCGGAGTCCCAGCAACTGAAGAATTCCCCCACCGATAGTGCTTTCTGGTGCAGGTTGCACCGCCCGTCCTTCGAGTAGACCGATGAGAGCGTGTGATCCTTGAGCACGAACGCCACGGTCTCCCCATCGATCCTGGAATATCCGGACCACTCCCGATCGTGCAGTTTGTTGGTCGCCGGGTCGACGGAGGCAGCTGTGATAACGAAGTGATCGTCCGGAACGTCATGGTGGTGTTCGTACCGAACCGCTTTCATGCGAATGAAGCGCGGCTTGCGCGGTGGCCGCACGCCAAACGGATGGTCCATTTCGCTCCATGCTGCAAACTGCGCGCTCGTCGGGAAAACGACTTCCGGACCGCGTTCGCCAGCGGCGACCACTACGCCATCATCGATCATCTGGCCTAGTTGTTGCTGGAAAGCGGGCAAGGCGCCCTCTGTCTTTTTCAGGCGGCGCACCAGGTCGGTGAGCACAAGCATTTCGGGGACTCTAAACATGGCAGGTCCTTACACTCATTAAGACCTCCTGGGCAATACCGACGATGTTATTGCGGGCCTGGTCGATTAGCAAGCCATGGCCCCGGAGCGGACCAAAAGGCGGGGACAGTACTGCCGCCCTGGCGCGAAGGGACAGTCCCGTCCCTATGCTTGCGTGAGCTTCTGGTCGATGGCGCCGAAGATGCTGCGCATGTCGCTGTCGAGCATTTCGATGCGGATGGTGTCGCCGAACTTCATGAATTCGGTCACCGCGGCGCCGCCCTCGATGATCTCCAGGCAGCGCTTTTCGGCGATGCAGGAGTAGCCGCGGCTGGCGTCCTTGTTGGAGACGGTGCCGGAGCCGACGATGCTGCCGGCGCGCGCGTTGCGCGTCTTGCACAGGTGCGCGATCAGCTGCGGGAAGTTGAAGATCATGCCGGTGCCCGCATGCGGCTCGCCCACCAGCCTGCCGTTCCAGGTCGAGCGCAGCGGCAGGTTCACTTTGCCGTGGTTCCAGGCGTCGCCCAGTTCGTCGGGCGTGACGGCCACCGGAGAGAAACTGGTCGCGGGCTTGGACTGGAAGAAGCCGAAACCCTTGGCCAGTTCGTCCGGGATCAGGTTGCGCAGGGAGACGTCGTTGGCCAGCATCAGCAGGCGGATGTGCTGCTGCGCTTCGTCGGGCGTGGCGCCCATCGGCACGTCATCGGTCACCACCGCGATCTCGGCTTCGAAGTCGATGCCCCAGGCCTCATGCGCCAGCACGATGTCGTCGCAGGGGCCGATGAAGTCGTCGCTGCCGCCCTGGTACATCAGCGGGTCTTCCCAGAACGACTCGGGCATTTCGGCGCCCCGCGCCTTGCGCACCAGCTCGACGTGGTTGACGTAGGCGGAGCCGTCGGCCCACTGGTAGGCGCGCGGCAGGGGCGCCATGCAGTTGGCAGGATCGAAGTCGAAGTGGCGGCGCGTACGGCCGTTGTTCAGGCTGTCGGACAGTTCGGCCAGCTGCGGCGCGATGAAGGCCCAGTCGTCGAGCGCCGCCTGCAGCGTGGGCGCGATGCCATCGGCCGTGTGGGCCAGCTTGAGGTCGCGGGAGACGACGGCCAGCTGGCCGTCGCGGGTACCGTCTTTGATAGTTGATAGTTTCATCGTCTTAAAATGGGGACACACCTCGAAATGGGGACAGACCCCATTTTCATTTTCACTATTTTAACGTTTAGCGCGCACCGGTTGACGGCGGCGTGTTCACGCCATATCTTTTGGATATCCGGGCAAGGAGCCCCTCATATGGAAAAGCCATCGCAAATTGCATTCCGCTATAGGACAAGCGACAGCGCGACCGGTGTGTCCCGCGCGACGGCTAAACGCCTGGCCGCCGCGCTCGGCGTGGACGAGACACAAGCCATTCACATCGCGTTGCGCCAGCTCGCCGCAAAAGTACTCCCGCAGTACGAAGCCGATGAAGGAGCTCTCCTCGACGATCAGATCCTTCAGATCCGTTCCATGGTCGGAACAATAGATAAGCGCTCCGTCCGCTCGTCACTTTTCGACGAGGACTAAACGATGGCCACCCGCTGGTGGCCATAGCCTACTGCAGGCGACATTGTTTGGTGCCATTTCCCCGACCTCATCCACCGTCGGTCCAAAGCGCGCCCTGCCTTGATCGTTCGAGTGTATGACGCCAATGCACCGAAGTTTGCGGTTCAGGTGGCGTATGGGACGAGCAAAAAGACGACGGAACTTCGCGAGTTCAAGCCCCACTTCACGCGGCCACATGCCGCCACACGAAAATGGGGTCTGACCCCATTTTGCTAGTTGGTGAGGAGGGCGAGGTGCTCCGGGGTGAGGTAGCACCACTCGCCGTCGTCGAGGCCAAGGGACTCGAGCTCGAGGCCGCCAATGGCGGAGCGGTGCAGCGCGGCGCAGTGGTTGCCGGCCGCAGCCAGCATGCGCTTGACCTGGTGGTATTTGCCCTGCTCCAGCACGATTTCGAGCTGGTGTTCGCCGCGCTGGATGCAGCGCACCGCCGCCAGCGGCGCCGGTTCGTCGTGCAGCTGCACGCCGGACAGCAGCTGGTCGATCAGCGCCTGCGTCACCGGCTCGGCCGTGGTGGCCTGGTAGACCTTGGGAACGTGGCGCTTGGGCGAGGACTGGGCATGGATGAAGGGGCCGTCGTCGGACATCAGCAGCATGCCGGTGGTGTCGTGGTCGAGCCGGCCCACCGGCTGCACTTCGCGCCAGGTGAATTGCTCGGGCAGCAGGGTCAGCACGCCCGGGTGGTGGCTCGGCTTGCGCGAGCACTCGTAGTTGGCCGGCTTGTTCAGGGCGATGTAAACATGCTCGCGGTAGGTCCATTCCTCGTCGAACACGGTCAGCACCAGGCCGTCGGTTTCGATCGCGGTTTTGTAGTTTGTGTGAACTTCGCCATTGACGGCGACGTCGCCATCCTCGATCAGGGCGCGGCAGTACTTGCGCGTGCCAAAGCCCTGCGATTGCAGGATGCGGTCCAGGGATAGTTTGCTCATGGGGCGCCACTTTACCAGAGGGAAGGGAGTTAGGGGACTGTCCCCTTGGGGACTGTCCCCTGATTTTCAGCTCGCTTTTCCGTGTGCTGGCTAAAGAGCCGGGGACTGTCCCCAAGGGGACAGTCCCCAACCCCGCGGCATGGCGCGTAGGGACAGTCCGCCTCCTCGGCCCGATGTAGTCCTACAAACATCCTTGAGCTAGATCAATCGCGGGAAAAGGCCTGCGGATACACTGACGCCATTAGGAATTTACCTAATCCCATCAATTAAACGGCAGTCATCATGAGGACTCACGACGAATGATGAATAAACAAAATCATACAAGCCACACGGAAATCGAGTACTACTCCATCAATGCCATGGAACAGGCGGCGCTGCTGAAGGCACGCTGCGCGATGGCGCGCTGGCGATGTTGCGACCATATCGCCGGGGACAGAGGCAGCGGCAGTGCGCGCGGGGAGTGGTATGCGGCGCTGGAACAACGGCTGTACAGCTGGATAGGGCACGGTGGCCTCGACCGCGATGCGGGCGACCGGCAACCGAAGGGGCGCACCGAGCGCTCCTGCGTCGAGTAGCGCCCTCCTGCGATTACCCCCCGCCAGACAACCCGCACAGCTTCCGTCATCCCCGCGCATGCGGGGACCCATGCTGAGCACGTATCCAGGATAGATTGCCCCTTGGGCGACACTCAGCAGGGGTCCCCGCGAAGGGGGCCGCCATCGGCCGGGGATGACGGTGCAGCGATTGGCGACGTCGCGATTCCGGAAACGAAAACGACGGCGCTAGCCGTCGTTTTCTCCGCCCCGTCAGGGACTTGGGTGAGGAATCAAGAATTCACTCAGTTTCCGCAATGTTCGCGGCTGTAGTTTTCGATCAGGTGAAATTGCCAATCTTTTTTTTCGGCTCTCCAACAAAGAACTACACCACCAATATAGTCCTCTTTCCGAACAATGCAAGCCTAGCACGTCATTTAACGTCGTCCCCGCGAACGCTGGGACCCATGCTGAGGCTCCGGCAACG
>DASWYE010000002.1:0-6821 GCA_036405115.1 Telluria sp. | reverse complement strand
AGGATGCTTTCGCCGCGCTCCACGCCATCGCGCATCTGTTCGATGCGCGCACAAAGATAGGCGTTGTCGACGGTTTGCGACACCACGGTCAGTGCCTGGACGATCGGCACCCCGCTCTTTGAAGAGAGGGCGAAGCTGCGTGCGAAGCGCGCCATGGTCGCCTTCTGGATGATCTTTCCGGCGATCGGAATGCGCAACTTTCCCTTGTCCCATGCGAAGCGGCCCGCGGGGGTCGCAACCCAGGCCCGCAAAACGAAAAACAAGGCGAGCGCTCCTATCAGGATCAGCGGCCAGTACGTGGTGGTGAAGTTCGAGGTACCGATCAGGACCCGCGTCATGACCGGCAGCTCCGCCTTCAGGGTGGCGAACACCTTGACGAATTGCGGGATCACGAACAGGTTCACGATGAACATCGCGATCACCATCGCCGCCACCACGAAGGACGGATACCGGATCGCCGCCTTGACCCGGTCGCGCATGTCGCGTTCGAACTCGAGGTGGCTGAACAGGCGCAGGAAGACTTCTTCCAGCCGGCCCGTCATCTCGCCGACCCGCACCATGGACAGGTAGAAGTTGTTGAAGATGGTGTCATGGCGCCGCATCGCCGAGGACAGCTCGCGGCCCGAATCGAGCGATTCGCGCAGGTCCTGGATCACGCGGCCGAACGATTTGTTGACCGCCGACTCCTGCAGCCCCGCCAGCCCGCGCATGATCGGCACGCCCGACTTGAGCAGCGTGTACATCTGCCGGCTGAACAGCTGGACGTCCAGCGAGGTCGGCTTCTTCTCCGTCAGCCGCTCCCACAGCGTCATGTGGTGCGAGGCCAGCGCGCGCTGCGTTTCCTTGATCTCGATCGGCGCCACGCCGGTGCTAAACAGCTGGTCAGCCACCGCGCCGCTGTCGGCCCCTTCGAGCACCCCCTGCATCAGTTCACCGCGCGCGTTGCGGCCTTTGTAAGCGTAAAAAGGCACGCTTAGTCCTCGACCTGGTTACTGATGCGCATGGCTTCGGAAATCGTGGTGCGGCCCTGCACGGCCAGCTGCACGCCATGGCGGCGCAGCGTATGACCCTGCATTTCGGACCGCGCGGCCCGCAGGAAGTGCGACGGATCGGGATGGTTGGCCGCTTCGACCACACTCGAGGTCATCTCCAGCAATTCATAGACGCCCGTCCTGCCGCGATAACCCATGCCATTGCAGTGCGAGCAGCCCTTCCCGTGTTGGAAGCGCGTGGTCGCCGCGTGCTCGCCCAGCTCGTGGCGCAGCCATTCGCGTTCGTTCGGCGTCGGGTCGTATTCGGTGCTGCAGCTTTCGCAGATCACCCGCACCAGGCGCTGCGCCAGCACCGCTTGCAGCGAGCTGCCCACCATGTAGCGCGGCACGCCCATGTCCATCAGGCGCAGCGGCGTGCTGGCGGCATCATTGGTGTGCAGCGTGGACAGCACCAGGTGGCCGGTCATGGCGGCGCGCAGGCCGATCTGGGCGGTTTCCTGGTCGCGCATCTCGCCGACCAGCACGATGTCCGGGTCCTGGCGCAGCGCGGAGCGCAGCACCTTGGCGAAGGACAGGTCGATCTTTTCGTTCACCTGCACCTGGTTGATCCCCTGCAGCCGGTATTCGACCGGGTCCTCGACCGTGATCAGCTTCTTCTCGACCGAATTCAGCTCCGCCAGCGCGCTGTACAAGGTGGTGGTCTTGCCGCTACCGGTCGGCCCGGTCACCAGCACCAGGCCGTTCGGGCGCGCGACGATGGCGCGAAAGCGCTCCACGAGGTCGCGCGGCATGCCGATCGCGTCCAGCCGCAGGTTCACGCCGGCCTGGTTCAGCAGGCGCATCACGACCGACTCGCCGTACTGGGTCGGCATGGTCGAGATACGCACGTCGATGCGCTGGTTGCGCACCTTGATCACGAAGCGGCCGTCCTGCGGCAAGCGCTTTTCCGAAATGTCCAGGTCCGACATCAGCTTGAGGCGCAGCGCCAGCGGCGTGGCGATCTTGATGTCGGCCTCGGTCTGCAGGTGCAGCACGCCGTCGATGCGGAAGCGGATCTGCAGGCGTGCCTCCTGCGGCTCGATGTGGATGTCCGATGCGCGCACCTGGGTGGCGTCGTCGAACACCGACTGCAGCAGCTTGACGATGGGCGCTTCTTCCAGGTTGCTGCTGCCGGCCAGAGCGCCAAAGTCGACGAAGCTGTCGCCCAGGTCCTGCTCCAGCTCGCGCGCGAAGTCGGTAATTTCCTCGGTGCGCCGGTAGATGCGGTCGATGGCGGACAGCACCTCGGTCTCGTTCACGACGGCCAGTTCGATGGTGCGCTTGGCCAGGCGCGCCAGCTCGTCGTACGCGAACAGGTCGGTCGGGTCGGACAGGCCGACCAGCAGCGAGCTGCCGCGGTCCTCCAGCGCGATCGCGCGGAAGCGGCGCGCGGCGGTTTCGGGCAGCTGCCGCACCACCTCCGGATTGGTGTTGTAGAACTTGAGGTTGATGTAGGGGATGGCCAGCTGGCGCGCCAGCGCGCCCGAAATCTGCTCCTCGGTGACAAAGCCGTTCTCGATGAACACGCGTCCCAATTTGCGGCCGGTGCGCTTTTGTTCCTGCAAGGCCTGCGTCAGCTGCTCTTCGGACAACAGTTTCTGCTGGACGAGGATTTCGCCCAGGCGAACTTTCTCTGGCCTTGCCATACCAACCCTTGGATGAAGTGTTTTTATATTTGATTCCCAGCGGCATTCTATGACAGATCAGGTGGCGCGGGCCAATCGTGTTGTCGTATTGCATTCGATTCCGCTACAGTCGGCGACGTCACCCTTACAAGAACGCCATGAACGCCACCGTCCTCAGCTTTTCTGGCGTCGCCAAGGATTACGGCGGCGCCCGCGTGCTCGACAGCGTCGACCTCGAAGTCGGCGCCGGCGAATGCGTGGCCCTGGTCGGAGTAAACGGGGCCGGCAAGACCAGCCTGCTGCGCTGCCTGCTCGATTTCACCCGCCCCAGTGCCGGCCGCATCGAGATCTGCGGGATCGACCATCGCGACAGCGCCGCGCGCACGCCGCTCGGCTACCTGCCCGAGCGATTCGCGCCGCCCTACTACCTGACCGGCCGCGACTTCCTGCGCTACATGCTGCGCCTGCACCAGCTCCCCTACGACGAGCCGGCGGCGCTGGAACTGCTGTCGCAGCTGGAACTCGAACCGCCGGTGCTGGACAAGCGCGCGCGCCAGCTGTCCAAGGGCATGGCGCAGAAGCTTGGCCTGGCTGCCTGCCTGCTGGCCGACAAGCAGCTCTATATATTGGACGAGCCGTCCAGCGGCCTCGACCCGAAAGCCCGCGCGCTGCTGCGGGCCCAGTTCGCACGCCTGCGCGAGCGTGGCCGCACTGTGTTCTTCACCTCGCATGCGCTGGCCGACGTGGAGGAGCTGTGCGACCGGGTCGCGATCCTGGACCGCGGCCGGCTGCTGTTCACCGGTACGCCATCCAATTGCAGGGAGCGCTACGATGCAGGTTCACTGGAACAAGCCTTCCTGCGCTGCATTCACTAGACCCCGCCATGTACCTTGACCATTTCGGCCTTCGGGAACCGCCGTTCGGCATTACGCCCAATCCGGATTTCTTTTTCGAGGGAAATATGCGTGGCGAGTTGCTGGAAGCGCTGTGCTGTGCAGTAGAGCGCGGCGAAGGCTTCGTCAAGGTCACGGGTGAAGTCGGCAGCGGCAAGACCATGCTGTGCCGGATGATGGAGCACCGACTGGCGCCCCATATCGACATCATCTATATCGCCAACCCCGCCCTGCTGCCGCGCGAAGTCTGCTACGCGGTGGCCAGCGAACTGGGGCTCGCCACCCATGGCCTGCGCGCCGATGAAGTGATCCGGAGGGTGCAGTCAGACCTGATCGCGCGGCACCGGCGCGGACGCCAGGTAGTGCTGCTGGTCGAGGAGGCGCAGGCCATGCCGCTCGATACGCTGGAAGCGCTGCGCCTGCTGTCGAACCTGGAGACCTCGCACGACAAGCTGCTGCAGATGGTGCTGTTCGGCCAGCCAGAGCTGGACCGCCACCTCGACCTGCCGCGCATGCGCCAGTTGCGCGAGCGGATCACGCAAAGCTTCGCCGTCCCGCTGATGCCGGAGCCGGCCGTCTACGACTTCCTTGCGTTCCGCCTGCATGCCGCCGGCTACCGGGGCGAGCGCCTGTTCTCGGTGGGCGCAACGCGCTGCATTGCGCGCACCGCGCGTGGCGTCGTCCGGCGCATCAGCATCCTGGCCGACAAGGCCCTGCTGGCCGCCTACATCGACGACGCTGGCCGGGTCGAGCTGCGCCATGCGCAGGCGGCGGTGCAGGACAGTCCTTTCAGGCGGCGCCCGGCGATGGCGACGCTGCGGGCCGGAATGCGCTGGCTGAAGGGGACTGTCCCTGCGGGACTGTCCCCTGCCTTCGTGCAAGCTGCCACGCCAAAGGCCGGAGACAGTCCTGCCGCCTTGGCGCGCAGGGATAGCTCCTCCCTGCACGATTGAGCGTCCGTTCATTTGCTGCTGTGTTGTTTTTAAGCCATCATCAGGACATGCTGAACATGATAAAAAAGACATCACCCGCCATGCTGGCCTGTGCGCTGCTGTCCGGCTGCGTGACCACGACCCTGCCCGGATCCATGGCGCACGTGACCGAGCCGGCGCGTGCGGCGGGAACCATTCCCGATGTGGCGCAGGCGGCGCCCCTGCCCGCTCCGACCGCGGCCCCACAGGTGCAGACCTACAGCGTCAGCGTGACCGGCGTGCCGGTGCAGTCGGTGCTGTTCGCGCTGGCGCGCGACGCCGGCATGAATGTCGATATCCATCCGGGCATCCAGGGCGAAGTCACGCTGAACGCGATCGACCAGACCCTGCCCCAGCTGCTGCACCGCATTTCGCGCCAGGCCGACATGCGCTACCGGATCGAGAACGGCACGCTGGTGGTCGAGCGCGACACGCCTGAATGGCGCAACTACAAGGTTGACTATGTCAACATGGCGCGCAGCACCAACAGTTCGATCAATATCGCCACCCAGATCTCCACCACCGGCGGCGGCTCGCAGCAGTCGGGGTACGCCAGTTCCAGCAGCCAGGGCGGGCAGCAGACCATGCCCTCGCCATCCGGTTCCGGCACCTCGTCCGGCTCCGGCAACAACAACTCCACGACCGAAGTGATCAACCGGTCCGAGAACAATTTCTGGGCCAACCTCGAACGCAATGTGCGCGACATGCTGCGCGATTCGACCCTCGGCGACCCGCTCACCGCGATCAATGCCCGCGTCCCGCCGGCGTCCGCATCGCAAACGCAGATGGCAGCGGCCGGACAGGCCGGCGGCGCGGCCCAGCAGCCCGGCGTCTTCCAGCCCGCCGCACCACCGCTTCAGACCACACCTCCGGAGAACGTCATCGCCGCATTCGGCGGCAATACCGGCGCGGCGGGCGGACGCGAGCGCGACCTCTCCTCGGTGATCATCAATCCCGAAAGCGGCCTGCTGTCGGTGCGCGCCACCGGCCGCCAGCACGAGAAGATCCAGGAATACCTCGACATCGTGTTGTCCAGCGCGCGCCGCCAGGTACTGATCGAGGCAACCGTGATCGAAGTGCGCCTGTCCGACGACTACCAGCAGGGCATCAACTGGACCCGCCTCGGCAGCGGTGGCCTGAACCTGACCCAGGGCCGCATCGGCACCCTGCCGTCCGGCGTGGCGGTCGGCTCCACTCCCGGCATGTTCACGCTGAACTACCTGAATCCGGATTCCGTGCTGGGCAATATCAGCACCGCAGTCCAGCTGCTGGAATCGTTCGGCAAAGTCAAGGTGCTGTCCAGCCCGAAGATCAGTGTGCTGAACAACCAGACCGCCATGCTCAAGGTGGTGGATAACAACGTCTTCTTCACAATCAAGGTGACGCCGGCCGTGGTCGGCACCAACGGCGTGATCGCCACGCCCGCCACCTACGAATCAAAGCTGGAGACAGTGCCGGTCGGCTTCGTGATGAGCGTGACGCCGCAGATCGCCGATACCGACGAAGTCACCCTGAACGTGCGCCCGACCATCACCCGCATCGTCGGTTTCGAGCAGGACCCGAACCCGGCGCTGGCGGCGGAAAACGTGGTCAGCCGGGTCCCCGTGATCCAGGCGCGCGAGGTGGAGTCGGTGCTGAAGGTGTTTAGCGGAGACATCGCCATGCTGGGCGGCCTGATGCAGGACTCGGCCGACAACACGCGTGACGGCATCCCGCTGGTCAGCCGCGTGCCACTGGTCGGCAACCTGTTCTCTTACCGGAACGAAAAAAGCAGTAAAACCGAATTGGTGATCTTCATCCGGCCGGTGGTGGTCAAGAGCGCCAGCGTCAACGGCGACTACCGCAACTACCGCTACCTGCTGCCGAAGGATGAGCGGATCAACCGGCATCCCTACTCCGAACCGGCCAGCGATCCGCGCCGGGTGAAAGGGCAAACGCCATGAGCCTCCTGATGCAGGCGCTGAAAAAGGCGGAGCAGGCCAAGCGCAGCCAGGCCGGCGGCGACGAGCTGGTCAAGCCTTCGCAGGAATACGACGAGGTGCTGGAACTGGCGCCGCAGGAGCCGATACCGCGCAACCGGCGCGCGACCGACCCGGTGCAGCTGGACGTGCCGCCCGGCGCAGCCGACTTCAGCCTGGAACCGATCGACGCGCCCCCGCCGACGCATGATGCGGCAGTGCCCGGCCTGGAAGTCCCGAGCTGGAACGCGCCCCAGGATCCGTCCGACATCCCGGATGCCATGCACACCGCGGTACCCCCGGCCGCCAGCGTTCCGCCCGGCGAAGGGCCGCCCACCGCCAA
>DASWYE010000001.1:0-12754 GCA_036405115.1 Telluria sp. | reverse complement strand
CCGAGCGTCTTCGACAGTTCCAGCATCAGGTCGAAGGTTTTTTGCGCGGTGGGCCGGTCGAGATTGCCGGTCGGCTCGTCCGCCAGCACGCAGGCCGGCCGCGTCACCAGCGCGCGCGCCAGGGCGACGCGCTGGCGCTCGCCGCCCGACAATTCGCCCGGACGGTGCACCACGCGCTTGCCCAGGCCCACGCGGCCGAGGATCGCTTCGGCCTTCTTCAGGGCCGTCTCGCGCGCTTCGCGCCGGATCATCAAGGGCATCAGGACGTTGTCGAGGGCCGAAAACTCGGGCAGCAGGTGGTGGAACTGGTAGACGAAGCCGAGCGACGAGTTGCGCTGCTCGCCGCGGCGGGTCTCGGACAGGGTGGCGAAATCCTCGCCCAGCAGCGTGACGGAGCCGGTCGACGGGGTGTCGAGCCCGCCCAGCAGGTGCAGCAGCGTCGACTTGCCGGAGCCGGACGCGCCCAGGATGGCGACGCGCTCGCCCCGGAACACGGAAAAGTCGATCTTGCGCAGCACCTCGACCGAGTACTGGCCCTGGGTGAAGGTCTTGCCCAGGCCGCGGCAGGACAGCACGGGAACGTTTGCCTCACTCATAGCGCAGCGCCTCCGCCGGTTTGACGCGCGAGGCCGACCAGCTCGGGTACAGCGTCGCCGCGAACGCCAGCGCGACGGTCATCGCGCCGATCGTCCACACGTCCGCCCAGCGCAGGTCGGACGGGATGGTGGTGTTGAGGTAGATATCCTTGGCCAAGAATTGGACTCCCAGGAGGTTTTCGATAAAGGGTACGATCACGTCGATGTTGAGCGCCACGGCGACGCCGCCGGCCATGCCGATCGCGGTGCCGGACAAGCCCACCAGCGCGCCCTGCACCATGAAGATCTTCATGATCGAACGCGGCGACGCGCCCAGCGTGCGCAGGATGGCGATGTCGGCCTGCTTGTCGGTGACGGTCATGACCAGCGACGAGACCAGGTTGAAGGCGGCCACGGTGACGATCAGCGCCAGCACCACGAACATCATCTTCTTCTCGATCTGCACCGCCGCGAACCAGTTGGCGTTCAGCCGTGGCCAGTCGCGCACTTCGACGCCGGCCGGGAACAGCTTGCGCAGCTCTTCGGCCACTTCCGGCGCCCGCCGCATGTCGTCCAGCCGCAGGCGCAGGCCGGACGGGCCGGCCAGCCGCTCCATCCGCCGCGCGTCTTCCAGGTGGACGAAGGCAAAGGCGGCGTCGAATTCCGGATGGCCCGATTCCAGGATGCCCACCACGTGGAAGCTGCGCATGCGCGGCAGCACGCCCGCAGGCGTGACCTGGCCTTGCGGCAGCGCCAGCGTGACCCGGCTGCCGATATCCACGCCCAGGCCCTGCGCCAGCGCATAGCCGAGCACGATATTGAATTCGTCCGGGCGCAGGTCCGCCATGCTGCCGCGCTTGACCTGGCGCGCAACGTCGGACACCTTGCCCTCTTCCTGCGGCAGGATGCCGCGCACCACCGCCGGGCGCATCGCCTTCTCGCGCACCAGCATCGCCTGGCTCTGGACATACGGGGCCGCGCCCTTCACTTCCGGATGGCGCCGCGCGGTGGCGGCGGCCTGCTCCCAGTTCTCCAGCGCGCCGGCCTGGTTGTACACCTCGACGTGCGCCAGCACCGATAGCATGCGGTCCGTGACATCCTTGCGGAAGCCGTTCATGATCGACAGGACCACGATCACGGCACCGACGCCCAGCGCGATGCCGGACAGCGAAATCACGGAGATGAAGGAGATGAAGCTGTTGCGCCCCGCGCGCTTGCCGGAGCGGGTGTAGCGCATCCCGACCAGCCATTCGAACGGCTTATTCATAGCGCAGCCCTTCCGCAGGGCGCAGGCGCGCTGCCGACCAGCTCGGGTAAAGCGTCGAAACGAAGGCCAGCCCGACCGAAACGGCGGCGATCGCGCCGACGTCGTCCCAATGCAGGTCCGACGGCACCGTGCTGATGAAATAGATCTCGGGGTTGAGGATCTGCGACCCGAGCAGTCCCTCGATCGCGGGCACCACCACGTCCAGGTTCAGCGCCAGCAGCACGCCCAGCGCCACGCCGGCCAGCGCGCCCATGGCGCCGGTCAGCGTCCCCTGGACGATGAAGATCTTCATGATCGAACCCGGCGACGCGCCCAGCGTGCGCATGATGGCGATATCGGCGCGCTTGTCCGTCACCGTCATCACCAGCGTGGACACGAGGTTGAAGGCGGCCACCGCGATGATCAGCCCGAGGATGATGAACATCATCCTCTTCTGTGAGGCGACCGCGGCGAACCAGGTCGCGTTGAGCGCGGTCCAGGGCCGCAGCCAGATATCGCCCGACATGGATTGCGCCAGTTCGCGCGCCACCGGCAGCGCCTCCAGCGGCTCCGCCAGCTTCAGGCGCAAGCCGGATGGGGCGGGCAAGCCCGCCAGACGCTGCGCATCTTCCAGGCTGACGAAGGCCAGCGCCGAGTCGTATTCGAAGTGCCCGGCCTGGAATATCGCGGCGACGCGGAACGCGTGCACGCGTGGCATGGCGCCTTCCTGCATCGCCTCGCCCTGCGCGACCGCGATGCCGATGGTGTCGCCGATATCCACGCCGAGCGTGCGCGCCAGTTCACGGCCGAGCGCCACGGTCATCGATCCCGGCTGCAATGCATCCAGGCTGCCCGACCTGACCTGCGCGGCCACCGAGGACACCCGCGCTTCCTCCGACGGCACGATGCCGCGGATCGCGGCCGGGCGCATCGTGTCGTCGCGCAGCAGCATGCCCTGCGCTTCCACGAACGGCGCCGCCGCCCTGACACGCGGATTGGCCAGCGCCTCGCGCGCCGACTCGCGCCAGGCCGGCATCGCACCACTGCCGTCGAATACCTCGACGTGGGCCAGGATGCCGAGCATGCGCCCGGCCACCTCTTTCTGGAATCCGTTCATCACGGACAGCACCACGATCAGCGCCGCCACGCCGAGGCCGATCCCGGCAATCGATATGAACGAGATGAAGGAAATGAAGCGCTGTCGCCTGCCACGCTTGCCGGCGCGCGTGTAGCGCAGCCCGACCAGCCACTCATAAGGCAGTTTGTTGGCAATTCCCATAGATATCGACAGCGTTGTAAGAGACGCGCAGTGTGCCATACAACATCGTTTTCTGTCAGGTTTTGCAACAGTGCAGGACACACAATGACCCGTCGGCAAACTAGCGCCGCCGCATCCTGACGGCCCGTACCATTTTCGTTCGCCTACGATCAGGAGGTACAAAATGGCATTGTCCTTACTAAATACCAAGGGATGCGACATCGACAAGCAGCGCTTTACCTGGCGCGAGCTGGTGCAAACACCGATCAGCAAGCTCGATGACGACGCATTTGCGCGGGTACGCATCATCCTCATGAACGGCCTCGAGAACGAGGCCCTGCGCTTCGGCCACATGGCCGCCCGCTTCAACGCCGACCTGCGCCTGCCGCTGGCCCGGGTGCGGCGCGCCGAACAGCACCAGGCCACCATGATCAACTGGCTGCTGGGCGCCGACCACTCGCCGCTGGAAACCACCATCGGTTACGAGCAGGTCGCGATCGAGGTGACCGCCTCCATCGCGCAGCACGAGCCCGATCCCTACCTGGCGCAGGTCTACCGGTTCGGCCTGCTGGAGGATTTCGACCATATGTACCGCTACGCCGCGCTGCTGGACCGGCTGGAGGGCAAGGACGCGAACAACATCCTGCAGAGCTACACCGACATCCTGCCCGGGCGCCCGACCTCGGTCGAGCACCGCGCGCCGGAAGACGACATCCGCCGCCATTACGACGCCGGCCGCGCCCAGTTCCTGAGCAAGCTTCACGCCCTCACGCTGGTCGGCGCCGAATACCAGACCCATGACTACTATATGAATATCGGCCCGCTGTTCTCCGATCCGATGGCGCGCCAGCTGTATGCCGAAATCGCCTCCATCGAAGAGCAGCACGTGACCCAGTATTCGGCGCTGCTCGATCCCACCGAAACATGGCTGGAACAATGGGTGCTGCACGAGGCGAACGAGGTCTACAACTACCACAACTGCCTGGAGCAGGAGACCAATACCCAGGTCAAGGCTATCTGGGAGCGCTTCCTCGACTATGAGCTGGGCCACTTCAACCTGGCCTGCGAAATGCTGCAGAAATTCGAGAAGCGCGACCCCGCCGAAATCGTCACCTCCGACCTGCCGCAGCCGATCGAATTCAAGAGCCACCGCGAGTTCGTGCGCCAGACGCTGCTGGCCGAGGCCAACCTGCGCGCCAACGGCACCGAGATCGTCAGCCTGGAGAACGACAGCCAGGCATCGATCGCCTACCGCAATCACATGAACTCGGAGGGATCGCCCACGGAACAGGTGGCGGCCGGCTATATCTGGCGCCCAGGCACGGAACTCAACCGCAAGATCGCGGTCACGCATTAAGGAGCGAGCCATGGAAAAGGAACACATGGGTATGAACCGGACCGGCATCCAAATGTCGCCGATCGATGCCAAGAAAATGCAGGACATGGTGCCGGACGTGGCCGAACTGTCGGCCGATGCCGCCCTAGCCTCGGCGCGCGGACCGTATATCGCCGAAGCCGGCGAACTTGGATCCGTGCCGCTTCCCGGCACACTGCGCGGGGCGCTGTCGACCGGCGCCACCCTGCTGAAGGGCGAACGGCCGCAACTGCTGGTCGACAAGCTGGGCGAGCGGCTGGCGTTCGAGCGCACCGGCACCCGCCTGTACGACGCCCTGATCAACAAATGCGAAGTGCTGCTCGACGATTCGATCAGCATGACCATGGAAGACGTGCGCCGCATCCGGGCCGACGAGGCGCGCCACATGGCGCTGGTGGCAGATGCGCTAGAAACGCTGGGCGCCGACCCGACCGCGCAGACACCGAGCGCCGACCTGGCCGGCATGGAGGCGATGGGACTGGTGCAAGTGATGAACGACCCGCGCACCACGTTGGCGCAGTGCCTGCACGCGATCCTGACGGCCGAATTGTCCGATCGTGCCGGCTGGGAGACCCTGATCGCCCTGGCGGACGCACAGGACATGGACGAACTCGTTGCCCAGTTCAGCGACGCGCTGGACACGGAGCGCGAGCACCTGGCGATGGTGGAGACCTGGTACGCCGAATCGATCGGCCTGGCCTACGGCGATGTCACGCTGGGCGGCGAAGCCGAGGCCGAAGATCGCCTCCCCGGCGGCTAAGCAGCAGGAGACGGTCCCCGCAGGGACTGTCCCCAGCTCTTGTGCTTGCGGGGGCTGTCAATATGCTTGTGCGTGGTTTGGGGCTTCCCGGCAATATCTTTCCACCGCGCACAGCGATACAATGGCGCGATGAGTCACACCACGCTTGTCCTGCCCTTCTCCCTTGCCCCCAAAGAACTCGCAAGCGACCTGGCGCGCCACCTGAAGGCGCCCGCGCTCGCCACACTGCTTTCCAAAACAGCAACTGAACAGGAAAAGCCCGGACCGGGCAGCGTTCGCCTGCTGCCGCACGAGCTGTGGCTGTCCCGTGCTCTGGGCGCGGATGCGCACACGCCCGCCTTCGCCCCTGCAGTCCTGCGCGGCTACGGCTTCGACCCGGAAGACGGTTACTGGTTCATCGTCAATCCCGCCCATATCGAGATCGCGCGCAGCCACCTGCTGCTGAACGACATGCGCCAGCTCGCGCTGACCGAAGCGCATTCGCGCGCGCTGTTCGAAACCGCCCGTCCGTATTTCGAGGAATCCGGCCTCGCGCTCGCCTATGGCGACGCGGGCACGTGGTTCCTGCGCGCCGACGACTGGTCCGGCCTCGACACGGCGTCGCCGGATGCGGCTGCGGGCCTCGACATTTCCTTCTTCATGCCGGCCGGTGCCGCCGCGATCCGCTTCCGCAAGCTGCAGAACGAGATCCAGATGCTGTGGCACGAGCACCCCGCGAACGTGGAACGGGAATCCGCAGGCCAGCTGCCCGTCAACGCCTTCTGGCCCTGGTCCGGAGCCGGGGGACGTTCCCTGCCCTTGGTGCCGTTCCACACCTCCTCAACCCAGCCCTGGCTTGACGCGCTGGCAATTGCGTCCGGCGGCGGCATGGCAGACCCACAAGCTGCATTCAGCAAGTGCGCCATCGTCTACTGCGACCACCTGAGCGCCGCGGCGATTGGCGGCGACTGGTCAGCGTGGATCGGCGCAATGGAAGCGCTCGAGCGCGAGTGGTTCGCCCCCGCTCTCACGGCACTGCAAACCGGTGGCGCGGCGCGCATCTCGCTGGTGCTGTCCAACCGCGAACTGCTGGTCGAGACCACCACCACGCGGTTCTCGCTGCACAAATTCTGGCGCCGCCCCATCCTCGACAAGCTGTTCAAATGACCCGCATCACGACCCGACCAAGTCCGTTCCGCACCACCGAACTCCTGCGCCAGGGTGGCGTGCATCCCGTACTGGCGCGCCTTTACGCAGCGCGCGGCCTGTCTGATCCGCGCGAGCTGTCGAGCGAACTTGGTGCGCTGATCGCGCCATCCGGCCTGCTGCATGTCGACAAGGCCGCCGAATTCCTGGCCGACGCCATCGCGGCTGGCAAGCGCATGGTGATCGTGGCCGACTACGACTGCGACGGTGCGACGGCCTGCGCCACCGCCCTGCGCGGCCTGGCTGCGATGGGCGCCAATATCGATTACATCGTCCCGAACCGCTTCGAATACGGCTACGGCCTGACGCCGGAGATCGTGGCCCTGACCGCGCGCGAGAAGCAGCCGGACGTGATCATCACGGTCGATAACGGCATCGCCAGCATCGAAGGCGTGGAGGAAGCCAAACGCCGCGGCATCGAAGTCGTGATCACGGACCACCACCTGCCCGGCGACGCGCTGCCGGACGCGCGCGTGATCGTCAATCCGAACCAGCCTGCCTGCGGCTTCCCCAGCAAGAACCTGGCCGGCGTCGGCGTGGTGTTCTACGTGCTGCTGGCGCTACGCGCCGAACTGCGCCGCCGCGGCGTGTTCGACGCCCAGACCCAGCCCAAGCTCGATTCGCTGCTGGACCTGGTGGCGCTGGGCACCGTCGCGGATGTGGTCAGGTTGGACTCCAACAACCGCATCCTGGTCGCGCAGGGCATCAAGCGCATGCGCGCGGGTCGCATGCATGCCGGCGTGGCGGCACTGTTCCGTGTCGCCGGGCGCCAGGCCCGCACCGCGTCGCCGTTCGACCTCGGCTTCGCGCTGGGGCCGCGCCTGAACGCGGCCGGCCGCCTGGAAGACATGAGCCTGGGTATCGAGTGCCTGCTGACCGACGACGAAGGCCGCGCATGGGCCATCGCGCAGCAGCTCAACGAGATCAACCTGAAGCGCCGCGAGATCGAGGCCGAGATGCAGGACGCCGCCCTGATCCACCTGGACCGCTTCGAGCCGGCCAACCGCAGCACGATCACCGTGTTCGACGATGCCTGGCACCAGGGAGTGATCGGCATCGTCGCTTCGCGCCTGAAGGAAAAATTCTTCCGGCCGACCATCACGTTCGCGCCGGGTGGCGACGGCATGATCAAGGGGTCGGGCCGTTCGATCCCGGGCTTTCACCTGCGCGATGCACTCGACCTGGTGTCCAAGCGTGCGCCCAGCCTGATCGAGCGTTTCGGCGGACACGCCATGGCAGCCGGCCTGACGCTGCGCGCCGAGGCCTTCGACGCTTTTTCGCAGGCGTTCGAAGAAGTTGGGCGTTCCTGGCTGAGCGAGTTGCAGCTCGAGCGCGTGATCGAGACCGACGGGCCGCTGGAAGACGGCTACTACACCACCGAGTTCATCGAACTGATGGATGGGCAGGTGTGGGGACAGGGCTTTGCGCCACCGGTGTTCTGCGACGAATTCCGGGTGGTGAGCCAGCGCATCCTGAAAGAGCGCCACCTCAAGCTGCTGCTGGAGCGGAATGGCGTGCGCTATGACGCGATCTGGTTCGGGAACACGGCTGCCATGGGCGAGCGCGCGCGCGTCGCGTTCCGCCTCGACGCCAACGAGTACAACGGCGTCACCAAGGTCCAGCTGCTCGTCGAGCACGCCGAACCCGCGTAGCGCTAGCCCGTCATCCCCGCGCACGCGGGGATGACGGGTTAGCGGCAGGGTGACCCTAAGGTTTGCGCGGTCCGCAGTAGGGCTCGCCGCGGTCGAATACGATCTTCCACTGCCCCGGCGTCACCAGCCGCCAGATCGAGTTGAAGCGCGCGATCTGCCTGCCCGACGGGTCGTACACCGGCCCGCTGCTCAAGGCCAGGTTGCCGGACGCCAGTACCTCCACAGTATCCGGCTCCCACGAGAACGGCGCGTCCTTGCCGTCGTAGTACCCCTTCCATTTCGACGCCACGGTTTCCTTCCCCACCAGCGACTGCTTCCCGTCAAAGAAGATCGCCTCCTCCGAAAGGAAACCGGCGAACGCCGCGTGGTCGCGCGCTTTCATGGTGGCCGCGAAAGCGCGCTCGGTATCGGCAACCTGCTTCTTGAGTTCCCCGATCGTCGAAGCGGATGCGGCAGCAGCCACGATGGATGCGAACAGAAACACCGCTAGGCGTTTGAAAGACATGGCGACTCCCCCGGAGGATTTAATTGTCAGTTTGCAATTCTGACACGGAGCGGCTCGCTTGCAAGCATTCCGGAATCGGAGTATAAATACTCCATCAAAGGAGAGCGCCATGAACCTAGCACACGCCTATCCAAGGAGCCGCTTCCAGCACGACGCACTGATCGACTTGTCCTCGCGCGAGGAACGGGAACGCCTGTCGGCCTCCGCCCTCAAGGGATTCTTCCGCCTCATGCAGGCCTGGCGCCTGCGCGATGAGGATGCCCGCGAACTGCTGGGCGGCGTGTCCTCCAGTACCTACTACGAGTGGAAGAAGCATCCCGACCGCGTACTGGAAGTGGACCGGATTACGCGTATCTCCTACCTCATCGGCATCTACAAATCACTGCACATTCAGTATGGCGACAAACTGGCGGATGAATGGGTGTCGCTGGCAAACTCAAACAGCATTTTTTCGGGACGCACGCCGCTGCAATACATGATGTCCGGCGGACTGCTTGCGATGCAAACCGTCCGCTCGCTGCTTGACGCACGCCGCGGAGGCCTGTGAATTGGTGTTCAAGCTCACTGCGCTGCGCCAGTTCGACACGGTTCGCCTGATCCCTTCCCGGTTCGCCGAGCGCGAGGACTCCGTGCTATCGCCGCTCGCCGAAACTGACGCGGATCTCCGCGACCTGTTCGACCTCGACAATGCGACCAGCAATCGGCGACGCGGCGAGACCGGAGGGCTACCGGGAATCGGTGTCCAGGAACTCGTATTCGGCGTTCCAAATTACCGCATGATTAACGCCGCTTTTGCCTATACCCGGCCGGAGGGAAGCCGATTCAACCAAAGCGACCGTGGCGCATGGTACTGCGCGTTTGAGAACGAAACGGCCCTGGCCGAAATCATCTTCCACAAGACCGTCGAATACCAGGAAATCAACCGTTTCGACGATAGCGTGAGCTACCAGGCGATGCTGGCCGATTTCAACAGCACCTTCCACGACCTGCGTGGCATGCGCGGCAAAGCAAAATACCTGAATCCGCACAGCTATGTCGAATCCCAGGCCCTGGCGCAGGCACTGCTGGACGAAGGCTCGATGGGCATCCTTTATCCAAGCGTGCGGCGCAAGGACGGCAATTGCCTGGCGTGCTTCCGCCCTGCCCTGGTCGGCAACGTTCGCAAAGGACAGGCGTATCGGTTAACATGGACGGGTTCTCCCAATCCCGTCGTAGAAACAGAATAGCCAATGAAACTGAAGCCGGAAAAAGACGTCGAACTGCACAACAAGATCAACAGCGAAACTGCGCGCATCCCGTGGGTGGAGCTGGAGCGCCATTTCGCCCAGGGTAACGTGGTGTACGTCAGCGAAGAGCTGGACCTGATCGACGTGGCAGTACGCATCTCGCACGACGACAAGGAAAGCCTGCAGCGCTGGATGGCCGAAGGGAAAGTGGCAAAGGTCTCGGACGAGCAGGCGCAGATTTGGGCGGTATCGAATTCCGAACTGTGGACTTCTGTCGTCAGCCCGTTTGTGCTGGTCCAGCCACAGAAGAACAAGCTGCATTGAAGCCGCTCAGCGACGAGAAGGTGATCGAGTCATGGGGCAGGAATGCCGCCCCGTGGACCAACGCCGTGCGCGGCGGCGAGATCGAAAGCCGCAAGCTGGTCACCAACCAGGCTATCGTTGACGCGGTACACAGCCGCACTGCCCGAACCGGCATCGATATCGGCTGCGGCGAAGGCTGGCTGGTGCGCGCGCTCCACGGCGTGGCGATGACGGGCGTGGATGTCGTGCCGGAGCTGGTCGACATCGCGCGGACGGCCGGCGGCGGAAGCTTCCAGGTACTCTCCTACGAAGACATCGCAGCGGGCAAGCTGGACGCGACTTATGACGTCGCCATCTGTAATTTTTCGCTGATCGGCGAGGAATCGGTCGCCGGCCTGCTGCGCGCCGCGCCATCCTTCCTGAATCCGGACGGCGCCCTGATCGTACAAACGCTCCACCCCCACTTCGCCTGCGGCGACGCGCCATACCGGGACGGCTGGCGCGAAGGCTCATGGGCCGGCTTCAGCACCGATTTCACCGATCCGCCGCCGTGGTACTTCCGTACGCTGGAAAGCTGGGTGCGGATGTTCGCCGACGCAGACCTGCGCCTGGTCGAGATGCGCGAACCGCTTCACCCGGCGACCGGCAAGCCGGTCTCCGTCATCTTCATCGCGGAACGCGCCGCGGCCTGACCGTTATCTGGACAGGTCGACCGCGTACAGCGCGTAAGACTTGCCCAGGCCATCGTCGGCCTGCAGTTGGGTGATGTTGTCCAGCCCCGCTTCGCTTGCAAGGTCGATCATCCCCGGCGCCGAGCGGAACACCACTGGCCCGGCAGTTTTCACTTTCGCGAACGACCAGCTGCGCTCCTGCGCCATCTGCGCGCGCGTCAGCGTCTTTACCTTCTTCAGGTACGCAATCAACACGTCGCGGTTATTGTCGGGTGACGCCAGCACGGTCTTGCTGCGATCAAGCCCCGGGAAGCTTCCTCCGCCGCTCGCGCGGTAGTTGTTGGTCGCGACAATGAACTCCTGCCCCGGCGCGACTGGCGCCCCCTTGTAGCGCAGCTTGATGATACGGGCGCCAGCCGCCTGCGTCACATCGATCTCGTAGCGCACGTCCTTCGACGTGAGCATGTCGAAGTTATAGCCGGCGAATGCGGAATTGACGAGCTCCTGCGGCTCCGCCTTCGCCGGATCGATGCGATTGAAGCGTTCCGCGGATTTCTCCAGCCACGCCTTCAGGCCGGCCCCATCGATCTTGACCGCGTACAGCGAGTTCGGATACAGGTACAGGTCGGCCGCGTTGTTCAGGGCAAGCGGCCCCGCCTTCACATCGGTGTAATCGGTCACGCCAGCGGCGCCGGTCTTGAACGGGGCCGACATGGCCAGCACCGGCAGCTTCGCGTACTGCGGCAGGTTGGCAGCGACAAAGCTGGCCACATAATCCGCCTGCGCCAGGTTCACGACCGATATGGCGGACACGTCGCCGACGTCGGCGAAGAACGTCGACATGCGATAGTCCGCGGAGCCGACCGGCGTCTTCACATAATCGATGGTCGCCTCGTGTTCGTGTGCCACCAGCGCGCCGATGCGCGGATCGGGCGCCTGCCCCTGCGCGCTTCGGGCTTCGACGCGGGTCTTGTCCTGCTCGACCTTCCACGACTTGCCGTCATGCTTGAGGTGCAGCGCGATCACGCCCAGGTGCTTGCCCCACAGGCTGGGCATCACGGTCGGTACGCCATGCACGGTGCCCTTCACCTTGTCCACGCCCGGCAGGTTGAATTGCGGGACCGTGCTCTTGGGATTCGGGAACTGCTGGTGCGAGTGCCCGATCAGCATGGCGTCAATCTTCGCGCCTGGCACCTGCGCCAGGTGCCAGTTACCGTTTTCCATCTTCGGCGAGTAATCGCTGTTATCCAGGCCTGCGTGCGAAATCGCCACCACCAGGTCGGCGCCCTTCTTTCGCATCTCCGGCACGTAGCGCAGCGCGGTTTCGCGCAGGCCTTCGGTATAGACCTTGCCTTCGAGGTGGCGCTTATCCCACGCCATGATCATCGGCGGCGCAAAGCCGATGATGCCCACCTTTACGGTCGCGGTTACCGGTTTGCCATCGGCATCCAGCGCCGCGACCTTCTTATTGATGATGTGATAAGGCGCAAACAAGGGCGCCCTGGTCTTGACGCTGTAGACGTTGGCCAGCACCTGCGGGAATCCCGGCCCTGCGCATGCCTTGGCCGGCTTCTTCATGCCCGGCACGTCGAACTGGCGGCCGGTCACCTGGGCCAGGTACTCCAGCCCGTAGTTGAATTCGTGGTTGCCGATGCCGCCGCCCTCTGCGCCAAGCTTGTTCAGCGCCTTGTAGACGGCGATTTGTTCCCCGCACCTGACGCGCCTGACCAGCGCCTGGTAGTCGGCCAGCGCCGTTCCCTGGATGGTGTCGCCATTGTCCAGCAGGAGCGTGTTCGCAAATTCCTTGCGCGCCTGCGCAATCAGGGTGGCGGTGCGTTCGAGGCCGAACGACGGGTCGGCCGCCAGCTTGAAATAGTCATAACTGAGAACGTTGGAGTGCAGGTCGCTTGTTTCCAGCAGGGCCAACGTGGCGGTGGCGCCGGGCTCCACGGCGAACGACGGGACAGTGAGGAAAAGGGACGCGACGGCGGCGCTGAC